>JAQWLN010000164.1 GCA_029247265.1 Fuerstiella sp.
ATATTCCTGAGTCGGGTCGCTGGTCCAGAATCGGACGGAGTCTGTGCCTGAGGCCGGGCCACCGGATAATTCCAGCTGCAGACGAACCTCTCGGTTGTCGTTCATCTGCTGCGAAAGTGCGGTTTCGTCATATTGAACGGGTGTTCCTGCTTTGAAGACTTCGACGTCGTTGATTTTTAGTGACAGGAACGACGTGTCAAAATCGATTCCTGCGTACCCCGCAGCGGAAGTGATTCGTCCCCAGTTCGGGTCGTTTCCGGTGATCGCTGTTTTTACCAGAGCACTTTCGGAAATCTCTTTGGCGATCCTGAACGCCGTTTCGCGAGTTTCGAAGCCGGCGACATCGACGATCACAAAATGTTCGGCTCCCTCAGCATCACGGATGATATCTGTGGCCAGCTTTTCACAAACCTGCTGCACAGCGTCACGCAGTTTGTGTTCATCGTCGTCCGCTGCGGGAGCGGCGTTCGAAGCTCCATTTGCGAGCAGTAGCACTGTGTCGCTGGTGCTCATGTGACCGTCGACGCTGATGCAGTTGAACGTACGATCAACACCATGTCGAAGCACTTCATCACACTGAGTGGCGTTTAGCTTTGCGTCCGTCATCACGACCGCCAGCATTGTTGCCATGTTTGGAGCGATCATGGCGGCACCTTTGGCGGCGCCGGATATTCGAATCGTACCGGTGCTCAGTTCCACGTCGACTGCGACCTGTTTGGCAAACGTGTCGGTGGTCATCATTGCGGTGGCAGCAGCTTTGTAGCCGTTGCTGGACGTGCCCAGTGCTTCCATGGCTGCCGGAACCCCGGCGGCGATGACATCCATTGGCAGAGTGACACCGATAATGCCGGTCGAACACACAAGCACGTCGTTCGCACTGCAATTCAGGAAGGCGGCAACGTCGGCCGTCATTCGTCGGGCGTCGTTGAGACCCTGTTCGCCAGTGCATGCATTGGCATTGCCTGAATTGATAATTACCGCTCGAGCGGTTTCGGAGGGCACTCGTTCTTTGGACACGATCACCGGTGCACCAAGGACTCGGTTTGTGGCAAAGACTCCGGCCACAGCGGCTGGAGACTCCGAGACAAACAGAGCGAGGTCCGGCTTTCCACTCTCTTTGATGCCACAAGTAGTGCCGGATACAGTGAAGCCGGCAGGTAGTAACGGGCTGTTCATGTTCGATTTCCGGGTGGGCGAATTCGTTTGACTGAGAGTTCGGCGGGGCCTTTGGGCGATACGTCCAATGGACATCGTGCTCGCCGTGCGCAGCTTGTCCGTCAGCGATCGCGGAGACCATTCAGCACGGCAGCATTCCCGTCCTTTGGTCCAGTCCCAGAAGCAGATTCATGTTCTGCACGGCAACTCCGCTGGCACCCTTGATCAGATTGTCCGTCGCGGAGAATACGACTAATTGATCGCGGTTCAGGCGGACCGAGATGTCACAGAAGTTTGTGTGAGCGACATGTTTTGTGGCGGGAATGTGTTCGACAACGCGAACGAACGGCTGATCTGCGTAAAAGTCGCGTATCACCGTCAGCAGCTCTTCAACTGATTTCTGTGATTTCAGGCGAGGATACATGGAGCACAGAATGCCTCGGTCCATTGGCATCAGGTGTGGATTGAAAGCGACCTGCACCGCTGCACCACCGATGTCGGTGAGGATTTGTTCGATCTCGGGCGTGTGCCGATGAGTGCCGATGCCGTAGGCGGTGACGGATTCGTTGCATTCGGGGTACAACGTTCCCAGTTTCGGACTTCGACCCGCTCCGCTGACACCGCTTTTGGCATCAATGATGATGCCATTCGGTTCAATCAGGTCGCTGGCCAGCAGCGGCGCGAGGCCAAGAATGGAAGTGCTGGTGTAGCATCCCGGGTTCGCTACCAGGTCAGCGTCCGGAATCTGGTCCATGTACAATTCAGGCAGTCCGTAAACCGTGTTGTTCAATCGAGTTGGATCGGTATGAACGTGACCGTACCACTGTTCGTACACACCAGGATCGCTCAGCCGGTAATCCGCACTCAGGTCCACGACGCGGCAACCGGCGTCCAGCAGCTGCGGAACGGCTTCCATGCTGGCCGTGTGGGGCAATGCACAAAAGACGAGGTCAGCTCGACGACCAACTTCTTCTGCTGACAGATTCTCGCAGCAAAGGTCGAACTGTCCCGTCAGAGAGGGATGGATTTCAGTGATGTGCGGTTTCGTCTCCTGACGAGTTGTCAGTGCCGTGACTTCGGCCTGCGGATGACGAGCCAGAATTTTTAACAGTTCCAGGGCCGTGTATCCGGTGGCTCCGAGTATCGCAATTTTCGCCATCTTATTGCCCGTTGGTACAATTTGCTGAAGTCTTGTTGTCAGACACCCTGCTTTTATCGACAGACTCGGCTTCCTGGAAATATGGCCTCCGGCGGAGCCTCAAAGTCCAAAGTTTGGCCGCGAAAGCGACGATTACCGGGATGAAGTCCGTTTTACGAACCCACCGGTGTCGAGGGACAGGTTGCCACACTTTACAGACTAATCCCGACAAATAAGGTTCGGTCCCCATTCTATTACGGCTTCAGAGCTCCACAACTACCCTGATTCTCCTTCGTTTACTTTCGTATAGACGAGATTTGCAGGGAAATGCTGTGTTTGCTTTTCAAACCTGCTTAATGCCGTCAGAATGCTTTGCCCTTCCGCGCACGAGGATGCTCGGGGAAATCAACCAAAAATCAGTCGCTGGTGACGGGGTGTCGCCAATCCGCAATCGCTGATCATGATCAATACACAAGGCATCTCAATTAACGTGGCAAACGTCGCTTCACTTGCGTCTGATGCTTTGACGGCCGGAAGAGGAATTCTTCGACTCGCCCCCACCTGGGTCCCTCGATACTTTTTGCAGCCCGGCCGCCGCCTGAAGCTGCATCCGAATGATTATTACGCATTGGGCATGAATCGGGGCGGAATTGACGAACGCTGGTTCGGGTCCACGACCGAAGCGGCCAATGAAAACCGTAACGAAGACGAAGGCCTGTCATACTGCGTGCACAACGGCGAACGTTTTCAGTTGCGAGATGTGGTCGCGGAACTGAAGGATCAGATTATCGGCGAACATATCTGGAACACCTACCAGAAGTGGCCTGTTTACTCAAAATTCTTTGACAACATGGGGCCCATCCCCCATCACATGCATCAAAATGCCGAGCAGGCGGCACTGGTCGGACAGCAAGGAAAGCCGGAAAGCTATTACTTCCCGCCGCAAATGAACCAGGTCGGCAACAATTTTCCGTATACGTTTATGGGCCTGGAACCGGGGACAACGAAGCAGGATGTGATCGACTGTCTTGATCGCTGGAACGACGGTGAAAACGGATTGCTGGATCTGTCGAAGGCCTATCGACTGAAACCCGGGACGGGCTGGCTGATACCACCGTGTGTGCTGCACGCACCTGGTTCGCTGGTGACCTACGAGCCACAGTGGGGCAGCGATGTCTTCGCGATGTACCAGAATCTGGTCGAAGGTCGAGAAGTTCCCCGCAGCCTGTTGACGAGGGATTTCCCGAAAGAGCACCACGACGATAACACCTATATCGTTGATGCTCTGGACTGGGAAAGGAATGTAGATCGGGACTTCAAGGACAACAATTACCTTGAACCGATCGTCAGCGAAGAAGGCGACGGCTGGTGCGACAAGTGGGTCGTTTACGGCAAAGTCGGCGACAAGCAGCTGTTCACTGCCAAGGAACTGACTCTGCAGCCCGGAGCCAAATGTACCATCAAGGATGGTGGCGCGTACTCCTGGATTACGGTTCAGGGTGTGGGGGAAATAGAAAACATACATCTGCAGTCTCCCGTGATGATTCGCTTCGGCGAACTGACTGAAGATGAAGTCTTCGTCGTTGCCAGCCGAGCGGCTGAGGGAGTGACTTTCGAAAACACGGGTACCGAGCCGCTGGTAGGTCTTCGTTACTTTGGTCCTGACGCTCAGCCTGATGCCCCGGCAATGGGGGCGTACAAGACCTGAGTGAGCCCGGACGGCAAATCATCGATCCATTCCGTTTTTTTTAAACAACGATTTTAATCTGGAAAGACCTGTAACATGTCAGCACCCAAACTTCACAACGCTATGTGGCCTGGACTTGTTGGTAAAGGCGACGAAGAAGGCCAGGAGCCGCCAATCGGCCTGAAGGAAATGCTGGAATTGACGGCTGCAGCTGAAGTCAACGGTCAGAAGTATGACGGCATTGACTACTTTCTATTCCTGCCACATACCAATCCTGAAGCCAGCGACGACGAAATCCGACAGATCGCCGACATGATTGCCGGTTACAACTTCAATGTCGGCTCACTTGTCGCTCCTGTATGGCCGGGAACGGTTGGTGATTCGGCCATGGGCGACGATGAAGCTCGAGGCAAGTTTCTGGATGCTGTAAAGATGGCCTGCCGCATTGCAGGTATTTTCAACGATCACGGTGTTCGCAAATACGGCGTGATCCGGATCGATTCTGCTGAATTTGGAGTTGAAAAATGGCGTGAGGACAGCAAGGCCAACACCTCAAAAATCGCAGCGACGTTCAAAGAAGCAGCAAAGATCGCAGCCGATCACGGCGAACGTCTGGCAGCGGAAGGTGAAATCTGCTGGGCTGGCATGCATAGCTGGAAAGATATGCTGGATCTGCTGGAAGAAGTTGGCATGCCGGAATCGTTGGGCTTCCAGGCAGACCTGGCTCACACCTATCTGTACACGTTGGGCTATAACGCTCCGGAACACGCTCTTGTGCAATCAGGTTGCAGCGACGAAGAGTTCTACGCGGGTTACAAGACCATGACCGACAAGCTGCGGCCGTGGACGATCGATTTCCACGTGGCTCAGAACGACGGTGAGGTCCACGGCGCCGGGTCTCACGACAAGACCGGCAAGCACTGCCCGGCCGACGACCCGAACGGTAAGCTGGATATCGTCAAGTGTGCGGGGTATTGGCTGGAAGGCGCCACCGAACGTGGCATGCAGCATATCTGCTGGGATGGATGCATGTTCCCGAACGAAATGCTGCAGAATCCGTCCACGTGGAATACGATCCTTGACTCAATGATCAAGGTCCGTGACTCTGGCAGCTGGTCGTAACCAGACGTCCGAGTGTTCAACTCATCAGGCCAGTTTCGAGATACGTCAGTCCGCTGGTCATTTCCTGTTAACGACAGATCATTCAGATCCACCTGAAAAAGGGAACATATATATGCCTCAGAAACCGCTCAACATCGGACTCATCGGCTACGGCTTCATGGGCCGTACTCATAGCAACGGATACAAGCGAGTCAACGATTTCTTTCCTGAGTTGGAGTACCGTCCTGTTCTGAAAGCTGTCTGCGGACGCAACGCAGAAAATGCTCAGGCATTTGCTGACCAGTGGCAGTACGAAAGTATCGAAACTGACTGGCGTGCTCTGATCGCTCGCGACGACATCGATGCGGTCGACATCTGCACGCCCAATAACTCACACGCGGAGATCGCGATTGCCGCAGCCGAAGCCGGCAAGATGATTCTTTGCGAAAAACCACTCGCGCTGAATCCGGCAGAAGGCGAGACCATGATCGCAGCCGTCGAAAAGGCGGGTGTTGCCAATACGGTTTGGTATAATTACCGTCGAGTTCCGGCTGTCAGTCTTGCCAAGAGACTGATCGACGAAGGTCGGTTGGGAAGAATATTTCACTACCGAGCCAACTTCCTGCAGGACTGGACGATTAATGAAGAGCTGCCGCAGGGCGGTGCCGCACTGTGGCGTCTGGATGTGAAAGCAGCCGGGTCCGGCGTGACCGGCGACCTGCTGGCTCACTGCATCGACACGGCGATCTGGCTGAATGGCTCCATCACCGACGTGAGCGCGATGACGGAGACCTTCGTCAAGGAACGCATGCATATAGAAACCGGCAAGGTCGAGCCCGTGGGAATTGACGATGCCTGCACGTTCATGTGCCACTTCGGCAATGGGTCGCTCGGCCTGTTCGAGAGCACTCGCTACGCTCGCGGTCATAAGGCTTTATATACGCTGGAAATCAACGGCGAAAATGCTTCGATTCGCTGGGATCTTCACGACCTGCATCGCCTGGAGTATTTCGATCACTCTGATGATTCTGTGGTTCGAGGCTGGCGTTCGGTGCACTGTACCGATGATGACATGCCGTACATGGATAAGTGGTGGGTGCCTGGACTGCAGATCGGTTACGAACACACATTTGTACATCAGGTCGCCGATTTCCTGAAGAGTGTCGAAACCGGCGAGCCATGCAGTCCGACGTTCCGAGAAGCTCAGGAAACCCAACAGGTCTGCGATGCAGTCCTGGAAAGTGCGAAGACACGTCAGTGGAAGGATGTGGGATAGCCTTTTCCCTGATCAAAGGTATACTTTAGTCATAACGCATAGAGACACGGCGGTTGGAAGTTTTCACTTCCAGCCGCCGTTGTTGTTAGTTATTCAGCGAACTTGACATCAGCCATGGGCCGCAGCGAACTCGTGCGGAAGGGTTGTGTCTCTGTTGTCCTGACAAAACGAAATTGCTGTCTGAAACAGACATATTAAGAACACTACAAACGGGGTCCCGTCATGGAACGTCAGCCAATCTCAAAGGAAGGTTACGACAAGGTTCGTGCTGAGATTCAGGAACTTGAGGATCAGAAACCAGCAATTCTCGAACGCATCAAGCTCGCGCGCGAGGAAGGTGACCTGAAAGAAAATGCGGAATACCATGCCGCACGCGAGCACCTTGCGCATGTTGAGCGGCAGATCGGCGAAAAACGAGTCAAGGTGTCCAATTGTGAGATCGTGGATAAGGCCGATATGCCCAAGGGCGTGGTCGTGTTTGGTTCTCGAGTGACCGTCAAGGACCTGTCTGACGGTATGGAAGAGGTCTATGAAATGGTGGGCCCCGGTGAAGAAGACTATGACGGTGATATTCTGAAGATCCTCACGTCCAGCCCGCTGGCTCAGGCCATGATTGGCAAGAAGGTCGGAGACAAATTCGAGGCTGAGATCCCCGCCGGTACATTGAGGATGCAGGTCGTGACCATCGAGGATGCCTAGCCGAGGCCGACTCGCCTGCATCCGTTACATGGTTATGGCGTGAGGCTGAGAAGTCGACGGTGCGTCATGCCGGACGCCCTGGATTTTTAAATTAAGTTCTGCCAATGCCGTGTTCCTTTCCGAGCATGTTGGCCAGCTGTTGTGCGCCAAAACGGTTTCTGCGCGTTGCTTCGTTGCGGGCCTCCGAAACTGACGGTTTTCATCATTGTCCACGTATTCGTTTGCCGCAACGATGCTGACTGAAGCGACCGTCTCCGGTGAACAGCAGTAACTCTCAATAGCTTGGTGATGCGTCTGCGAGAGGCTATCGTTTGCTTCGCTGCCGTGTCCTTTCGATTCAGCTACGTTCGAGAATGCCCGATGAAACATCGAATCGTCGAAGAGCTTCATGGAGTGGCAACATTCGTCGCAATCATTTGGGCGGTGTTTGTCCTCAACATGCTCTTCCAGGCTGAATTCAACGACTTTGGCCTCTCGCCGCGGTCGTCAGCCGGACTCACGGGGATTGTCACGATGCCTTTTCTGCATGGAGGCTGGAATCACCTGATCGGCAACACCGTGCCCCTGGTCGTGCTGCTGTGTCTGCTGGCCGGATCGCGAGCCAGTACTTACCGTATTGTGCCACAGATTGTCGTGCTGGGCGGTACGTTACTGTGGGTGTTCGGTACAGGAAACACTGTCCATGTGGGCGCCAGTGGATTGATCTACGGGCTGATTGCGTTTCTCATCGTGGCGGGATTTCGAGAAGGCCGGCTCGGGGCACTGGCGATCGCTGTGTTCGTCGGTTTCACATACGGTGCCACACTGATCGGTGGAGTGCTGCCAACGGTGGGACCGGGAATATCGTGGGACGGCCATCTGACCGGGGCCATCGCCGGCGGGATTGTGGCACGCATCTCCGTGACGCCGGATCGCGCGGCGATCAAAGGCTGATGGACACCGCCCGTCCGGCGCACCGTTCTTTCGTGCTGTGGTATGCACTACAATGACAGGGGCCCTCAGCCGCTTCCGGTTGCAGCCCTTTGCCGTCCCGGCTGGTCCACGAACTGCAGCTTGTTACCACGGAAATCAATCGATGCCTAAAGTTCTGTGCACTTCTCTCAGTGGCGAAGAAGGACCCCACTTCGAATTACTGAAAGCCGCCGGATTTGAATGTCAGGTTGTTGACCGGGATGTGGACCTTTGGGACGAAACTTCGTTCGCCGCCGCGCTTCAGGGATGTCAGGCTGTGATCGCAGGCGCGGAACCGTACACGCCGAGACTGCTTGCCAGCTGTCCGGATCTGCGAGTCATCTCCAGAACGGGCGTGGGGTTTGACGCGGTTGATCTTGCTGAGTGTGATCGTCGCAGCATTGCTGTTTCCATCACACCTGGTGTAAATCATGATGCGGTGGCGGAACACGCGGTCGCTCTGCTGATGGGCATCGCTCGAGGATTTCCGTTTGCCGATCAATGTGTGCGCGACTGTGCATGGAGTCGACAGGCTCGGCCTCGGGTCATGGGCAGCACGCTGGGGATTGTCGGACTGGGGCGAATCGGCCAGGCGATGGCCACACGAGGCATCGGACTTGGCATGAATGTGATTGCATCTGATCCCTACGCCCCCGTTGACTTTGCACAGCAGCACGGCATTGAAATCGTGCCGCTTGACCAGTTGTATCTCCGGTCAGACTACATCAGCCTGCATACTCCCGTTACTGACGACACCAAAGGGATGATCAATGCCGGGACGATTGCAAAAATGAAGGATTCGGTAGTTCTCATCAACACGGCCCGTGGCCAGCTTATTGACGAACCTGATCTCTGCGCCGCCCTGGAGTCGGGAAAGCTTCGTGGTGCTGGTTTGGATGTGTTCGAAGTGGAACCGTTGCCGGCGGAAAGTCCGTTGCTGCATACGAAGAACGTGTTTCTGAGCAACCATATTGCCGGGCTGGATTGCGAGTCCTTTCGGGATATGTTCTCCATGGCGGCTGACACCGTCATTGAGCTGCACAGCGGACGATGGCCTGCCGATCGCATCGTCAATCTGCAGGCCAAGACGGACTGGAATTGGGGGTGATCCTGTCAAATGCAGGCCGGTTTATCATGCCGTGTGAGATGAATCACACGGCTGCCGTCTTTGTGTTGCACCGGATGAGCTATAACTTACGCTGTTGGCGTTCTCGACAATTCGATCACAAAAAACATACGAGGATAGTTTAATGCTGAACGACTGGGCTCGAAAATCTACTGTTGCCATGTTCGCAATTTTCATGGGTGTGGCCTGCGTCGGATGTGACGGTGGCGACGCTACGGATTCGACAGGCGGGCCAGCCGACGGAGAGAGCAGCGGCAGTGACACGGGAAGTTCCACCTCAGGCAGTGACACTGCTGAATGATGGATTAACTCTGGTGCAGTGCCCTCTGCTTCTCCTTGTCGAGTACATGTTCGCGTTAGCACTTACAGCGATTTCGCTGTCTTGTGGCCGCGATTGACGTGTTTCCATAGCAGCATGGCCGCTCCCACGAGCCAGAACTGGCTCCGTCAATTTGTAAACGGCTCTAGTCATCCGCCTTGTCGCCGTCTTTGATGACAAAGCGGGCCTTCAGCCTGGCTACTTCTGTGGCCAGCCCGGCGGACTTGACAGAGCGCAGGACTTCGTTGAAATTCTTGTATGCGGCCGGCGCTTCGTCTCGCGGGTAAACTCGGCAGTTGGACAGGATGTTGGCATCTTCGAACGACTTGTCTACGGCAGACTGGTCCAGTTCCCGGAATGCACGCTTGCGTCCCAGCGCACGTCCGGCGCCATGGTTGACGCTGAAGCAGCTGGCCGCTGCTCCTTCATCTGCCACCATCACGCAGGACCCTGCCTGAGGATTTCCCGGCAGCAGAATCGGATGTCCGGTCGTTTCATACATCGTCCCTTTTAATCCAGGGTGTCCGGCCGGAAATGCGCGCGTCGCTCCTTTGCGATGGACCCACTCCATTTTCGCGGGCTTCGTTGACCGACTACCTGAATCGTTTGCGTCGCTTCGGGGCATGCAGTTACCGACAAGTTCCTTCCGAGCAATGTTGTGGCTGATAAAGTATACGAGCCTGCCCTGCACTCCAGGAATCACTTCCTGAAACGCTTCCAGCACGAGTGCGTTGATTAACAGGTGGTTGACCGTGGCGAAGTTCGCCCCCAGCGACATGTCGTCAGTGTATGCATCTGCTTCCGGTGTTCCCAGGGGCGCGTACACCAGCTGGCGGTCGTCGCCCGGCAGGGGTATGTTCCACGTTTCGAAGTGGCGCTGCAGTGTCTTGAACTGACCGGACGCCAGGTCGTGTCCAATACCTCGTGATCCGCAGTGAGACAGAAATGCCACGCGGCCATCCTTCAGACCAAATCGATCCGCCACTCTGCGGGATCGATCGTTGTCGCAGACTTCCACGACTTCGCATTCGCCGAAGTGGTTGCCGCCCCCGTAGGACCCCAGTTGCTGCATCTTGTTGCTGAAACGCTTATTGAAGTTGTCATTACGAAGGTGCCTGTCCAGTCGCTGAGCCAGCGCACCGGCTGTTTCGTCGTGTCCAACGTGGAATGAATCTTCGCAGTGTCGAGTCCAGTCGAATGGAATTCCCAGCTGCTGGCAGACGTCCTTTGATGCGCCTTCGATCAATAGCTGACGGCCCAGTCTTTCACCGACGTAGCGCGACTTCTTCGCGTGTCGCTGACCTCGACCGGCTCCTGTGGGCGTACGTTCGCAGACAGCGTCAATGAGAGATCGACGAGTAGGCCTGTCAATGATCTGGTCGGCTGGCAGGTCCAGCTGCAGCAGGCTCATCGAACATTTGATGTCCACGCCGACTGGACCCGGATAGATGTGAGTTGGCGACGTCATCACACATCCGACAGGCGCACCGTAACCGCAGTGCGCGTCGGGATTCAAAACCAGATCCGTCACTCCGGGAGCCAATCGCGAATTCACTGCCTGCTGCAGGCAGAGATCGTCGAATGTGCTTCGAATGGCTTCCGTACCGATCACCGTAATCGGTTTTGTTGCCGAATCTGGTGTCGGCAGAATTGCTGTTGCTTCGCCTGTGGGGACGATTTCGTGCGTCATTGGAGAGTATCTCCGGATGTCTTAAGGATGAGTTGATCTTTTCGCGACTGACACCGTGGCGGGCGACTATGTTCGGAGTCTCCTGGTTCTCCAGCGTGATTGGCGGCTGGAGCGTTTGTGGCGTTCAACGCACAGAATGACCAATAGAGGCACGTACTCCAGCCAGACGACGACAAAGTTGAAGAACGTCTTTCCGTCATACGTTGTTCCAGGAATCAGAGGTGCCCCCCAGGTGTTCTGGAACCAGAATCGTGAGTAGTACAGAGTGACGCAGCCGGACATTAATAACCAGCTTCGCAGTCGAACAAACGGCAGCAGTGGCATGGACCACGTCCAGTACCATGGATTGAGAGTCGGTAGCAGCAGCCAGAACCAGGCGACCGACAGAAACACAAGACCCGGCAGCTGACGTAGATCCGCACGCCATGCCGCCGCCAGCCACGCTGTGATGAGGACATGAATTGCTGCCGTAATTGCACGCGAAAAAAGAAAGGCAGCATGTGTGTCGGAGCGATTCGTCCAGTCGTGGAAAGGCGCAATAATCTGCTGCTTTCTCTTGTCAGGCAGAACCGAAAACCATGCTGCGGATCCGGGACTGAGGTTCTCATTGACAATTAGAAAGAAAAGGTCGTTCATCTTCCACGACCCCATGAACGCCGTCAGACCGTCACCGGTCGCGTTATTTGGTGATACTGTGACAGATTCTGACACTGAGTCCCGGTTTTCTGAAGGGACGAGGCCTTCTGACAACGGTCCTGAGACTTCAGCATCTGTGTCTGCTTTGCGTGTGACTTCCTCAAAGTCGGCCGGCAGCGGAGGATCGCCGACGTTGGAGGTAGAGATTTCATAGGCGGTTGGGGGCGCTGCAGCTTCCACAGCCGGCACTTGAATTCCGGTTGCCAACATCGGCCACAGCGAAATGATGGATACAGCGATCACCAAAACACCACTGACCACAAACTGTCGGAGTCCAAAATGCCTCAGGACGCTGACCGCGATTACCGGCACGGCCACGACGGGCGATAGTTTCGCTCCAATCGCAAGTCCGAGTAAGACTGCGGCCGCCGACACGTGCATCGCCGATTTCTGCTGCAGCGCGCGTGACCAGAAAACCACGGCCCACACGGTGAATGCCACTGCAATAGAATCCAGATGTCCGCTGTTGGCGAATTCCTTCAGGACGGGGGGAGACCATGCATAGCAGATCAGCCAGCCATGCGGTTTTCGAAAGTGCTGCAGTAGCGCCAGCAGACCGAACATGACCCATATGTCGAACAGCACAATGAAGAGCTTTGTGACAAACCGTCGAAATTCCACGGGTGCGCTCGTCGGTGTGACTGCCGCCGCCACGGCAAACACTGCCTGGCTGACCGGTGGGTAGATGGTTGTCAAGTGGGCAAAATGAACGCGACTCAATGTCGTACGAATAGCGCTGGAAGAGTCACGCAGCCGGATCAACTGTTCCATGTCGGGGCCGCAATCGCCGGCAGTGGCGTTCAGCACGTCGCCGGGACTGAATCGATAGGGATTCTGGCCGTCGGCCGTCACAATCCCGTCCCACATGTAGCGATAAATGTCAGCTTCCTGAATGGGGTGTGACGGCAGCAACAAAAGCCTGTAACCCAGACCGAACAGCACGATCCATCGCAGCGCGATTTGGTTTCGTTTCAATCTGACCGCGATTTTCACCGCCCACAGATGCAGGACGAACGCTGTCGTCATCAGAGCCAGAAACGTCCAGACAGGACGACCTGACGGCGGTGTGTACCACGAGAACCACTGCGACAGTGTGGTCAGGCAAAGACAGGTTGCTGACAGCGCGCACCCAATCGATATCAGACGTCGCAGTTTTATCTGTTCGGTTCGAAACGGTGCCGGGTCATTCTGACTCATCAACCGGCTCCGCGGCCTGACCATTCAGCAGACCGTACTTCGCGATCAGGTAGAGAATCTTGTACCCTGCCCTGATCGAACCAGATACTGTACCGCTGATCTTGCTGACCCCCACTCGTTTGCGATAGGACACGGGTACTTCGACCGTAAGCAGCTTCTGTTTCGCTGCCTTGATCTGCATTTCGACCGTCCAGCCGAAGTTGCGGTCCACCATGTTCAGCTGCTGAAGAGCGTCGTATCGAATTGCTCGGAATGGTCCCAAGTCCGTGTGTTTTACACGAAACAGTACCCACATCAAAAAACAGGCCAGCTTGTTTCCGTAAATGCTTTGTGGTGGCATGGCACCGGACTCTCGACATCCGGTCAGCCGTGAGCCAATCACAAAATCAGCGGCATCCTGACGAATCGGATCAACGACCCGTGGAAGTTCATCCGGATGATCGCTGTAGTCCGCGTCAAGAAACACGACAATATCGGGTGCAATCGATTCCTGGGCGATCAGTTCGGCGAGTTTCTAAAGTCCACGGAGGCAGGCTGATCCATAACCGCGATCCGCTTCCTCGGCCACGATGGCACCGCTGCCTGCAGAGACCTTTGCCGTTTCATCGTGTGAGCCGTTGTCAACCACGATTATGGCAGCGACGTTTGGCAGATCACGCAGTACCAGCGGCAACGACTGTTCTTCATTCAGCGCCGGGATAATGACGGCAACGTCGTTGAAGTCTACCGTGGAAGTCATTGCGACGGTTTCAGGTGACATCGCATTTCTTCGTTCGTGCGGCGGGGGAATTGCAGGGACCGACGATGCCACAGGCTCTGCCGAGGCATTGGCCTGGCTGGATTCCGGTTAAATCATCTCGCGCGGGACTTCGCCGGCAGGGACCAGATGCACAGGGCGATTCGAAAGGTCGGTGATGGTGTCGTCGACTTTCAGCCCAAGACTGTGGTACACGATGGCACAAAAATCTTCTACACCGATCTTCCGCGAAGTTGGGTGCTCTGCTTTGTCGTTGGTACTGCCAATCACCTGTCCATGACGGTAACCGCCACCGGCAAACAGGATGCTCTGGGCACCCGGCCAGTGGTCTCGACCTGCGTTGCCGTTGATTTTCGGGGTGCGCCCGAATTCTCCGGCTGTTACCACCAGAACGTCGTCCAGCATTCCTCGTTCGTGCAGGTCCTGAATCAGTACGCCGACAGCGCGGTCATGACGCGGCAGCTTGTCGTCCAGTCGCCCTTTGATATTTCCATGGTCGTCCCAGTAGCCTGTGTTCAACGACACAAACCGTACTCCCGCTTCGACCAGGCGACGAGCAATCAGCGCCTGTTCGCCCCAGCTGTCGCCATATCGCTGTCGAGTCTTTTCATCTTCATGCTCCAGGTTGAATGCTTCTCGGGCTCTGCCGGACAGCAGGATGTCCATCGCCTGTTGATCGATGTCGTCCATGTTGTTGAACACGCCCCGCTGATCGACGTCGCGACGCATCCTGTCGAATTGTTTCTGCAGCGAGGCGCGGTTCATGACGCGATCGGTGGTTAAGCCATCGACCAGCGAAAAGCTTCGAGCATCAGCCGTGGGCAACCTTCCAGCTTCGTTGCCATAGCTGTCTTCGCCAATTCGCATCGGATTATGAGCAACACCCAGCCACGCAGCGCCGTGATAACCAAAGCCGCCGTCGTTCATGTTGATTGTGGCAGGCACGCCCTTGCGGCGCGGTCCCAGCAGGTGCGACGCCACAGCACCCATGGACGGTTGTCGTGGTCTGCGGTCAGACCCTGTCGACCCCAGCCGTCCGGTCAGCATCCAGTGAGCTGCCGCCCAGTGGTCTCCATTGCCGTGTGAATAACTTCTGATGACCGAACACTTGTCCATCACTTTGGCGTGTTCCGGCATCAGGTTGCAGACATCCAATCCCGGCAGGCTGCTTTGGATGGGTGAGTAGGGACCTCGATACTCCGACGGAGCCGTAGGCTTCATGTCGAAAGTGTCCAGCTGCGATGGTCCGCCGTGCTGCCAGATCATGATGACAGAGCGAGGTGATGCCTTCCGAAAGGAAGTTGTCGCTGCCTGTGCGGCTTCGTTTTGCAGCAGATGCGACAGTGTCAGCCCGAATGCACTGAGCGAACCGATTTCGATGCAACGACGACGACTGATGCCGTCACAGATGCTGCGGTGAGATGGGCTTTTGATATTAAGCATGATGGTACGGGTTGTCTGATTCTGTGGTGTCGAGCCTCTGTGGTAATCAACGTTAAGTGTCATCTGATAAACGTGAGTCAGCTTACACTTCGTGCAGAGGTTCTCCTTCGTCCAGAAGGTACTGCGGCCGCCCCTGAGGGTCATCGACCGTGATTCTACGGGCATCCAGTCCCAGGTTTCGATACAACGTCGCAACGATGTCTTTGTAGCGGACAGGGCGCGATGTGGCAGCACCTGCGATTCGGTCAGTCGAACCGATCACCTGACCGGTGGTCATGCCGCCGCCAGCCAGCAGCGCCGGTCCAACTCGGGGCCAGTGATCCCTGCCCCCGCCCTTGTTGTTGATTCTCGGCGTGCGACCAAATTCACCCCATGCCACAATCGTTACGTCGTCCAACATGCCGCGTTCCTGAAGATCTGTCACCAGCGCGTACAGACCGTGATCCACGATTGGCATCAGATGCCGCAGCCGATCAAAGTTGGAAGAGTGCGTGTCGAAGTCGCTGATGGAAACACTGACGCAACGTACACCAGCTTCGATCAGACGCCGGGCCAGCAGGAACTTGTGTACACTGTTCGCACCCTCGCTGGTCGTCGACTGCGTACCGCGACTGGTCGTAGGGCCGGTATACCGAGCCAGAGTGGCGGGATCCTCGCGACTAAGATCCATCGCGTTCGCAAATTCTCCCGATGTCAGAATGCCGACGGCCTGCTGCTGAAAGCGGTCCATCGCGTTCATCATGCCGGACGCATCGACTTCCCGCCTGATCTGATCAAATCCTGCCAACAGAGTGCGGCGATCTTTGAGTCGACTGCGGGAAAGCGACTCATTCAGTTTCAGGCTGACCGTCTGATCCTCTCCCAGCCGAGCCAATTCGTTTTTCATGCCGGCTTCCAGTTCGCGGGGAAACCTTTTCGACATGTCGGGCCGAAATGGCTGATACGACGGGCCAAGAAAGCCCGGCCTCGCGGAATTTCGAACGAGTGGCCGGCCCTGCATCAGGTCAACAAACGCAGGAGTCACGTCGTCGGGTGAGCCCAGCAGTTTGGAAATCACACAGCCCATTGCCGGGCGACCGCCAAAGGCTTCCAGAGACTTTTCGTTAAAACCGGACTGGCACTGGAAAGCGTGATGTCGGCCGGCGGAACCGACAAGACTACGAATGAAGACAAACTGGTCGGCAAGGCTGGCGACCCTTGGCATCAGTTCACTGATCTGTACGCCGGGCAAGGAGGTCTGAATTGGATGAAACTCACCGCGGAACTCCGACGGAGCTTCGGGCTTGGGATCGATGGTGTCCAGTTGCGACGGTCCGCCGTCCAGGTGAATATTGATTACAGCCTTGCGCGACGTTTGGATTCCTGCCGCCTGTTCCGCGCGCAACAAGTCCGCGAGAGCAAGGCCGCCGAAGCCAAGTGCCCCAGCGCTCAGGAACGTTCGGCGGGATATCCCTTTGCAGTGTTGGAAGCTGTGGCCAGCCACTGATAACATCACTGTCTGCCTTCGGAGGGTATTGTGTGCAGAACGACTGGAGGGTGTGTCGTACGAGGTGGGAGCGACGTGTCTTGTGAATCGTACGTTCTATTTTGATCGACAACTGCTGCGATGGCCAATGATTGTATTCCGCTTCGGCATTTTTTGCCGAACTCCCCTGGTAAATTCGAAGGGAAAACGTGCGAGATGGCCGAATCAGCTAAAGGAATTACAACAGCCGGAGCCACAAACGTCTAGACTGTCTGGCCCGCTCGGCCGTTCTGTGGCCGATTTTCCCCCACTTGTGCTCTTACGCCCCAGAGACTCATGCGCCCTGACACTCGCGATCTCATGCTTCTGACCCTGCTGTTTGTCGCCGCAGGTTGCGGTACGACTCAGATGCGCACCGGCACTGAACAACTGCTGCTGTCTGATTCTGTGGACCGCACTGTCGACAAACTGGATTTTGCGGTGCTGGCCGGAAGAACGGTGTTTCTTGACACCACGTACATCAAGCCTGTGAAAGGTGTGCTGTTCGTCAACTCGGACTACATCGTCAGTGCGTTGCGACATAAACTTACGACCTCCGGCTGCCTGATTCAGGACAGTAAAGCCGAAGCCGACTACGTTCTGGAAGCGCGGGTTGGTGCTCTTGGCACCGATTCCCTGGAAGTTACATACGGATTGCCGGCGAGCAATGCAATCAGTCAGGCGGCGTCGGTCGTGTCGAGTCTGCCTGTGCCCGCCATTCCGGAAATCAGCGTTGGCAAACGGAATTCGGCGTTGTCCACATCGAAAATCGTGGTGTTTGGGTATCACCGGGAGACCGGGACTCCCGTCTGGCAATCCGGTTCTGCGATTTCCAAGAGCGATGCCAAAGATACATGGGTGATGGGTGCCGGACCATTGCAGCGGGGCTCCATCTACGATGGAGTGCGGTTCGCAGACCTCCGTTTGCCGTTCTACAAGAGTCGACGCCAGAAGACGCTTGATGCAGGCCCGACACCATTGACCATGGCTGACTCGCATCAATTTACGCACCCTGCCGTGCTGGAGCAGCAACTTGCTGATGCCAGGGCGGAAGCAGAACAGGTAATTGTTCCGGCGTCACATGAGGAAGTCACGAAAGACTGAAGAGTCGGAAGAGAATCGTTCTACGGACCGAGGCGCCCGTAAAGGCGTGCAGCCTGCCTTTAGCTCATTCTGGTTACGAGCCAGCGGCCCACTGTAAGCCGTTGATGACGACATCAAGGAACACTTTGTCCTCGAACGTCTCATTGGCATGTCCGTAGGTTGTGCCGAAGACCCGCGACTTGCCGTATTCGTGGGCCCAGATGACCGGGTGAAGGTCGCCTGTCTTTTCACTTACTGAAGTCGCCAGGACTTCCGTGTTTGGCCAGATTTTTTCGATTACGTACAGTTCGTCGTTCGGAGTGGTCCACTCCTTTGGAAAATCCTTCATGGCAGGATGATCAGGTTTGGCGTTCTTCACAACGTAATTGCTTTTATGTTCGTGACGCCGACTTGTTACGCCAAGCATTTGTCGCCAGTTATCGATTTTCGTGTCTCGATACGTGTGCATTGCGCAGTGGATTACAACTGCGTTCGTGCCTTCAAAGTGGGGTTTCGTGATGCTGCGAATGTAGTCTTCATCTGTGGTCTTGGCGAAGCATTCATTGTGGATCACCACATCGAATCCTCTGGCCCAGTTTTCGTCTTTGTACAAGTCGATCTGCGCTGAAGTGCCCTTGCCGCCGGCGTTCACGATCGTCCAGTCGACTTTGACTTTTCGTGCTGCCGCGGCATCCTGAAGAGCCTTCGACTGGAAGGGGTAGTCGTGACAGCACCCCCCGGTGACAATCAGCACCTTCAGCGTCCTGGCAGCGGCAGTGGCAGGGGGGGCCGCGGATGTGACCGTGTTGGCGAAGGCAAATATCAGACACAGGACGAACGGCCGGATGGAATTGAAAGTCATTGCTCAGGTAACTCGCAGCAGATCAGGAAAAGTCAGAAGGCGTCGAGGATAGCGTCAGCCGACAGGAATGCCAGTTTGGCATAACAGCGAAGGAAACAAACAGCTCGGAATTTTTTTCCGGGGGCGCGATCTGTCGGAAATCCGGATGAGCCCACGGCAGTATTCGCACGAAAAGCGACTTTACGTAAGTTCCGCTTTCAGGCCTGCTCTATCCTGCATGGCGGCTGTATTCGAATTGTTAAATGTGACATCCAGCGAAGTGGCGAGTTCCGGCAGCAGGGCGTTGTACCAGCGGCTGAACGTCAGGTTTGCAGTCGTTTCGCCACGAAGCCGTATGCAGTTAGTGATAAACCCGGGACTAAGATCCGCGGAGTATTCGTCGGCGGAGACTTCCAGTACCAGGTCGCCGCGAAAAATTCGTTCGTGCCTCAGAATCCAGCCAGAGTCGGTGCTGGTCAGTGTACACCGAGCGCGCGCTGGGAATGGTCCGATCGCCGACACGGGAAATACGATGAGTGGTTTCTCTGAAACCGCTTTCGGCGGAACGCACATGGCCCACACTGTGTCCAGCATAACCGCGCGGAGGAAAATCTGGCGACGATACGCCCAGCCAAAGAGCACCAGCGCGACTGCAAACGTGGCAAGGTTAATCACCGTCGCCAGCGTCGGGCTGAAACCATAGACGACCATCAACGCTGCGCACATCGTCTTGTTGGCCACTTCAAAGATCGCGTCGGCCGTCGGAACAGGGGTGATCCAGATCAGCATCTCGAAAATGAACTTGACGGTGTTGATCACCACAATATTGATTATCGCGGCGATCATCAGTAGTGAGTCAGTGCCGAAGGATACAAAGCCCATGTGAATGACGGCTAATTCCGCGGCGTCCGGAGTTTCGGCGCGAACCATGAATCTCAGGGTCAACATAGTGATGATGCCAGCCCATGTTTCGATCTGGTCAACGGCCTGCGCAAAAGGTTTGCTGACCTTTGTCAGTCGAGGAATGGACGTGATCAACGTCAGGATCAGAAACACCCAGAAAACACGGGGTCCTGAAGTGGAGATCCTTCTCTCAGCAACGCGTTATCTGCTGCAAACCAGTCCTGTCCGTACAACGCCATTGCCGACAGGCAGGTGATCCCGAAAAATGGAGATAACGCCACAGGAGCCAGTGGTCCCAGCCAGTCCGCAACACCAATCGCCTGACCATAGTTTTGAATGGCGACAACATCTGCTGCCGAGAATTCCCGTGAAGTCTGCGGCGCCGCGACACTTCTGGAGGGCGGTTCCTGAGCCCTTGTAGACATCGCTATGGCCGGCACCAGAATGCCGCAGGCGATCAAAATCGAAATTCGGCGGTACGACTGAGTTCGCATATCTTCATGCTTCGGTGAATCACGCTGTTGCCTGCGTTGCGGAACGCGATCTTAGATCATAAGCGGTCGGTGCTGAAGCCACACGATTCTGCACACAGGCGAGATCTACTCGAAATCTCCACTGGGCACCGGCAGCAGAAATGCATGGTTTTCAAACATCGCTTTGGGACCGGCTTCACTGATCAGCGGGACTGCAAACAGAATCAAGCTGTACAGTCCCAGTAGTGGCACCATAAAAACCTTAGTGGGCCATCGGACCAGCCGAGCGGCCCGCTGTTCCTTTTTCACGCCCATTCCATAGACCCAGCCGATCAGCAGTCGCGTGGGGTAAATCACCAGAATGAACAACGGCGTGAACAACCAGTAGGCATCGGCGGGCGGCAGCACTACTTTTGACAGATACAGCGGTATTGCCAGTGCATACAACAGGACAGTGGCAATCGCCCAGCGGATCGGGACTCGACAGATGATTTCTCGGACCACCCGTACCTCGAAGATGGCCTTAAAACGACCGGTTGTGGCCTGGTGCACCTGTAACAGTGGCAGCCAGGCAGCGACGGGAATCATTAATGCTCCGCCAACGAACGAAAGGAATCCAGGCAGGCCGGGATTTTCGTGCGGAGATGTGGACGACATGCCCAGCAGTACCGTTGGAATCGTCAGCCAGCACAGAGCGCCGCCAACGGCTTTCATCGCCAGCACGAAGTGATGCCATGGTTGAAAGATTGCGGTCAGACGATCCGTCCACAGGTTCACTGCGGGGGGAAATTCTCCGGAGCGAAGACGTTTGCGTAACTGTCGTATGTTACGAATCGGCCTGAGAAAACACGTGAACGAACCGCCGTTGGCAATCGCCAGCATCAGGTGCGAAAAAATGACAATCTGCAGAACCAGCGTGACGGCGCTCAAACTGCTGCTCGGAATTCCCGAGAGCTGAGAAACCACCCGCTGGCCGCCAGCCACTGACGACACCATGATGATGGGCGCCAGGAAGAGCAGCACCATCAATCCGATTGTGCCGATTCGCGTGGCAACAGGCAATAATGGAAACCCGTCTCGCAGGCGACCACTTCGCGCTACCTGCGTCTGAGCGGCAAGCATGACGCCCAGCGAAAGGAGACTGAATCCGGGAATTGCCGCCAGCCCGGCCAACAATGGCAGCAGGAATCCGACGCCCAGAAGAACGTGAAACAGCCACCACAGGCTGCGGAATGGTTTGCGAATACCGGGGAACACGCCTGGTCCCAGCGGAATTGTCAGGTCATCGTTGTCAACGTCCTGCTCCATTATCGGAACGTCCGATCGCTGGACGTCTGTCGTCAACGTCCCGTCGGTCGATTCCGCATCGTTGATTTCGGGTGAAAAGGTGTCCATTGGACGTTCTTTCGACAACGCACGAAGATGCAGCCGCACACTGTGGCTGCATCTGCCCTGCGGACCCTCAGGGCACGCAATAAGAAAACTCCGGCGACTGCAGTCCTGAAATGCTGAACGAGAGCGTTCGCTGTAATTTGACGAATCCTGGAAACAGATGCCAGGAAAGGACCGTTTACAGCGAATTTCTGTCGGATTCCATGGATTCATGACCTGTGAACGGTGGCGACAAAGTATTCTTAGGATCTTCCTGCTGTGGTTTAGTCCGACTAGAGAGGCACGTTTCGATGAAGCCGTTTGCCGTCGTGTTCTGCGCCGTCGCTGTCGGCGCACTGATGCTGCTTGTCATCAAAGCGGGAGAAATAGCGCCGCTCACGTCGCCTCCTCCACGCCTGACCGCGGAGCAGCGAATCGACAAATCCGTGTCATCCGTCAACCAACAGTTGCGCAGTCACTGGAGCCGCGAAGGTCTTGAACCTGCGGAACTGGCAGATGATCTGACCGTGTATCGACGCTTGTCGCTGGCTTTGCATGGTACGATACCTTCGCTGGAAGAGGTGACTGCATTCAAAGCCGATACGTCCACGGATCGCATCGAACGCTGGCTGTTGCGGATGCTGGACGATCCGCGATTTCCAACCTATTTTGCCGATCGGCTGGAACGAGTTCTGACAGGAGTGGACCCGGGACAGTTTATCATCTTTCGGCGAGATCGGCTGCGAGACTGGTTAAGTGATCAATTGACGATGGATCGTCCGTGGCACGAAATGGCGTCCGATCTGATTGCGGCAGAGGGGTTGTGGACAAGCCATGCGGCTTCCAACTTCATCACTGCCGCCTTTGTCGATGGCGAAGGTCTTGACAAAAACGAGCTGGCTGGCCGCACCGTACGTGCCTTTCTGGGGCAGCGTATCGATTGTGCTCAGTGCCATGATCATCCGTTTGACAGTTGGAAGCAGCAGGACTTTGAAGGTCTCGCTGCATTTTACGGTCAGGCGCGCGTGACTCCCGGCGGCGTTATCGATCGTCCTCTGGAACAGGGGGAGCCAACGGTCTATAAAGTTATTGATCCGGGCGAAGAAGAAGGACGTCTGGTTGAGCCTCAGGTACCGTTTAACGTAGAGTGGTCTGATCGTGAAGGATCTCGTCGTCAGCAGTTGGCAGCCTGGGTTGTTCACCCGGACAACCGACGTTTTGAACGAGCGATCTCAAATCGAATCTGGGGGCTGATGTTCGGTCGAGCCTGGTACGATCCTGTCGATGATCTCGCACACCCGGACGAAGATGTTGACGATCTGCTGGACGTTATTGGCCGCGAATTCCGTCGCCACAACGGCAGCCTGAAGTTTCTGATTCGAACAATCGCGTTATCCGACGCCTTTCGGCTGAGATCTGACGTCTCCTGGGCCGACGACGATCTGTACTCTCAGATGAGTCAGGAGTGGGCCGTGTTTCCTCTGGTTCGCTTGCGCCCTGAGCAGATGATCGGGTCGATGTATCAGGCCGGACGCATTCGCACGACTGATCAAGCGTCCCATCTGTTTGTGCGTTTTGGCAAGTTTACGAATGAAAACGACTTCCTGAAGGAATATGGCGACGCGACAGATGACGAACTGCTTCAGCAAAGCGGAACGATTCCTCAGGCTTTACTGCGAATGAACGGAAAGTTCACGCGTGGCCTGACGGAGACCGGAGCATTTTCGGCAGCAGGCCAGATAATGCGGTATTCGGGCGACAATGAGGCAGTCGTGGAGAACTGCTTTCTGGCATGTCTGACGCGTTTGCCGAGTACCGAGGAACGCGAGTTCTTTGTGCAGCAACTACAGGTAGCCGAACGAGCGAATGAGAATGCCGCAGAGTCTCCGGATAACAGTTTCGACGCTTCCGCTGAAGACGAGCGTTCCCGCAATGAGGTCGTTCGTGATCTGTATTGGGTACTGTTCAACAGCCCGGATTTTTCGTGGAACAAATGATACAGCGGCACGAGATGATATTGACTGTGCGACTGGAGTTACCGACTTCCGCCTGCCTGAACTCGAGAGACACTCCGGACGTTTGAACTGAAACGTGAAAGTCGCAGGAAAAAAACTATCAGGGAAAGACGCTCAAATGAAAAATCGCAATGGGAATGTATTCAGCCGTCGAGACGCCCTTGGAACGATGGCCGCCTGCGGTCTTTCGCTTTCCATGCCGGGTATGTCCACCCAGGCTGCGGCCAAACGCAGCACCGATCGGCCCAAATCTCTCATCACGCTGTGGATGAATGGTGGTATGAGTCAGCTGGAGACGTGGGATCCGCATCCTGGAACTCCAACTGGTGGTCTGGTGAAGGCCATTTCCACCAGTCAAAAAGGCCTGCAGATATCTGAGTTTCTGCCGCAGTCGGCGGAACAAATGCACAACGTTACATTGATTCGGTCAATGACTTCCCTGGAAGGAGATCATGCTCGAGGTGCATTCTATGTGAAGACGGGATATCGCCTTGAGCCAACTCTGGTCTACCCCTCGCTGGGGGCGATTGCCGCTCACGAGTTGCCTGATCCCAAGGTTGAAATCCCACAGCATGTTTCTCTGGGCGGCGATAATTTTTTTCCCCGTGGCGGCTACCTTGGAAACGAATGGGATGCGTTTCGCGTCTTCGATCCAGGCCGCTCGCTGACAAACCTGAAGGCTGGAGTTTCAGAAAGCCGTTTGGCTCTTCGCAGGACCGGGCTGGATCTGTTATCGCACCAGTTTACGAAAAGACGTCCGACTGCAGAAAAGGAAACTCTGCATCAGGACAATATTCAGCGAGCCCTGAAGATGATGTCGTCGGAGCAGATAAAGGCCTTCGAACTGGATGACGAACCGGCAGCGGTTCAGGCCGCTTACGGAGACTCACGTTTTGGCCGAGGCTGTCTGATCGCACGCCGCCTGGCGGAAGGTGGTGTACGTGCCATCGAGGTGTGCCTGAACGGCTTCGATACTCACGTCAACAATCACGAAGGACAGAAGACTCAGGCTGAAATTCTTGATCCTGCGTTTGCAACATTGATAACCGAATTGCGAGAACGCGACCTGCTGGAATCCACCATTGTCCTGTGCATCTCAGAGTTCGGGAGAGATCCTCGCATCAACGGTGCCGGTGGACGAGATCACTGGCCCAGCTGGTTTTCGTGCGTCGTGGCCGGCGGCGGATTTCAGGCCGGGCTTGTGGTCGGAGAAACAGCCAGCCACGTCAGCGATGATTCGGGGCAGACGGCGGGGCAGAAGGCGAGGCTGAAACCGACAGACCCGATCACTGTTCCGCAATTGTATGCAACCATCATGCATGCCATGGGAATCGGTTGGGATGACGAGATTATTACCCCTATCGGTCGACCGATAAAATTCGCAGATGCCGCCCCCGTTGGCCGGGTTCTGCAAGGCGACCTTGCATCCACCATTCGATCCTGAGTCGATTGAGCTCTGGATGACAGAAACTGTCATATTGTGTGGACAAAGTCGAGCGGCGGCCATCGCGTAGGGGCGCCCGTGAAGCTGCGACAACGTGCATCACCATTTGCGACTGGCTGTGCTGAAGCCTATCATGTCGGCCATGACGCAGGTTTCTAAGCAATTTGATGAAGACAGTGTGATCATTATCGGTGTCGGGCTGATTGGTGGTTCCATTGCGGCTGCGATTCGTGCCCGACACCCAAGCTGTCGCGTGACTGGCGTCGGTCGGTCCGCAAAACGGCTTGCAGCGGCACAACAAGCCGGATTACTGGACGACTGGGCGACAGCGGTGACAGCCAGCATGCTGCAAAGCCGCAGCGTGGTTGTTGTCTGTCTGCCTGTCAGCATGATCGCTCAACAGGTCCGTGAAATTTCTTCGCTAGCCGGCACCGACGTGCTGATTACCGATGCCGGCAGCGTGAAAGCAGAGATTTGCGACCAGGTCATGATGGACCGGAGTAGTGCCAGGATGTTCGTGGGCGCTCATCCGATCGCCGGCGGTGAAACGGGTGGATTCGAAAATGCAGAGGCAGACCTGTTCGACAATCGTGTGTGCGTGATCACACCACTGCAGCAATCGGGAGGCGACGTTGGCAGGATTCAACGAACCATTGAGTTCTGGTCAGGAATTGGCTGTGATGTCACCCGGATGACACCACGGGAACATGACCGTATTCTTGCCCTGACCAGCCACCTGCCACATGTCATGGCAGCCGTAACAACATCAGTCGTCGGACCAGAGAATCTGCCACTCACCGGGTCCGGGTTCCGTGACGTGACCCGGATTGCGGCGGGCAGTCCCGCATTGTGGAAGCAAATTCTTGCCGGCAACCGAGAACAGGTGATTGCTGCAGTTCAATCCGCAGAACGAATGCTCGCTGACTTTCGTAGCGGACTGGCTGAGCATGACGATTCTCGAATTGAAGATCTGTTGAGCCAGGCCACGGTGTGCCGCACATCGCTTGACTCGTGATTTGCAGAGGCGCTTGTTCGGTCCGTTCACTGTACGTCACGGACACGAAAGCGGCTGAATCCGAACTTCTCCAGCAGGGTCAGCAGGTTGGACACTCGCTGCTCGACACATCGTCCTTCGGCGATACCGACAGCTAATGTTCCTGCCGTGATTGCTGCAACCTCACAGACGGAAATTGGGAGATTGAATTCCGCCAGATCTGCATAGAGTTCTTCATCGCTACAGATTTCGCCGAACTTCGAGCCCTGATAAGTCAGCTCAACGCCTCTCAGGTCCGGGCTCCATTGGTAATCAAATGGTCCGAAACAACGTCCGCGCGTAGCTACCCAGAACGCTGTATCGTCAATCAAAATCTCGCTGTCGGTGGACTTCATGCAATGAATTCAAAATGTTTAATCGTGCTTCAGAAGCCGTTGAATCGTTGATCCTACTGTTTTACAGCATGTGCGGACATAGAACTCCGCACATGATTGGCGTTCGTCGTCCCCACCTCTAATTGCAGGATTCGCAGAGTTTCCGATAAACGGAATCCAGCAAGGGGTTGACAAGAGATTGACGCTCCGATTATCAATCCGAATTCGTTTGTCCCCAATTCACTTAATGGGACTTGTTGAAGACTCGATTGAGGGCTGGAATAATGTTGTTGTCAATACTTCTGGATTCCATACCAGCAAAGAAATTGTGCCGTGAGTGGTCCGTCAAGGACATTCCCAATGGTCCGCCTGAGCCGATACTGATGGACGACGGCGATCTCGATGATGATGATGATGACGAATTGGATGATGATATCGACAGTGATCTGGACGATGACGATGACGAAGATGACTTTGACGACGACTTCGACGACGACGACGACGACGACGACGACGACGACGACGACGACGATGGCGACTTTTGATCAGTGACAGCGTTGATATCCACACTGCCAGTAACTCCGTTCATGAAGCAGTTCGCTGGCTTTCGGGGCGTCCCTGATCGGGGACGTCTTTTCTTTTTGGGCGGTCAGCGGCCGCAAAGGCGTTCTTACGATGCAGCACATTTGCCAGCAGGCTTCGGAGGCGGTGGAACGAATACGTCAGAACTGGCCGCAGACGCCTGCCGTTGGCATGATCCTGGGGACAGGTCTTGGCGGGCTCACTCAACAAATCGACGTGGCCTGTCGGATTCCGTACGATGAAATCCCTCATTTTCCCAGGTCAACAGCGCCTTCCCATGTCGGTCAGTTGGTATGCGGCAGTCTGCATGGCATCCCCCTTGTGGCCATGGATGGACGATGTCACTACTACGAAGGCTATTCACTGCAACAGGTGACGTTTCCAGTTCGAGTCATGAAAGCTCTGGGCGCTGAAACCCTGGTCGTCACCAGCGCCGTGGGGGGGATGAATCCTCAATACGAGCTGGCGGATATAGTGATTCTGGAAGACCATATCAATCTGTTGCCCGACAACCCTCTTCGAGGAGTTAACGATGACCAACTGGGCCCCCGTTTTCCGGACATGAGCGAGCCATACAGCCGCGACCTGATCGAAACGGCCCGGCAGACAGCATTGAAGCTGTCGATCTCGGCTCACAAGGGGGTACTGATCGTTGTTCCCGGGCCGAATCTGGAGACGCGTGCTGAATACCGAATGCTGCGAATGATGGGAGCTGACGTTGTGGGCATGTCTACCGTGCCGGAGATCATCGTTGCCAATCATGCCGGTATGAAGACGGTTGGGTTTTCCATCGTCACTGATATGTGCCTTCCGGACGCCCTAGAGCCTGCGAACATAGACTCCATTCTGAAGGTGGCGGCAGATGGCGGCACAAAGCTTGAACGTATGATCTCTGATATGTTTCAGCAACTGACGCCGACGTAACGGAAACCGGTCGATAAATGGACGTGGTGGATTTCGCTCAAAGAATCTACAGCGTGATCGGCTGAACGGTCACCGGATTCTCTGCACAGATGCATGCGCTGTAATAGAACACGCCCCGGGGGGGCAATATTGGTAACAGCAGGTGCAGGCGTTTCGTCTGTTGTTTGTCGATGACGCAGGCGACGTAGAGAATACCAGCGGACGATCAGGTAGATTAAACGTCGGTGGGACGTGTCAGCCTGCCTGATATCAAGTACCGGGTGATCCGTCAGAGTGACACGTCAGTACAGGCGGACGAATCTTCCGTATCTGACTTAATTCTGGTAATCAATCAACGTCCCAGCAAAAGGTTTTCGTGTGAGAATTACTACGTGGAATGTCAATGGCTTTCGAGCAGCATTGCGAAAGGGGTTTGCAGACCATCTCAGTGATATCAGTCCGGACATTTTGTTGCTGCAGGAAATCCGAGTCCTGCCCGAACAGCTTGATGAGGAGTGGCGCAGTCCGGCTGGTTGGCATGTTGTCTGGCACCCGGCGGAACGAAAAGGCTATTCCGGGACGGCGATCTGGTCGCGTATTCCGTTCGATGTCGCAACGACCGGTGCCTCTGAATCTGATGCCGACGATGAAGGTCGTCTTGTGACGGTAAGCGTCGAGGGCCTGACCGTTTCCAGCGTATACCTTCCTTCCGGCTCATCAAAGCCGGAACGACAGAGCGTCAAGGAGGATTGGATGGCCCGGTTTCGACCGTGGGCCGATACGTCCGTCAATTCGCAGCCGGTGATCTTTGGCGGCGACCTGAATATCGCTCACACCGAGCAGGACATTTTTTACGCCAAAGCCAACCAGAAGACATCCGGATTTCTGCCGCATGAACGGGAATGGCTAGGCGAACTGCTTGATTCCGGCTGGCACGATCTCGCCCGTGAACACTTTGGAGACGTACAGGGGCCGTACTCGTGGTGGTCCAACCGAGGTCGGGCACGAGAACTTGATCGCGGCTGGCGGATCGACTACCTCGTGGCAAATGCCGCAGCTCGTGAACGCTTCGTATCCGCCACGATTCACCGGGAAGGTGGATTGACTGTCAGTGACCATGCCCCCGTGTCAGTCGATTTGAAGGACTGAGAATAGCGCAGTTTACGCGTTGTCGTAGTCGGTCCTTGCTGGTTGGAGTAACGAAACGACTATGGAGCAGCGTTCGCTGCGGCCACACGTCAGCATTGTTCGCTGTAGTCACTTTCCGTGCATGCCATACCTTCGCGGGGCAACCAGATTTCGGAAAACAAAATCTGACGAACTGCTTCGCTGGCAGGACTGCCTGAAGTTGTCATGCCTGACTGTACGAACCAACAACTGCCTGCAGGATTCGCGGGCCGTCCTGCCCCATGCGTCACAATACTCGGCATATCAGCATTTTTAGATACTCGGTCTCCGCGCACGTCGCTGATACCGGATGATCGCACGGCTGAGAGTGTTGTTCGAGAATCTGAATTGTTCGCTCGGATGTCCTGGCAACATTGCTGATCATTTCGTGAAACTCGTCAGCTGAGACCAGTCCCGAGCAACTGCAAGTAACCAGAATTCCGCCAGGTCGAAGCAGACTCAGCCCAGCAAGGTTCAGCCGGCTGTATCCTTTTATGGCGCGACCGATACCGCCGCGACTTCTGGCCATCCGTGGTGGATCCAGAATTACAGCATCGAATGTGGCCCCCTGCTCTTTAAGAGACTCAAGTTCGGCCCGCACGTCCCCACGGCGAAATTCGCAGTGTTCGGCGACGTTATTCAACTCGGCATTCGCTGTCGCCAGCTTCAACGCTGACTCGGACGAGTCGATTCCCAGGACCGCTGTTGCTCCACCCCGCTTTAAGGCTGTGAGCCCGAATCCGCCTGAAAAACAGAATCCATCCAGGATGCGGCGGCCTGACATGTAACGAGCTGCCGCCAGGCGGTTGTCTCTCTGGTCCAGGTAAAACCCCGTTTTTTGCCCCTGGACCACGTCGATGCCGTATTCGACGCTGTGAGCATCAATAAACAGAGGTCGTGGCGGTTCGTCCCCGGCGATCAATCCATCGACCGCTTCGAGTCCTTCGGCTTCACGCATTCCCTTCTCTGTTCGCAGCCAGATTCCCCTGGGAGTCAGTTCACGAGCAAGGATTCCGATAATCAGTTCACGCCGCAGATACAGGGCCAGACTTGTAAACTGGACCAGTAGAAATCCACCGTAGAAGTCAACGGTCAATCCTGACAGATTATCGGCTTCGCTGAATATCAGGCGACAGCCGGTGCGTTCGTTCTCTAAATCGAATAATCGCCGTCGCAGCTGTACGGCATCATGAATACGAGCGGCAAGAAACTCTTCATCGATGAATTCGGACTGTTGCCAGGAATACAATCGCACTCGAATCGTGCTGGCCGAATTCCACAGACCATGCGCGATGAATCGACCTTCATTCGACCAGAGCTGTACGGCCGTGCCGGCTTCAGGTTCTTCCCCCGTGTTCGACTCAACGCCATCAATGGCGCTTTCGAAGACCCACGGATGCCGACCGAAGAATGGTTGGGCACGGCGGGGCTTGAGAACGACGCGCACAATATCGCTGGAGTCATTCATGTGTATATCTGCGTCTGGGGACATCTAAATTCTTTAGGAAGAACAGCGACCCGTTTACCACGAGTCTTTGCAGCGAGTCTTTGCAGCGACCAGCGAGCACTGATCATGCCTTCGAACGGTCGCCCGAAGTCAGATGTGGGGTTGTCGCGCCCAGAAGATTGAGTGTTTCAGCAGCAAACATCTGCAATGCAGGCTACTTCGGCACCGACGTAAATCGTGTATACGGCGTTGGACTACGTGCGGCCGCCGGTCAGCTTTTCGTCTGTAATATCTGCTGTTCCATTTCTTCGATGTAAGCCAGCAGGCGGTCCCGCTCATTTGACAGGTGCCGGACACGCAACAGCGATCGCACTCGGGTCTTCAGCTCCAGCTGATTCACAGGCTTTGTCAGATAGTCATCGCATCCAGCGTTGACCGCCTTCTCGATGTCCCCCTGTTCGTTCAGAGCCGTGACCATCAGCACCGGTATGTTTCGTTTCTCCGGATCAGCTTTAAGCTGTTCACAGACTTCGTATCCACTCATCTTGGGCATCATGATGTCCAGCAGAATCAGGTCGGGCTGGTGAGCATCGACCTGTTCCATTGTTTTTCGTCCATCGTTCGCCATTAGAATCTGATAGTCCTCGGCAGCCAGATAGGCGTCGAGAAGTTCGCGATTCTGCTCGTTGTCGTCGGCGATCAGAATTCGAGAACCTGAAAGATCGATTTCGTCACCAGACATAAGAATGCCCTATTCAATGGTCATCCCGTCATCGACGGGTGTTCTGTGGATGTCCAAAAAACATTATAGGCAAACAATTGCAATTGAACAGCAGACACGCTGTGTCAGAAGAGGCCGTCCGTGCTTCAGTTTCAGTCCTGCCGTCTGGTGCCTTCACTCATAGCTATCGTAACGCCGCTTCAATCGATGACCACTGCCTGTCAATGGCTTCGTGGGTTGCCGGGCAGTCTGCAGCCCCAGAATCATTTTCTGACTGCATGGCCATAAACGTACCAAGATTTTCGACCACGTCGATGTCATACCAGAGTTGCAGCAGTCTGACCGAAAGAGCACGTTTTTTTGCAGCGTGCAACGTATCTGCAAGAGTTGTGACGGCGCTCCATCTTACATCAGCGAACATGCCGGGCGAATATCTGCTCAGGCCAATAAGTACGTAACCCCCATCTGCCGCAGGTGACAGAACAACATCGAAATCATCCAGTTCGCGAAAGGCACTGCTGATGATCGCCGATGGCAGATCCGGGCTGTCAGAGCCTATCAGCACGACCTTCTTACACCCTTTCTCAAAGGCCCGCTGGAAGAACCATTCGATACGGTCGCCCAGGTCTCCGTTCGGCTGAAAGTCCACAGTCGTTGAATCTGCGACGCGGGACCGGAACCACGTGGTGGTCAGACGATCGCTGGGGGTTGCCGCGACGATGAACTGCTCGGCCAGATTCTCGCAGCGGCTGATCAGATCCTCGACGAAGGCCGCGTACACGGCGGCGGCAGCATCATCGCCGATTGATTTTGCAAGCCGGGTTTTTGTTCTTCCAGGGTCCGGGCGACGCGCGAAGATTCCAAGCAGATTCATTCTTCAACCTGCTCTGTCGCGTCTGAGCTCACGGAGTCCGATCGTTGCCGGTCTTCCCGGGCAAGGATCATTCTTTCCAGCAGCGTAGAATTCACAACGCCTCGGAAATACACCCTGCCATCGATTTCAACCACGGGAATCCAGTCACGATGCAGTTCCTGCAGTTCCGGGTCGCTGTCAATGTCAACGATTCTGATCGTCGGCAGTCGTTCGCCAAAGTGTCTGAGTATCTTCAGGGCCTTGTCGCATAACTCGCAGTCAGATCGAGTGTATAAGGTCAGCGAATCAAACATCGGGGTTGCTGTGGTGGACGGCTCGGGGTCACCGCTGTTGCGCAGTGCCAGCCAGCCCGCAATGTACAGGCCAACACACATCAGCAGGTGGAAATTTCGTGACGTGTACCAGAAGTCGGGGAATCTCAGGCCAAGGGACGTCCAGCGATCAGCGAACACCAGAGCCGAGAATGTACCGGCAAGAATCCAGCAGATGCTGCCGATCGCCGAAGTAAGTCGTTTTTCAGTTACACTTTCGTTCACTGAGAATATCTCGAAACTGAGGTCGGTCGGGTCACCACACACCATCGGGAATTCAACCGATCGTTCTGAGCCCCGGGAGACTGCCGTGTGCTTGAAGTATACATATTATTCAGGTGTCAGCCTGGCGTGGGCCACTGTTTTCTGCAAGTCCTGTCGCTGAGCGTGTCGAGCGTCCGGGGGATTCACCGAGTGCCGCCGAACGGTTCAAGCATCCATGGTGGACGGCAGGGATTGCTGAACTTTCTGTTGAGTCGTATCTGACGGAACAATGAGAAGTCAGGATGTCGCTGTGCATCAAAGAATCCTGCTGACCCGGGGACGACTGTACGCTGATTCACACTGTTCCACCGTCACCGGAAGATTTGCAGGCGATTCATTCAGGAGGCTTCGGGGAGTTCTGTCTGCACTAGGCCTCGTCAACCGTTCAGCTTGTTCGGTGCTTTCCGATTTCTTCGTGCAGGCAGCGTGTCGCGAAGTACGCTGCTGGTACCCTTTCACAGCTCCCGGATTGGTCATGCTCCGCGCAATACACAAATGCTGATCCGAAACTGATGCAACTGTTACAACCCGATCGCCGATATTGTTCCGTCACGCTCAGCCATCTTTGGCGATATGTGCGCTGGGCAGCGAATCGAATGTCCGTTGCACTACTTTGCTGCCTTGTCAATGCCTCGGCGTTCGCAGGGGGGGACTTATTCGTGTCAGTGATGGAACAACCACTCACGAAGGTAAGATTGTCGGGTTGAGTCCAACGACCTGCTCGCTGATGGACCGGCAGGGGCAGTTGACACATTTATCCGTGGGAAGACTACAGGACTTCGAAAAAGTATCGGCTCGCTATTCACCGTATCCGGTGACCACCTTTCGTGAACAACTGCGCAAAGAGTTTTCCGAAAAATACTAGGTCGTTGGTACAACTCACTACCTGGTGTGCGCCCCCTCAGGGCGAACCAGCCGTTATGCTCAGTTGTTCGAAAATATTTTTCGCGACGTCGAACAGTTTTACCGTGTTCGTGGTTTTAAGGTTCATGCTCCCGAGGTGCCCCTCGTTGCGGTCGTTTTCGGCTCACAGCAGGAGTTTGCTGCGTACTGTGCGACGGACCACGTCACTCCGTCCGCATCATTAATGGGATACTATTCGCTCAGCACGAACCGGGTCGCCCTGTTTGATGACGCCAGTCTTGTGTCCGCCGTTGACGGTGCAAACACTCAGTCCCGTCGTTATGCGAATGCTTCGTCGTCACTGCTCAGCAGTGTGCCGCAGGATCAAACGCTGACATCACGAGAGCGGATTTCGATTGCGGCGACGGCAGCCGTTTCCGGAGATACTGCCAACACCATCATTCACGAGACTACTCATCAGGTCGGTTATAACATTGGCATACATTCCCGCCTCGGCGGAACGCCAATTTGGTTCGTTGAAGGCCTCGCAACGGTGCTGGAACCGTCCGGCATGCGGGAAAAAACCGGACGTCAACTGCGGAAAGGCCGCATCAATCAGGAACGATCCCGGTGGTTTGAAACGCGACATCGGCCTGGTCGGTCGATGGGCAGCCTGGCAAAATTAGTGGCTGCTGACGAGTACTTCTTTCAGCAGACGCTGAACTCCTACAGCGAGGCGTGGGCGTTTACGTTTTTTCTGCTGGAGAATTCTTCACGACGCCGACATCTGGTAACCTATCTGCAGGTACTGCGCGGTCGAGACCCGTTGTTGCAGTACACGTCCCAGGAACGACTGGCTGATTTTTAGAAGGCATTTGGTGACATCAGTCGACTGGAAGTCGAGTTCATCCGGTATATGGACCGACTGTGACCAGCGGACAACGTTAGGCGGCTGCGCCAGCAGTCGTCAGCCGTCGCTTTTCCAACTCACCCTGAATCAGCAGGCCGCGAACGACCGCCGTTTCCGCACCCTCTACTGTGCGGACCGAAAGAATCTGATCCGCAGCTTCGTGCTCAACGAAACGTTCAGTCAACGTACTGGCAAAGCCTCCGATCTGAGTTGGTCCACCGGCGCAATAGACGGCCAGACGCTCATCTCCGAGGGCGGATTTCACGGCCGAGGAACTGATTAGCTTGTGCGTGGAACGGGCAATTTGGTTCAACACGGCCCCGTAAAGTCGGGCCAATGTCGATTCGCGTTCTCCGACAGAGTTTCTCAAGTGCCTGCGTGAGTTGTGTTTCCACTCTCTGACGGCCTCCAGATCAAGATAGCATTCTCCAGTCTCATCCCATGTCCGGATCTCGTACTGCCGAGCCAGTTCGGTATCAATCCAGTTGGCACCCACAGGAATCGTTGTCGCGGCAAGCTCGATCCCATACCGACTCACACTGATCTCTGATGTTTCCGCACCGATAACAATTGCCACGCCTGTGTAGCGGCTTTCGCTTCCGGAAGACAGAATCACAGATGGGCCGGCACTGAAGTAACGAGGTATGCAGCCGTGAATGCGAGTCAGGTGTTCCAGAAATTTCACGTTTTCAGGATTTGACCTGCCGCGCGGGACGGTGAAAAAACAATCTGTGGGTTCACCGACATTACCTGGAAGCATGGCTTCGGTGAGAATACTCAGGATCTGACGAGCGGGAGCGTCGTCGGTGGGTGCCGCGGCATCGGCAAATAATGGCGTGCACGGTTTACGGCTCAGCCAGCGGACCTAGTCCGTGTGGTGGCCGAAGACGATCGTGTTGTCTTCGCACTCGGCGCACGGGATGTTTCGACCGATCACGGTTTCACGACACGGAGATTGGTTCGAAAGAACGGCGTATTCAGAACGCTCCGTGATCATCGTGATACGCATCTGATCAGACGGTGTTCGGTACGCCGATCGAATGGCATAACACCCGAAATCGATGGCAGTAATCATAAGTCAGATTGTCCCTCAAGAAGATCCAAGGCGCGGTCAAAGCGGTCGTAGTCAGCATTTGTCAATGCGACGTCGGCAGACTGACTGCTGGCACGATTGGGGGCTGAGGCAGTTGCCGTGGCCTCTGCCGGCTTAGATTGCTGTTTTTGCTCGCTTGATGTCATCATGCGGGGAGGAGCGATCTGTGTACGAGCCGCATCAATCCGCAGGCGGCGTGGGCCCGCTGGATTTCCAAACAATGCAATCCGTAACGGAAGATCAGCTTGTTTTATGTCGACAGGCATGCGGTTCTGCAGCAGGTCTTCAAGATCGCTGAACGTTTCGTTGTCCTGTGAGATGCTGTTTGCTGTGGCTGCAGCTTCGATCTGAGTTGCCGGTTCTCCAGGATCTGCCCTGGTCGATGCACTCCTGATCCGGCTTGAATTCTCACTTGCTTCACTGCTCAGCCAAGTACCTTCGAACCATTCGCTGGCCTGAATCTCCATAACAGCTTCGTCGATGGTCCTGTTTCCGGGTGGCTCGGTGACATTGTGTGCGTATGCTGCATTACTTAAAGGTGATTCAGGAGCAGCATCAAACGTTTGTGCCGCAACCGTTTCAAATTCATCAAGGCCAGCAGACAGTATGGGGCAGTCTCCGCTGATTACGCTGACCGTGAAATTGCCCGGGCCTTCCGATATTTCCACGGATTGCTGGAGCGTCTGTAAGTTCTGTTCAGACGCTGTTGGAACTTCGACCAGCTCATTTGCGCCATTCCTGAATCGGTTGCCATCGAGGTGCGAATCAGGAAGACCGTCGACAAATTCGTGAATCGCTGCCTGTTCTCGTTTCGTCTTGATCCAACCGAAAACAATCAGTCCCGTTGCCATGGCCAGCCCAGTGATGAATATCAAATTCCATGCGTTATTCGGCGTTTTACTGGCCCATTCCGTTTCTGCTGTCGGCACAGAGGCTTCGCTGGCAGAACTGCCTGAATGGGTCTGCAGCGACACCGTCCGAAACAAATCGTCGTCGCCTATGGCATCCGCCAGCATGGGGTCGTCCGTTTGAAGCAGCATTTGCCCGGAGTACGTCGATGAAGGCGTCAAAATCGGCGGTTGACTTTCTTCCCCGGACGGTGTGTCAACTGACGGTATACTGAACAATGAAGCTGGCGGTGCAGTGTTCTCTTCGGCTGTAATCTCAATGCCCGGCTCAAGATCTTCAATGGAGTTCAGGTTCGGCGCATCGTTCTTTCGCGCCATGGCGAAGCCGGGTATCGTTTCGAATCCGCGAGATGTTCTTAACGCTGATGTCTGAGCCACTTTCTCAAGGCTGACGATGTCCCCGTGTTGAATGAACTCATGGAGTGACAGGTTCACCTCAGACGAAGAACCCTGTCCATTACGTGTGCGGGTTACGGATAATCTGCCATCTGCGGGAATCTGATTATGCTCAAACAGCAGCCTTGCGGGCAGACCGCCACCAGGAATCTGCAGCAGGACCGGGCCACTGTCAAACATTGCCAGAGCATTTTGATTTCCCGGGCAATATCCGTCGAAACTGCGGAATATCACGACATCACCAGGCAGCAGCAAAGAACCTCGCCCGTCCATTTCCGGAGTGACGCTGTCCGTCGTTACTGTCTGGAGCGGCGTCCCGCGAAGAATGCGAGCAACTCCGGCTGCACTGTGATATCCCGCGTCGTCCAGCAAATCGCGTAGATGGACCTGTTGACCTTTCGGGTACCGGTGGCTTTGCGGAGAGGATACATCGCCGGCAACGCTGTATGACGCATCCTGCGCCGAACTCTGATTCGGTGTGAATCCCAGCGTGAGGGCGATCAAAATGTATGAAAGCCGTTTCATGGCGTTCATCCTGAACTATTAAAGAGTCAAAATTTCGAGACTGACGGTTCGGCAGTATTTGCGTAGCGGGTGCCCGTTTCAGGCAGTGCACACGTGAACGGATCGGCAGATTTTCCGTTCGATATCATCCTTTCCCTACCGGAGGCAAAGCTTCCTCAAACGCTCCATGTTCCGATTCCCGGAACGATTCGAAGTGCGGCGCGAGAAACCCGGATCCTGCAGAAACTGCTTCTGTGTGACCAGCTGCACTTACTGTTTGGATTGCCGCAACAACCGCAGACTTCACGTAGCTTCTCCAGTTCAACTGACCCGCAGATTTCGCACAAATCACGCAATTGGAAAATTGGATGGAGGATCTGTCAGGGAAGCCCGATAACTCAATCACGGAAGAGTACCAACGAGGCCGAAACGAACGTTTGCTGGTTCCTGGCGAGTGTTCTTCGGCAAAAAAATACAGCATTGGGAAGGGAGAACTAATGCGACCACGTTTGCGGTTGTTCATCGGGGAGGATGAACACAGCGGCACCGAAGTTGTCGAACGGGAAGCAACTCTTGAGTTGCGGGAGCTGACGGCGATTTTGGCAGATGCAATTATATGGGATCGGTCGTGGGTTTCTGACCTTGCCGACGAACGCGTTAAGGTGTCTGCAGACCTCTACGAAGTTCTGATGGTGTACAAACAGTTGAGGCCCAGCGCCTAAAGTACGCGTTTGCAATGATATCACTGGAAAGCTTCGGCCATTTTTGGCCGGAGCTTTTTTCGTGTCTGGCGAAACCTGCCGAAACGTGATGGGCAATCACTGCCGTAAATAGCACACAGCTGCTGCCTACGGGGGCATTCGGCCTTCCGTCAGTCAGCAGGTTTGCAGTCATCAAATGACGCTCAGGCTGCCGGGGGCATTCCACCGGATTATTATGGACGGATTATTGTCGGCCGGAGAAAAGCAGCATGGGAATTCGAAATGATGCACTTGCCATCTGGCATGCTGGTGTGGCAGCCGTCGACTCTTGTGATCTGGTGAGCAAAAACGTCGGGTGCGACGGCTCGGCGCTGCGATTCTCCGACACAGCCATCAACCTGACCTCTGTGAAACGAATTGAAGTTGTTGGGGCTGGGAAGGCCGGAGCCGGTATGACACGCGGGCTTCTGGCAGCCCTTGGCCAGGTGCCCGACTCAGTCACAATCGATGGCTGGGTCAACGTGCCGGAGGACTGCGTCGAGGAAACAGGCCAAATTCACTTACATGCAGCACGTCCGGCGGGAGTCAACGAGCCAACGAATGCAGGTGTCGAAGGTACGCGCGAGATTCTGCGGCGAGTTGGCCGGCTGCAGCCTGATGATCTGTGTATCGTGCTGATTTCAGGCGGAGGCAGCGCCTTGCTGCCCGCACCACTTCCTGACTTGTCGCTTCACGACAAGGTTGCTGTCACGAGAGTCCTAGCGACCGCTGGGGCACCGATTCACGATTTGAACACTGTCAGAAGTCAGTTGTCAATGGTCAAAGGCGGAGGCTTGCTGCGCCAGTGTATGTCGAAGCGCATGGTCGTGCTGATCATCTCGGATGTGATCGGTGACCCTGTCGACATTATCGCGTCCGGACCAACGGTTCCGTCGAAAAGAACCCCGGCTGATGCTCTGGCCGTTCTCCGGAGATACGATCCGGATCGAATTCATATTCCGTCGGCCGTGTTTCGGGCTCTTGAGCGAACCGCAGCACAGCCGCCTGTGGCCGTTCCACATTGTCCTGCTGACCACCATGTCATCGGCTCGAACGGTGTCGCTCTCAGAGCTGCTCACGCAGAAGCGATACACCGTGGATACCAGGTCGTCAGTCTTGGCTCTGAAAACTCCGGCGAGGCTCGCGAACACGGAGTGAACCTGCTGAGGCGACTCTCGAGCATCCGCAGTACCGAGGCCGGAACATCAAAAACCTGTGTGCTGGCGGGGGGGGAAACGACTGTCGCGTTGGCAGCTGCCGGCACCGACGTTCGTGGTGGCCGCAATCAGGAAGTTGTTCTGGGGGCCATCGCACACGCAGCCAGCCCTTCTCTCTGGAAAGACCTGGTGTTGTTGTCGGGCGGTACGGATGGTGAAGACGGTCCCACGGATGCCGCCGGAGCATTTGCAGATGAAGACCTTGTCGCACACATGGAGCACCAGAACATGTCGCCGACGCCGTATCTGGCGAACAACAATTCATACGCGTTTTTTCAGCCGCTGAGCGGTTTGCTGCAGACCGGGCCAACACATACCAATGTTATGGACCTGGCTGTAGGGATTGTTGGGCCCGCGGCGGACTGACCTCGCAATTCAGGCAGCCTGCCTGCGAAGGCGCTGGAGACTCCATCTTACTGCGTTCGTGTTCCTCAGCTGCATCGAGTTCTAACTGCGTTGTGTCTGATAGATTTCAGACAGCACATCTTCAACTGTCTTAAACTTTTTACCGGACTCCTTGATCGTCTCGAGGCGCGACATAGCGTCCTGGGCGGAGTGGCCGACGCTCAGCAGCGCTTCGTAGGCTTCACCCAGTACATCCGGTGCGGCGCTGTCCGGCAGGTCACTTTCGACCATCAGAGCGAATTTGGCCATTTTTCGGCGCAGCTTGGCCACAATTCTTTCCGCGACAGCCGGTCCGACTCCCGGTAGAGTGCTTAACTGCTTGATATCCCGTTCTTCGATTGCGGTCGCCACTTCGCGTACCGGACGGACCATCGCCCGCAGGGCTTTCTTCGCGCCAACTCCGTCGACGGAACAGATCAGTTCGAAAAATTCGCGTTCTGCCTCGCTCGCAAATCCGATCATCCGCGGTGTCAGGCGGCCCTGCTGTGGATTGCCTTCCATGTATTCGATGGTCCTCAGACTGATGTCCTCACCGATCTGTGCCTGTAACTGACGCCGCACGAGATCGGGGACCAGTACTTCGTATTCAAACCCTGAGATCTGAAGAAATGCACAGACGTCAGTTAAGTTGACAAGCTTTCCGGTGATGCGAGTGATCAATGCAGAATCCAGCTCTTGAAAGTTATTATTGGTGAGACAACCGTTCGTATTGTTCGCCAACTGGCAGCAACGGCTCAGCAGTTTCCGAGCGTTAGCTCGCACAGGCCGTCGAAGACGGCATCAGGCTGCAAATTTGACGGAGTGATACAGGCACAAGGCGATGGCCGATGCGTCGGCAACATCGTTTGGTTCCGGAATACTATCAAGTTTCAGCTCAGCCTTCACGGCGTGCTGGATCTGTTCTTTGGGAGCCTGTCCGCTTCCTGTCAGCAATCGTTTGACCTGAGTCGGAGTGTAATGCACGACCGGTAGTTCCCGTTCCGCAATCGTCAGCAGGATGGCGCCGCGGACGTGAGCCATCAGAATCGCTGTCTTTGGGTTTCGAACGTGCGAAAACAGCTGTTCGATGGCAACGACTTCGGGATTGAGTTCATCCAGAACTTCACGCAGTCCCTTGGCGATCTCATGGATTCGATACTGCAGCGCGGCTTTCGGTGTGGAACGAAGAATCCCACCTTCTCGAAGAAACGGGCCACCTGACCTGCGTTCGATCAGCGCATAGCCAGTGCGATTAAGTCCGGGGTCGATGCCCAGGTAGCGATCGTGGGGGGTCACCTGTGAGTGTGTGTTGGCTGCGAATGACATGAATTATGTTTTCGGCTTTCCAAGCAGCAGAACAACAGCATCCGCTGTGATTGCGTCACCCCGACCGACGGGTCCAACGGCTTCTCCGGACTTGGCCTTGATGTTTACTTGTTCTGCAGACACGCCAAGCAGCCCGGCGACCCGATCCCGTATCAGTGGTTTCCACGGGCCCAGACGCGGTTTTTCCGCGGAAATTGTACAGTCCAGATTTTGGATCTGCCATCCGTCGGCCACAAGTGACTTCCATACGTGCGTCAGCAGGTCACCCGAATTCGCGTCTTTCCACTCGGCGGCCGTGTTTGGAAACCACTCGCCAATGTCTCCCCGCCCGGTTGCTCCCAGCAATGCGTCAATCACAGCATGCAGCAGAACGTCAGCGTCGCTGTGTCCATCTAGGCCAAAGTCGCAATCCACAACGACGTTTCCAAGAATGAGCGGGCGTCCGGCGACGGTCCGGTGAACGTCGTGTCCTTCACCGACTCTGAGTATCGGCAGAATCTGCATGTCTGGGCGTTTCCTGATCGCTTCCTGAATAGATAGCTGTCGATGCAGCCCCTGGACGCCAACACAACGACCATCTTCGGTATCTCTGACATTGACCAAAACGCAGAGATTCCCGTAGTTTGCCCGAATTCAGAGTCTTGTGCCACTTCGTATTTTGTCACACGTTCAAACGGATTTGTGAACGAACAGTTCGTTTCTCGGCTGAGGTGATCCATTTTGGTCCTCGTCGAACAGCATCATCACCCTGCAGTTTTGCAAATTCACAAGCGCGATTCATAGCCGCGATCGAACCATGTCCCGTGTAATTACCTGCCTGCTTCTGCTGAGTCTGCTGTCAGCGTCAGGTTGCGCGCTGATTGACACGGAGCGTAACGGTTCGATTTCCACGGGGAAGCCTGTTTCCGCAGATCAGCTTGCTGAGTTCCAGAACGATGCTCCCGTCAGGACGATTCTGCGACTGAATACCTCCAACGTTACGACGCTGGCGACAGATCAGCGGATCCGCAGTGGGCTTGGGATCTGGGAAGAGCTGGACGAAAGCGGGCTGATGTCGCCGGAAGACCGTCGTCGACTGAATCAAAGTGGACTGCGGGTGGGTGTGGCGGGCAGCACGCTGCCTTGGGCACTGACGAGTCTGCTTCGTGGTGAGCGTGTGCAGAGCACACCGTCGTCAAATGACCGAGCGGAAGCCAGACGAAAGCCGGACGGGTCGATCGTGTTCGGAACGCAACTTGTGCTGCCCTCGGGCAGCACTTCGCTGATCGAGATTCCATCACCCGGAGACAGTCTGCTGATACCGGCGGGCCACATTGCAGGGCTCAAACATGGCGCTGAACTGCGGAACGCGCGCTGCATGTTTCATGTTTCCACCGCCGAAATTGGCGATGGCTGGGTAGTCATCAGGTTTCTGCCTCAGATACACCACGGTGAAATGTCGGTTCGCTACAGCATCGCTGACTCCGGTGAACAGTTGCCTGTCAGGCAAAGAATTCAGCCGCTTTATGAACAGCAGTTTGAGCTGAAGCTGCACACAGGCGAAACGGCGGTGATTGGCTATCAGAAGCAGGACGACTGGACGGTTGGTCGGTTGATGTTTCAAAGAGAGTCGCTGTCGTCTTTGAACGAACAGGTCGTCACCATCGAGCTTGCGGCCGTTGAGGCGGTTCAGGGGCAGAAGTCTGTGACAGTGAAATACAGTAATTACTAGACGCGGTCTGACGACGAAAATGAGATTGTTCGGCACCTGTCAGCAGTTTGCTGACGGGCAACATCATCAGGTGTCGGTCCGGCCGAATCAAGCAATAGAAACAGCCGCCAATCGTCGAGAGTGGCGGCTGTTTTGTCTCGCTGAATCAGCGGCAGCACGTTGTCACGCGGAACACGACTAAACCGTCCCAAAGATGGATTTCCCGGTGCTGCGAAGGTCGTTACAGGCACGCATCATGCGGTCGACAATGCCGGTTTCACCAAGCTTCAGATAGGTCCGGGGATCGTAGGCCTTCTTCGAGCCGATCTCGCCGTCAATCATCAGCACTTCGTCGTAGTGCTTCAGGATCCAGTCGGCAATCGGTCGTGTGAATGCGTACTGTGTGTCCGTATCGATATTCATCTTTACGACGCCGTAGTCCAGAGTCTCCTGAAGCTGTGCGGTGGACGTGCCGGAACCGCCATGGAAGACCAGGTCAAATTCTGATTGCGCACCGTGCTTGTCGGTGACTGCTTTCTGTCCGTCACGCAGGATTTCCGGACGAAGTTTGACGGCTCCCGGTTTGTAGTGTCCGTGCACGTTGCCAAACGTTGCGGCAAACATGAATCGTCCCAGACCGTTCAACGATTCATGAACCTTAACCATGTCATCCGGCGTTGTGTACAGCTTTTCGGCGGGCACGTCGGAATGATCTATGCCGTCTTCTTCGCCCCCGACAACGCCGGCCTCAACTTCCAGAATAATGTCGTTCGCCGCACAGAGCTTCAGCAGCTCCTGGCTTTGAGCAATATTCTCATCCAGCGGCAATTCCGATCCGTCATACATGTGCGACTGGAAGAGATTGCCCTGCCCGGCGGCACGTCGTGCTGCGGTGGCTTCGATCAACGGCTTCAGGAATGACTCAACCTTTTTTGGCTGGCAGTGGTCGGTATGCAGAGCGATCAGAACGTCATATTTTTCCGCCAGACGATGAGCGGCCTCAGCCAGAACGATGACACCGTGAACGGCGTCTTTGACGTTTGGACCGGATGCGAACTCACCTGCTCCTGTCGAATACTGAATGATACCGTCTGATTTGGCATCCGCGAAAGCCTTCAACGCAGCATTCATGGTCACGATAGAAGTGACGTTGATGCCCGGATAGGCGTAGCCACCCTGCTGGGCTGCGTCGAGCATCTTTGCGTATTGTTCGGGAGTTGCGATAGGCATTCGAATCTGATCCTTGGAACTAGTACAGTGTGGCAGTCGTGGAGCACGACCGGCAGGGACGAAAATTTCGCCGTAACCGTGTTTTCGGCGACCGGCAGTAAACAATCTGCCAATCGGTCGCGGACTGCACAGACTTCACCCGTGTCTCTTCAAAAGAGTGGGAATCTGTGGTGATTTTCCGTCGACTGATCTTTGAGGCATTTACAGAGTACCGACTGGGCTTGCATCTGCAAGCTTCATCGTTGTCCTGGAGTGATCGGCTAACGCATTCTCAGGGAAACGACTGGATGGAATACCCTGCGCCCTGCACTCGGGAACCGCGACGAGCCCCGGAGCCAGCCGATGGTACGGTTTCTCCAAATTTCGGCAGGGTCTCCGCAGATGCCAGACGTGCTCGGTGAACGACCGAAAAATCGTCAATGAAGACTTCCGCGGACCCGGTCAGTGCCAGCCAGATCCTGAGTGGCCCCGTTTTCGCTGCTTCGCGAAAGATTCGAAACGTTCTCCATGATGGCTTCAGCTGAGGTCGGACGGCGAACTCCGGGCCCAGATCGCTGTCAAAAATAAGGAATGGTGCGTCGTTCACAGACTGTACGCCCTGACCAATCCGCACTTTCCCCCGAATCTCATACACGTCGCCGCGCTGGGCGATGATTTCCGGCGCCTGAACCAGAAGCGTCGGTTGTCCGGGGATCATTGACACTTCAGAGGTCCGTTTCCATGCCCGCATCCGGAGTACCTGATTGGGACCACGGTTTTCGGTCACGATGTCGGCACTGGAATGATATGTCTCCGGCTGCGGTGGCACTGGTTCCCAAAGACTTTCGGTCAAAAGCCTGAGGCTGTCGAAATCCCCGGAGGGCACGAGATTCTCAGACGTCCGATTTGTCTCCATTCGCCTCAACATTTGCCAATGGTCGGGCAACGCAGCAAAGTTGATCGTGTGCGGGCTGGCCGTAGGCGTAGGCAGTCCGCTCAGAGCGGCATTCCAGTAGCGATTCTGAACTATTCTCACGGAGTACATAGAGCGTCGAGCGTAGCGTTCAGCAGCGCGGAAATCACGTCGCGGCTGAGCCTGACGCGCCATCTCGATCTGCCTCTGTGCCTGTTCGAACAGCGGAATTGTTGAGTCATCGATCGACGTCAGGCTGTCAATCTTTCGGCAGGTTGCCTGAACTCTGGCCAGTTTCAGTTCGGCCAGTTCGATGAACAGTTGGCCGGCTCTCCGGGCGTGGGAGTGGACGCGAGCTTCCAGTTCTTTCTGTTGTTCCTGATCTGATGAGATCAGGATCGTTGCCATCTGGTCGAAGTCACTGATTGTCAGTGCCAGGCCGCCCGCTGTTGGCTGACGTCGCAGCCCTGTTACGCCCGTGGCAAAGACCTGCCATGCGGAAGCGGTTTCGCCGGCTGCAACTGTCAGCGCTGCGGATTTGGCATACAGTTCCTGCGGCACGAAGTGTGACGCACGGTCCCAGAATCCCGCAAGGATCAGTGATGGTCCTGAGCCATTCAGCAGCGCCGCATCAGGAACCTCAGGGATTTGACTGTAACCCGGGCCGGATGACGCTGTTCCCGTCGCAGCGTTGATCCAGGAATTACTTTTGACGCCTGAGCCCGAGCCATTCCCGCTCAGGGTCATCGCAATGTGCCCGTGAACTCGACTGCTCGCTAACAAGGGGCTCAATATGTCCACATAAAGATTTGCCAACTCGATTGCCCTGGCCGTCTCGCGTTGCGCCGGACTATCCAAATCCAGCAATCGTGTTTTCCAGAATCCAATGCCTCGTGAACCCGCCGAAAGTGCGGCGACCACCTGCATCATGATCTGTTCAGGTTCCACAACGACAGGTTCTGCACCAACCGCGTTTCGCCAATCCGCAAGATCACTGGATGGTTCCACGTGAATCCATTCCCACGGCAGTGTTAACTGGGCGGAGGAGTTAAGGCGTAGATAGGACTTATTGCGAGACTCGCCGAACGTGGTCGTTCCGCCCGGCAGAGTCTGACTGATTCCAACGATATCGATCTGACGCGATGCAACTCCCTCTGCAGCCAGAACGTCTGCCATCAGTGGGCGTCTCAGCATGCGGTCAGCAGTGCGAATTGCTCGAGCCCAGGCCAGCAGATGTGGTTGCTGTTCGGTTCCGACGCGCGTTCCGAGAAGCCAGATGTCCGGACCTGGGTGCATCTGATCGAGCGGCGGCAACCCCTGCAGTGGCGTCTCAAAATCTGCCGGATCGAACTGCGGGTGTGGCGGCGTCGCTACGACCATCATCTGCATATTTTTCATCGACCGCATTCGCTCTACATTGTGCAGGTCAGGAACCCAAACTGCGTTCACGCCAAGTCGCTGCAATGTTTCCGGAGATTCTCCGTGGTCCGGAATGAAAATCGGGAACGTTGGCGCACCATCGACCAGAATCCTGTCGCGTTCAATTCTGACTCGCCGTTCCGTCTTGTGGGAGGGCAAGGGGATGAATGGATCCCTGACAACCACTCCTGCACGCGGTGCAACGACTGGCCCATACGTTGATGAGCCGATGTCGATATACGTTGTGCCGGCGTGTACTTCGGCCACGAGCACGCATGCATCAAAGTATGCATCCGAGAAGTTGACGTTTGATTGGTGCAGCGCCGCGCGAAGACGCCTGACTTCAGATTCCACGGCAGATCGGCTGCCCGCTACAGACAGCGTTTCCCAGGTTTCCGCCTTCTTGTAGGTGTCGCCCGTCACCAGGCCCGTCAGCGGCCGACCAGTGCGAGGATCTTCCTGATGCGGCAGTACCAGACGCAGCGCCAAATGCAGCCCGGACTGCGTGGAATTCAATCGGACCGTGGCCTTGAATTCGTCGACAACGGTGGCTGGCTGGTGAACGGAGACAATCCGTGCCTGCTGAAAGTCGGCTGGTGAACCGAACTGCATTCGCAGCACCTGCTTCCCACTTTCAGTGCTGCTCTGTTGTTGTTCCAGCTGAACTGACTGCCCAGTTGGAATGATGACCCGCCAATCAGCCACAGAGTCGTCTGCCACGCACGCGGAAGACAAAGCTACGATCGCCAGAAATAGCATCGGAACAGAGAAAAACCACAAATCGCGGTGTGTCCCGGGGCGTGCCTCTTCCTGTTGAGCTGCGGGCGACATCCGTGTCAAAACTTTTCAAACTGCGATGGAAACACAATGAAATCGGAGACCAGCAGAATACCACAGCTGAGTCATCAGCAGGAGGCCAGAAATGACGCGTGGTCTGGCCGGAATTCGCTTGTGTCTGATGACATCACAGCTCGGTATTCCATGAAAACAGTTGACCCAGGCTACTAATCACCGAAGTATTTGCTGAAAAGGGCTGGTTTTGCTTTGCGATAGTCCCGGTTTCATGCTGAAGTCAAGTCTGCCGGTTATTGGGGTTACTGCGAATTTGACGCAAATTTGTTCATTTCGGGTCCCAACGACGACAGCGCTGGATTGTGAAATCAGCGTCGGTATTTCCTTGCGAGCACGCCACTGATTCCTCAGAATTGATATCAACATCAGCCGTCCGTACTGCATGAGCACGGAAAGTTCAGGATACCCCGTATGAGTGCCCCAAAACGATTTGAGAGTCGGCCTACCGAGGATCTCCCCGCAGAGCTTGTTGAGCTTGGTGACTTAATCCGGAAGATCGACATCGACGCGGCCAAACATCAGGAGCTGCAGCTTTTGTATAACCGTGTCACAGAGTCAGCCCTTCGTCGAAGAAGGATTCTGGGATTGGTTCAGGAAGCGCTATCGCAGCTGCGTCTGGATGTGAAGTATCTGATGTTTGATCTCGAAGTGACTCGTCGTGAACGAGATGAACTTCAGGCCCGGATCGAAGGGGAAGAGTCCGGTTTTTAGTGCGGATTGCACTGACAGGTAGCGGGGCCGGCGGGCAATTTTGCCGATGAACGATGGCTGGAGTCGCTGCACTTCGATGACGCACCCTCCGACGACGTCGGGAATGCATTCCCCACGTGGAAACAGCGATTCTTTCGCCACATGCTGTGACGGTTCGAGCGGACCTGCACAGGACATTCCCCGACTGAACGAACAAAAAACAGGCCCCCTGCCGAGTTGTGGCAGGGGGCCTGTTGTGTTGTGTTCTGTGACTTACGGCCCTGCGGACCGTTCAATCAGGCAACATCAAATTTTTCATCTGCGGTTGTCGTTCCATCCACTCCGATGTTGTTGTCTACAATCAGATTACCGACGCTGCCAGGACCATGGTCGTAACAGTCATCGTTGTGCCATAACGGCAAACCAGCTGCGTAACGCGCGGCCAACATCATCACCTTTTCCTCGGACCCAGGCTTTGCAGCCGTTGGTGCCCCAGGATCCACCCCCAGTGATTTCAGTTCTTCTTCAAACCCAGCGTCCAAATCACTCAGAAACTCGTAACCTTCGATTGCTGAAAGTGATTCAAGAGTTCCGTCCAACTCAGCTAAAAACGACGACATTCAATGGCTCCAATGTTAGCAAAGCACAAAGTTGCTGAACTTTCGCCATTCCGTTGGCTCCTTAATGGCCCGCCCTGAGTTAGTTGGTTGTCAATCCGGCCCTTCGCTGGACCAACAACTCAAAACGACACTCAATGACAGTGAAATCCGTTTGACGCTGATTCTTGAAGCAGCGTGGCGAATTGTCAACAAAAAAGAAGAATCCGGGATAACGATTCCCGGGGAACCCTGTGCTATCTTGCCATCTCAGCCACTGTACTGCCCAAAAACCAGTGAACCACGTCGATTCGCCGGAAAATTTATTCTGGCCTTGACACATGGTATCGTTTCAATTTGCGGTCCAGTGTCGAGCGTTCGATGCCCAGAATCTGTGCCGCCTGAGACTTGTTCCAGTCGGTAAAATCAAGAGTGGCCAGAATATGATCGCGTTCGACGTCGCCCAACGACATTTCATGGTAGTTAGCAGCTGTGGGAGGAAGTGTCGCCTGAGAAGAAAGTCGACTTGAGAACGACGATAACTGTACATCTGTTCCCCGAATGACTTCATTTCGACACAGGATAACCGTGCGTTCTATTGTGTTTTGCAGCTCACGGACATTACCCGGCCAGTCGTAGCTGGCCAGCAGCTTCCGGGCGTCCTCCGTATATCCTGAAATTACTCGCCCCGTTTTCTCCACAAACTTCTGCAGGAAAAAATCGGCCAGATGTGGAATGTCGTCCGGACGTTCACGCAATGGACGAGCAATCAGTTCCGCTACGTGCAGCCGAAAATAGAGGTCTTTTCGAAAGTCGCCACCCTCCACGGCTTCCTCCAGATCTTTGTTAGTCGCAGCTACGATGCGGACATCGACGTCAATCGGTTTGCGACCGCCGATTCGCTCAAAAGAGTGTCCCTCCAAAACTCTGAGGAACTTTGCCTGGATCGCTGTACTCATCTCACCGACTTCATCCAGAAACAATGTTCCCTGGTGAGCCTGTTCAAATCGCCCGATCTTGCGGTCAGATGCTCCTGTGAAGGCTCCTTTTTCGTGGCCGAACAATTCGCTTTCGAGCAGGTTTTCGTTGAGCGCCGCGCAGTTCAGGCAGACGAACGGCCCTTCCCGACGCGGACTGCTGAAATGAATATTACGGGCGATCAGTTCCTTACCGCACCCACTCTCACCTCGAATTAAAACGTTGGCGTGTGTTTCAGCAATCAACACGATTTTTTCGCGAAGATCCGTCATCGCAGCACTGTCGCCGATCAGCTTGAATTCACTGTCGAAGTGCTGACGAAGAGATTTGTTCACGTTTTTGGCCTGGGCAAGTCCGGACTTGAGTGCATCGCGTTCGGCGAGATGATCCAAAGCCAGCGCGAGCTGTCGAGCGACAGCAAGCGTGTACTCAAGGTCGTGCTTGTCCAGTGCGTTGTCCGGATTCGTCGCATAGAGATGAACCAGTCCGCGGACTCGGTCATCACAGTGAATGGGCGCACAAATCACGCTTATGGCTCGCATTTCGCCCAGACTGTCGAAGACCGCCAGCTGCTGATCGTCTTCGATGTCGCGCGCCAATAACGCTTCTCGACTCGACAACACAACTCGTGACAGGTTGTCGGAGACGCGGCGGTACGGCAGGTCTTTTCGACTGTCGTAAGCAACGACCAGCAAGTCGGCCGGCGCAACACTTTCCGGAGCATCGGGGCGCACCAGCAGCACGGCTGAAATATCCGCAACCGTTTCTGCAGCCAGATTCTGAAGTACGACTTCAGTCAACTGCTGCCGAGACTCAGCAGCGCCCATTTCAAGGCCAAGACGATAGAGTCTCGCTATTTCCTGCTCGTGATTAGAGTGCAGAGACAGGTTGTCCTCTGCGGCCAGAAACTGTGGCACAATGGACCGATGCAGAATTGGTGGCTCTTCGTGAGCTGTCGAATACGATGCCACTGACGTTTCCCGCTCTGCGACGATGTTGCCCTCGTCCGGTAACGAAGGCTGCGCATCGAGACTTGTCGTGAATGCCAGCCGGCATTGTCCAATGCACACCACGTCTCCGAGTCTGAGGGTCAGGTCGCCGCTGACGGGCTGTTCATTGACCAGTGTTCCGTTGCGGCTGTCCAGGTCGCGAACCTTCCAGTCTCCTGCGGAGTGAAAGACCTCACAATGGTTGCGGCTGCACGCGTCGTCGTGCAGCACCAGCTTGTTTGCTGCAGACCTGCCAACTGTCACGACCTGCCCTTGGCGCAACCGCACCACGTCTCGCCACGTCGTACCGTCCCAGCTAAGCAGGAACGCTTCGTGATTTGTCTCGTCGTTCGACATCTCTGTCATGGTTGCGTCCGAAAGCCTGAACGTGTTGCCTTGATGGGGGGGCTCGACGCTGTGATTCGTTCACAGACTACGATCGTTGCTGTCGACACAATGACGCAGCATATGCAGAATCGCGGCCGAGAATGAGATACTTGGTGAATTCTGCCGGATGCTCATTGCCGATACCGCTTAAGTCTCAAAGTATCGGGAATTTGGTCCCATTACGATCCTGGACCCAGATTGGCCTCGGAAATACGCGGCCACCGGCAACACCAGTCTTGGCTGGTTGCTCAGAATCCGAAAATTTTGTTTCGGGGATTCAAACCGGCGCGGTGTTTGCTGACATGTGACAATGTCGGCGACCAGATGACGTATGTTGCCCATTGCCTTTGGCTTCTATTGGCTGCAAACCGCTTTGGAAAGAATTCATTGGCAAACGTGGGGTTTTGTTCGGTTCTACTTCTGTTTTTGAGTATTAAGTGTGTCACAGCACTCACCCCTCGCGGTTGTCATGGGGTGCTGCATTTGCACACAGACACGCAGCATGCGGGGTGCGGAAATGACTTCGAGTGTCTTCAACATGTCTGACGAATTTCGTGGTGTGAAAGGTGCGTGGCAGGGAGGGCCCTGCCCGAAGTGTGGCGACGACATGCCTGCCAACGTGGTGCATTGCATGAATTGCCGTGCGCTGCTGAATTCCGAGTTGTCCGAAGAAAGCGTTGAAATCCCTGCATTTGTTCCTTTGCCGGAAATTCAGGAAATGAAGACAGCCAAGGCCAGAGGGCACTTTGTCCGCTGTGGTGGTTGTCAGGAAGAACTCCGAATCAACGCGAAATATGTCTGTGCCACGGTTCAGTGTCGGCACTGCGGCCACGGATTTGAATACGACAAAGAAGTCGAACGTGTCGCGATGTACGCCACGTGTCCCCACTGCTCCACGGAAATTCGTGCGAGTGCCCAGTTTATCGGACAGAATGTGGCCTGCCGATTCTGTCAGGGCCCCCTGAAACTGCACAGCTGACGTTGTGTCAGCTTTCCGGGGCTGAGCTGCCGCAAGCAATGTGGAACCTGAGCTGATCGTCGCAGCGTCGGCAAAGCGTACGAACGGAATTCTGGGCCGCCGGCGTCTAAGCGAACTGTTTCAGGAATCGAACGTCGTTTTCATAGAAGCGACGAATATCGTCGACTTCGTAATGCTTCATGCAAAAGCGTTCGATACCAAGGCCAAACGCAAATCCGGACACTTTGTCCGGGTCATACCCAACGGCCCGAAAAACGTTCGGATCCACCATACCCGCACCACCAACCTCCATCCACGAGTCGCCCCACTTCATGTCGACTTCCACCGACGGTTCGGTGAATGGAAAGAAAGATGGTCGAAAGCGGATTTCAACATCCGGTCCCAGAAAGGAACGCGCAAACAGACTGAGCAATGTTTTCAGTTGAGCCATCGTGACGTTCGTGTCGACCATCAGGCCTTCCATCTGATGGAACATGCACGAGTGCGTCGCGTCGATCGTGTCCGGTCGGTAAACGCGGCCGAGTGAGACGATTCGAATCGGTGGCTTCTCCTTTTCCATCATGCGAATCTGCACGGTCGACGTCTGGCTTCGCAGTAGCCGAGGATTATCCGGCAAACCGCCTGTCGCGTACGACGCTGCCGACAGGTAAAAGTTGTCGAGAGGATCT
>JAQWLN010000173.1 GCA_029247265.1 Fuerstiella sp.
CACACTCGAAAATGACCGAGTCTTCGTGACCTGCAGTGACGATCACGGGACCACGTGGACTGCACGCCGCGAAATCACCCGGAACGTAAAACTCAAGTCCTGGGGCTGGTACGCCACTGGTCCCGTGCATTCCATTCAACTGCAGTATGGAAAACACCGGGGACGTCTGGTGGTTCCAGCCGATCATCGCCTAGGGGATAACGGCGCTGACCGTGGCCCGGAGGGCGTTCAGGCGATTATCAGTGATGACCACGGCAAGACATGGCAACTGGGAGCGATCGACGACACCTATGACGACGATCTGAAGGCGAATGAAACTACGGTGGTGGAATTAAATGATGGTCGACTGTATTTCAACACCCGCGATCAGAAGGGCAAAGCGAAGGGGACTCGTGGTGGCGCATTCAGCAGTGACGGCGGTCAGACATTCGATGTCGCCACAAATGCAGACTACAAATATTTTGTGCCGGCAGGGGGACCGTTCGATCCACCGGTGGTACAGTGTGCTTTGCTGCGTGCGGCATCTCGGTTGAATGGTGACGACAGGGATCTGATACTGTTTTCGGGACCGGACGAAAGTGGCCCATCCGGGAACGGTCGCAGTGACCTTCGATTGCGGTATTCAACGGATGAAGCAGCGACCTGGCATGACGGCCCTTTAATCCATGAAGGTCCGGCGGCCTACAGCGACATGGTGCGGCTCACAGCCGGCCGGTTCGGAATCCTGTTTGAGGCCGGACCAAAGGAGAGAAAACGCTATGACAGCATCAATTTCGTGCGATTCAATGTTGCTGACCTGAAGTTGTGAAAGCGGTGTGCAAAACTGTCCGGCACGCAATCTCCGGACAACTGGTTTGGGTTCTCCGTTCCAGCGTGTTGAGTCCTGTAGAAATGCCCTGGAAAACCTCGTCTGAAAGGACTTGTTAATTTGCTCCACCGACGAATGTTTCGATTGTTGTTGCTGCTGACCGTCCTGGGTGCTGCGGTTGGAGTGGCATCGTCATCTGCGGTTGCACAGGAACAGGTCGGTGCCGCTGCAGCTGGCACGGCTCTGGATTGGCAGTCGTTGCCCGATTTGCCAGATGAGTTGGGTGTTGCCGGGCCATTCGTTGGTGTTCACAACGACGCACTGATCGTCTGCGGAGGCGCGAATTTTCCGCGGCCGGTGTGGGATAACGACAAAGTCTGGCACGACACGATTCATGTGTTGACGAAGGTGATCGGCGGTTACGAATGGAAGAGTGGCGGCACGCTGTCTCATCCGATTGGCTATGGAACTGCTGTTTCCACAGCGGATGGCGTGATCTGTATTGGGGGCAACGATGGCGTGACGACTTTCAGTGAAGTGTTCGCACTTCGCTGGGACCCGGACGCACAGCAGGTAACTCACATTCCATATCCTTCGCTGCCAGAGCCGTGCGCTTACGGCCAAGCAGTCGTCGTCGGGAACGTGATCTACCTTGCAGGGGGACAGAACGACAGCGGCCTGGAATCCGCTATGAATAATTTCTGGTCGCTGGACCTTTCGAGGAAGCCGGATGCCGCCGACATAGACGCCGATTCCAGTGATTTCGGCTGGCAGCAGTTAAACGCGTGGCCTGGTGACTCGCGTGCCTTCAACATCACTGCCGGTCAGCACAATGGCTACGAGGACTGCGTGTATGTCATGAGCGGTCGCCGGCAGGGGCCAGACAACGTTGAATTTCTGAATGACGTCTGGGAATTCTCGCCGAAAGCCGGCCAATGGCGGCAGCGTGCCCACGTACCGCGCCCCGTGCTGGCCGGCACCGGGATTGGATTTGGACAAAGTCACATTTTCGTACTCGGAGGCGACGACGGTTCACTGTTTTTCAGAGCTGATGAACTCCGGGATACACACCCGGGATTTCCCACGGAAGCGCTGGCCTATCACACCATCACTGACACGTGGACATCAGCCGGCACCATGCGCCGAAATCATGTGACGACCGTTCCGGTACTGTGGAACGATCGAGTCGTTATCGCCAGCGGAGAAGTCAGGCCTCGTGTGCGGACGCCTTCTGTATGGAGTGTCGCTCCGATCGTTCGGGAACGCGGATTCGGGACTGTCAACTATTGTGTGCTGTTCGGTTACCTGTTGGCCATGGTTGGGGTGGGTGTTTATTTTGCTCGCAGGAACAGGACTACCGACGACTACTTTCGTGGCGGCAAACACATCCCCTGGTGGGCGGCCGGGTGCAGCATCTTCGCTACGATGCTCAGTTCATTGACGTTTACCGGCATACCATCGAAGGCGTTCGCCCAGGATTGGGTGTACGCCGTGGGCAACTTCATGATTCCCGTGGTAGCAGTAGTTGGTGTCTACGTCGCCCTGCCTTTTTACCGACGCATTGATGCGACCAGTGCCTATGAATACCTTGAAAAGCGTTTCAGCCGCAGCGTGCGTTTGTTTGGTAGTGCCAGTTTTACGCTCTATCACGTCTTCCGCATGGCCGTCGTCATGTCGCTGACCGGACTGGCTTTGTCTGTGGCAACGCCGCTGACGCCGCAGCAGTCTGTGCTGCTGATGGGAATGCTGAGTATTATCTATTGCACCATGGGCGGGATCGAAGCGGTCATCTGGACGGATACGATCCAGACCGTCGTTCTGCTGGGTGGCGGACTGCTTGCTCTCATTCTTCTGATCGGGGGAACCGACGGAGGGCTCGCCGGAACAATGCTTGCCGCGCAGAACGCCGACAAACTTCGTATTGCAAACTTTCACTGGGACGTGACGGATGCTCAGCTTGCCTTGTGGATCGTGGTGATCGGAGCTTTAGGCCAGAATATTTCGTCCTACACGGCCGATCAGGCCGTGGTGCAGCGTTACATGACCACGAAGGATCAGAAGCTTGCGGCTTGGTCCATATGGACGAATGCCGTGATGACGATCCCTGCTACTTTGCTGTTCTTCGGCATTGGAACAGCGTTATTCGCGTTTTACCATTCACACCCTGAAAAGCTGGATGCCACGATTACGACGGATCAGATTTTCCCACTATTCATCGCGAACGAAATGCCGATCGGTGTCGCGGGTCTGATTGTGGCGGGGATATTCTCTGCGGCTCAATCGACGGTTTCCACCAGTATGAACTCGACCGCCACCACGATTGTCACTGACTTCATGCGACCATTCCATGCGTGCAGCACTGAACGAGGCTACCTGAACGCGGCTCGCGCGATTACGTGCGTCATGGGCATCGTCGGAACACTGTTGGGGCTCATCTTTGTGGATCCGGAAATCAAGTCGTTGTTTGATACCTTCATCAAAGTGATCGGCTTGTTTATGGGCGTGCTTGGCGGCCTGTTCGTACTTGGCGTTCTGACACGCAAAGCAAACGCCTTCGGTGCATTGACCGGCGCTTTTGTGGGGGCGATGGTCATGTTCCTGCTGTGGAAGTTCACGAATGTGAACGGCTACCTGTACACCGTCAGTGGCATAGTGACGTGCGTTGTTGCCGGATACGTAGCCAGTGTTGTTCGAGGTGGACAGGATCGCGATCTCAGCGGCCTGACGATTTTTACCACTGCCGACGCGGCACCGGTGCCGTAGCCGTGTCACGAGCCTCACGACCACATCTTTTCGCCAGCTGTTCTAATCTGTCGCTGCATCCGGCGACAGGACAGCAAGTTGTATGTTGCGAAACCGAACCTCGGTCTTGCCTCCGCTGTGAAGCTGAAAGGCAATGATGCCGCGAGTGGCACCTTCCGGATCCTCCAGATTCACACATGGCTGACCGTTGATGAATGTCCGAATGTGATCACCTGCGGCGATGACTTCGTACCGGTTCCAATTTCCGAGCTTCACGTGGTCTTCATCGGATTGGTTCCAGAGCAGAACCCGACCGTGCTCTTCGTACAGTTTTCCCCACCAGCCCGCACCGACATCGGCCTGGTAAACGAGCTGCGAGCGATGTCTTCAGTGGTACGTGACCCAGCCGTTGCCCAGGCCGGCGAACGGAGTTACACACGACCAGAATTGTGGTGGCTTGCCTTCCTTTGGCGGATTGTGTTCGACGTAGCGAATGGCTTCTTCGATTCCGTGTTCGGTGTCCAGGTAGATGCGGCACGATTTGATGTTCCACGGTGTGGGAGTCTCGCCGTTACGGTCCCTGCAGTCGGCCAGTGGATGTAGTCGTTCGTGGTTTAGCTGTTTGGTGGCGTCGCCTTTCAGAAGTCCGGTGACATACTCAACCTTGAACGTATGCCGGGCGATGACCAGGTGAACATGTGAGGGCAGAATGGAACATGCCCAGATGGTCAGATTGCTCTTGCGGCGTGCAGTATGGAAGCCTCGTCCGATCGCTCGAGCCTGCTGTCCGTCGAACTCCACTGCGGGGAACTTCAGGGATTGCTTTGCCTGTTGTCGCACCGCATCCTGTCCTGGCGACTGCTCCTGACGTTCCGGCGACTTTGTGGCTGGTCCAAACCGAAGCAATTCCCACGCCCCTACGAATTCTGACCACGACCCACGAGGATCGTTTGGCAGCCAGAACCCATAGGCGCCGAAAATGACATGGTATCCATGAATCATGTCAGTGTCCTCTGATCTGTCCTGTGCATACGCATTGGCAGTATCGTAGCGGAAGGAAGTAGTTTCAACTACCAGGTAGGGAGCGCAGCGTTTAACCGCGTGCCCATCTGGCCGCGCTCAGCATGGTGGACCCTGCACGCTGCTAATGTGCGCACGCCAAAGCGCGGGGCGATGCCCTCGCGGTTAAACGAGGGCCTTTGGTGGTGCGCTTCGTTTAACCGCGTGCCCAACGGGCCGCGCTCAGCGTGACCGACGGTCTGCAGCACCCAGCTCTGGCGCCGTGTACCTGAGGAGCGCGGGGCGATGCCCTCGCGGTTAAACGACGTGACTGGGCAGAGTGATGTCAGCGCGCCGCGGCAGGTACGGTGTGGATTGCGTTGCGGATGAATGCCGGTCGGTCTGTCGTGATGGACATTGTTCCGAAGTCAGCAAATTGACGGGCGGCAGCGGCATCGTTGATGGTCCAGACATGAAATTCGTGGCCGGCACTTTGGACGGCTTCCACAAATGCATCGTCGATGACGCTTAGGTTTCCATTCGTACCCAGTCCCGTCGCTTCCGATCGTTGCAGTATCTTCAAAACGTCGTCCGTGGCAGGTGTCCATTCACTTTGTTTCGTCTTCTGTTTGTAGCTGGTCAGCCAGTTTGCGGAGTATTCGGGCATTAATTTCCGGGAATGCGTTATCACGGCTTCGTTGAAGCAGATGATGACGATCTGCTCCGGTTTCAGACCTGACTTCGCGAGCTGTGGCCTCATGATCGGAAGAATCTCCGGGCCACATTTGATCTCCACGAAAATCTGTTTGCCATCGGGAACCGTGGCCAGTACCTGATTCAATGTTGGGATTCGTTCGGTTGAGTATCGTTTATGCTTCCAGCTGCCGACGTCGAGTTGTCGCAACTGTTCGAACGTAGAATCGGCAACCTTTAGTGTCAGCTGTTTGGGTGCAACTCGTTTGGTTGATTTGTCATGAATGCACACAATCCGCTGGTCGCTGGTCAGGTAAAAGTCGCCCTCGATGGCGTCTGAGTTCTTCTGCCATGCCAGTTTAAAAGCGGCCAGCGTGTTCTCAGGAGCGTCAAAAGATGCACCCCGGTGGGCCACGATCAGTTGGCCGTTGGCGGTAGACCAGCAGAAAGCTGTCAGGGATGTAAGCAGGGCCAGGCAAGTACGAAGCAAGGTGGGCTCCAGTGTTGTGGTCTCAGAAAACGAAGGTTAGTGGCGATCGGGGAGTAATCGATCGTCAGACTGGTAAGTCGCTGCTCTCTCATGCTGCTGAAGTGTTCCAGGTTCGGAATATTCAGCTTCCGGAGATACAGAACAGGTGTTCGGCACCGCAAATGAACAGCTCGTTGTCGACGGGCGCCGGAGTGGCATCAACGGTTTCCCCGACGGAATTCGTGGACACGATCTCCAGCGTATCGGAGTCTTTGATGACAACCGTCGTACCATTACGAGCCGTCAGGAAAACATGCCCATTGGCCGCGATGGAGGACGCGTAAATCGTGTCCAGCCCTGTCACTCGTTCCGGACCAAAGTGCGGCTTACCCGTGGCAGCATCAACGCACGTCAGGACTCCCCGTTTTGCTTTGTGAAAGTACAGCCTTCCGGACGACAGCAATGGAGACGCAATGTCGGGTGTGTCGTGATCGATGGTCCAGACAACGTTGTCGGTTCCTTCGACATTTCCGTGACCGTCCGGTCGAAACGCCGCGAGGAACGATCCTTTGTGTCCACTGCCAATGTAGACCAGTTCGCCATCAGCGACGGCTGACGCGACTGGTCGCTCTGTCTGTCCGCCACAACGGCACAACTCTTTGCCGGTTTCCAGGTCATAGGCTCGAGCGTTGGTCTGCCCGTTCATGATGACCTGCTGTTTGCCATCGCGTTCTATCACCAGCGGAATTGCCCAGCAGGTAGGTTCGTCGCGTTCGGTCTTCCAGATGGTTTTGCCGGTTGCTTTGTTCAGTGCAGATATGGAGAACTGTCCCTCATGATCCCACGGCACGATAATCCTGTCGTTCACCAGCGTCGGTGAACTGCCTTCACCGAAACTGTTTCGAGTCTGGATTTTTCCAAGATCATCGCGTTTCCAGACCAGTTTGCCGTCCATGGTGCAGCAGTAAAGACCACGTGACCCGAAGGACGCGTACAGGTGCTGACCATCGGTGCACGGTGAAGCGGCAGCAAAAGTGTTGGTTGAGTGTGTGTTTTCGTGTGGCTTGGCTTCGCTAGCTACGTTTTTCCACAACTGCCGGCCCGTGGCACGGTCAAAACAGAACACCGTGAACTTCAGCACCTGAAGCGGCGCTCCGCCTCGTCCGCGGCTGCGACTGCGGCCCTGACCTTTGCGCTGGCGATCAGACTGCTGGTTTGGTACTTGCGCAGATGGGGCTGGTACCGCAGCGGTCACTCGATCCGTCGACGCAGGAACTCCGGATACCACGTAGACTTTGTCTTCCCAGATAATCGGGGATCCCGATCCCTGACCTGGAATTCTGACCTTCCATTTGACGTTTTTTGTGCTGCGCCATTCGGTCGGAGGAGTCGCATTAGTGGACACGCCGTTGCCGTTGTCGCCGCGCCAGTGATTCCAGTTGTCGGCGACCGCTGTCGTGCCACATGTCAGGATGAGTGCCAGAATAAGAGTCAGGTTTGGCATGGTAGTGTTTCGCACACTTGTCTCCATGATTCACTGTGATTTCGGTCGGAGGAAGGATTGATGGAACTGTGGTTGATGTTGTTACGCGGAATCTTAGCGGGGCGTGTGCATTGAAGCGACTCAGGCCTTCGAAAGAAAACACCGTGGGACGTTCAGAGTTCCGGCGATTCGTCGTGGATCGTCTGTTTGCAGTGGAATGCTGCTGCAGCCCGGTGCTCGACCGCCGTTTTTCGCTCACTTACTGAGGATCAGTGCGTGTCGTCATGAGCGACATTACGCCGCGAGCAGAAGCCTGTGCACGTCAGTCAGCAGGATTCAGGTGGTTCCACAGCAAGTCAATATTGTGCAGATGCTGCATGTGGTCCTGCCCGGACCTGCCTGCGAAGCCGAGTACATGAAGCTGACCACGGAACGCATCGCTGGTTTGATGAAGCCTTTTTCTCTGAATGGTTTCGTCCGGTCTGCGTTGGAGGTTGACGGCACTCAACAGATAATCTGCCGTTTCGGTTGTGCTGGCATAGGGAGTTGTCTGGGCCGAGTGAGACAGGACAAACATCTTCTTGCTGTCGACGGACAGCGACGCGAATCGCAGGAAGTCTTTCATGTTGGATTCATTGACTTCTCGATGCGGATCTTTCTGTTGTAACCCGGCGTAAATCGAATCGGCAGCGGCAATGCCATGAATGCGGCGGAAGTACTGTGGTGTGTTGAGTATCTGACGGACCGCACCGTATCCAGCGCTAAATGACGACACATACACTCGTTGCCACGTCCTGGCGGACGTTGGTGATGCGTCGACAGCGGGCGGCCCTGCCCTTGTCAGAATCTGTTCGAATAGTGCGGGGTTGGTTGCGAACGGGTTTGAATACGCCGTCGACAGTCCAGGGAAGTTGACCACGGCGAGAGCCATATTCAGTTCGCTTTTCATGAACGCTGTCCTGACCGTTTCCGTGCCACCGTGAAAGTGGATCAGCAGGTCCTTCGGTTGGGAATCTGCTTCTTTTCGAATCACTGTCATCGTGCCGTTGGCGAGAGGCGTGGCTGGAGCGACATCCGGCTCATTGCTGGCCGTTTCGGCGACATGATCAGGGCCTTTCCAGAGGGCCGTATTGATTGCAAAGTATTTGTTCGTGAACGGCGGCTTTTTTCGGCTGGCGTACCAGATTCGAAAACTGCCGTCAGCGTTACGGATAATGGACTGGCTGGTGGTGTAATGTCATTCCCATGGCCGTTCGGGATCGGGCGTCAGCACAGGACTGTGCGGGTTACGGAACCAGCGAATTCCGTCCACGCTGGCGGCCACGCCGATGGCTGTGGTGTTTGGTCGCTTAGACCAATAGCTGCCGTACCACATGACAAAAATGTCGTTGAGTTTCAAAACCGTCGGATAGAAGATCCGCGACTTTTCCCAGATCGCTTTTGGTCTAAAAACCGGATCCGGATGAACGCGCCACGTCCGTCCGTCGCTGCTGACAGCGTACCGGAACACCCATGTCGCACCGGACACGTCTGTGTACCACATGTGATACCCGGCGTTATCCTTCAGGATCGTCGGCGAATACACATGTTCCAGCAGTGGTTCTGACGGTTGCTCCCAATCCACACCATCGACGCTTCTGGTTTCATACAGAGCGTGGTGCCCCGTACCTCCTGAAAAGTGTGTGGAGCTGAACCACATTCGAAATTTGCCGTTCTCTCTCAGCGGTGTACCGTCATTTCGTCTTAGCAACGTCGGTGTCAGGACAGAATGCTGTTGATCTCCGAATCGGTAGACGGGGTTTGGCGAATGCCGGCTGAATGTCCGGCCATCTTCACTGGTGGCCAGCCCCATTTCAAAGACGCGATTTGCCACTGTTCCGGTGGAACCGCTGTACCACAGGTGATACACGTCGTCCAGGACAGCAACGCACGGTGCAAACAGATGGGTATCATCAAATTCACCGGCGTGACCCAGTCTCAGCACGGGGCCGTCAGTGTCTCGATTCCATTCCTGTGGTTGCAGCCACTTTCGTAGTTGCTGCGGTACTTCCTGCGGCGCTCCCTGGTTCTGCGCTCTCGTCGGTGCGCAACTCAGAACGCATAAGGTGATGGTCATTGAGGCAATGGTCATTGGAACTATAGCAACCGTCGTGCTTTGTGGGTGATTGCGCATTACGGATTCGATTCGATCAACGTCGACTGGATTTTCCGAAAGAAGGACTGACACCGGGAACTGTACATGTCGTCGGTTGTACAATCTGCCCGGCGATGTCCTACGAAAACACTTCCTGAATGACTTCGCCGCCCAGCACGGTTGGGATTTCGTCGCGGTTGTTGTGATTCCATGACAAGCGGTGCTGATCAATACCGAGCGCATGAAGCAATGTTGCATGCATGTCTGCCGGTGCCAGAGGACGCTCAATCGGGACGTAGCCAAGTTCGTCTGTTGCGCCGATGACTTGTCCGCCTTTGACGCCGCCACCGGCCAGCCACATTGTGTAGCCGGCCGGCGAATGGTCTCGACCTCGACTGTTGCCCGTGCGCGAGCCTTCGATAGTCGGCGTTCGGCCGAATTCTCCGCCCCAGACAATCAATGTTGTCTCCAACAGCCCTCTTTGTTTGAGGTCCTGGATCAGACCGGCGATCGGCTTGTCTGTGTGGGCAGCACCTTGGATGTGGTTTGATCGCAGACTGCTGTGTGCGTCCCAGCCTCCGTTGCGAAGCTGGATACAGCGAACGCCGCGTTCGACCAGTCGCCGTGCCAACAGACAATGTGTGCCGAACTCGGTGGTCGTCCTGTCGTCCAGTCCATAAAGCTGCCGTGTGTGATCAGACTCGCTGGCGACGTCAAACACTTCCGGAGCGGCGGACTGCATGCGATATCCCAGTTCATACGAGGCGATCCGAGCTTCCAGTTCAGAATCGGGCCCCTGCCGTTCCTGGTGACGCCGGTTCATTTCGTTGATGAACTTCAACTGCTGACGGCGATTAGCTCCTGTGTAACCGGCCGGCATGTCTGTGTATGGAACCCCCTTATTGCCATCGACCAACGTTCCTTGATAACGGGCTGGCAAAAAACCGGCGCCCCAACTAGGCAGCTGCGGGGGCGGACCTGTCACGTTTGACAGAAACACCATGAAGCCTGGCAGGCTTTTCGACTGGCTGCCCAGACCATAGCTTGTCCACGCACCAATGCTGGGGCGATCACCGACGCCGGTGCCGGTCAGCGCAATGCACTCGCCAGGACCGTGGACGGGCACACGGTGATTCATCGACCGAACCACACAAAGTTCGTCGATCAGTTGTCCAGTGTGTGGGTAGAGACTGGAAACGGGAATGCCGCTATCGCCGTACTGCCTGAAACTGAAAGGAGAGGCAAATAGTTTCGATTCCACTCCCGAACGGGGAATGTCGGGGATCGTCGAGGCGATCGAATCCGGGACTCGCTGCCCGTCCAGTTGCTGCAGAGCCGGCTTGGGGTCGAACGTATCTGTCTGACCGGGGCCACCCGACATGAACAGAAAGATGATGCTTTTGGCTGTCGGCGCGTGATGAGCCAATGACGCAGACACCGATGGCAGGTCATTGGCAACGCCTTCTTCGTGCATCAGCGCACTTAGTGCCAGTGAGCCAAACCCCAATGCACTTTCATGCAACATTGTACGTCGGTTCGTGTTCATGCCTGTTTCTATAATGCCACGAAATGTCTGGTTGATGCTGTAGTCTGTCTTCGTTCGAATTCTTACGGGATGTAGACGAATTCATTAAGATTCAACAGCGCGTGGCAAAGCTGTACAAGTGCCTGCCCATCGGGGTCGGAGCTCATGATTCCCTTTGCCAGTGCCAATTCTTCCACGTCGGGATCGCGTGACAGCGTACGCATGAATGCAAATGCAATCTGCTGATCGATGTCGCTGGCCGATGTGCGGACAGCTTCTGCCAGCGCTGTCGCGCGTTTTGTCATGAACTCACTGTTGAGCATGAACAACGGCTGCAGTGCGACTGTCGACACGGAGCGTCGTGAGCAGCTGGCGATTCCCGTCGGGGCGTCAAACATTTCCATCACCGATGGCATGCTGCTGCGTTGTTGAAACAGATAGATCGTGCGGCGCAGCTCTGCCTCCTCACGTTCGGGGGGAATGCTGACGCCACCGATGGATCGATCAAGTTCTCCGGTTGCTACCAGCACTGAGTCGCGAATGACTTCCGCTTCCAGTCGACGTCGTGGCCAGCACCACAGTAGACGGTTATCCCCGTCGACGGCTGCATTGTCGGCGTTGTGTTTTCGCTGCTGCCGGTAGGTGCTGGACAACACGATCTGGCGGTGAATGTGCTTTGTGCTCCAACCGTTGCTCATTAATTCCGTCGCCAGCCAGTCCAGTAATTCCGGGTGAGATGGTTTTGCGCCTTCCACACCGAAGTCGCTGGGCGTCGCTACGATTCCTCGCCCGAAGTGATACTGCCAGAGTCGGTTGACCCAGACTCTTGAGATGAGTGGGTTATCGGGGTGGGTCATCCAGTCGGCGAGTGCGGATCTTGGTTTTTCACCGAGTGAATCGGGAGTCGCACCAAGTACTTCCGGCCAGCCGCTGCGGATGATCCGTCCGGGGTTACCGACGTCGCCCTGAATCAGCATTCTGGCTTCGGCGGTTTTCAGCACCGCAGGACGCCATGGGATCGGTCGGCGATTGACCACTGAATAGCGTACGATATCGGGATCACCGGTTTCGGCAGAAAGATAGCCCCACGTATGCGGCTGGGTAATGGGTTGGTACAGCTTCTTTTTGACCAGCGATTTCACTTCCTTCGCATAGTAGGCGTAGGCAGGTTTCGGTATCCAGTTGTCGACGTCCGTCGGATTTGTGACATTCGGTGCCCGCAACGATAGATTGCCCAACTGCCCTTTCACAAAAAACGCCTGCAGCTGGTAGTAGTCTCTCTGGCTGACGGGATCGAATTTGTGGTTATGGCACTGCGCGCATTCCATCGTCATTCCGAACACGGCACTGCCCGTCGCGTTGACGATGTCCACCAGCACATCGTTTCGCTGAATGTCGTCATCTTCCTGATTGCCACTGATGCGAGCGGCACCGAGAAACCCGGTCGCGATCAGGTTTTCGTCGGAATACGGCTGCAGCTCGTCGCCTGCCAGCTGTTCCTTCAGAAAGCGATCGTATGGTTTGTCGTTGTTAAAACTGTCAATGACGTAGTCGCGATATCGCCAGGCGTATGGTCTTACGAAGTCGTGCTGGTACCCCTGGCTTTCTGCCCATCGTGCCAGATCCAGCCAGTAACGTGCCCAGCGTTCTCCATAGTGAGGCGAACGCAGCAGTTGTTCCACGAGCTTTCCGTAGGCCTCTGGTGACTGATCATTCATGAACTCGTCGGACTGCGCCGAAGTCGGTGGCAGGCCGATCAGGTCCAGATACAAACGTCGCACCAGCGTCTGTCGCGTCGCTTCGAGTGAGGGCCGCACACCGGCCTTAACATGAGCTCGCTGAATAAACGCATCGATAGGCGTGGCGATCCAGGCTTCGGTGCTGGCGGAAGGTACATCGGGGCGAACAATTGTCTGAAAGGCCCAGTGGTCGGATTCTACCAACGGTGTTGGCAACAGCTCGTGATTCCATTTCATCCCCTGGTCAATCCATGCACGCAGCATCGCGACCTGATCGTCCGTCAGTGGGTCTTTACCGTCAGGGGGCATGCGATTCTCTTCATCCGCAGACGCGACAGCTTTGATCAGCCGACTGTGTCGGCTAGCGCCAGGTTCGGCGAAAACTTCCCCCGTGCTGTACCCGAGCAGTTCGCGACGTATATCAAGACGGTGGCCTGATTCCGGATCGGAGCCCGAGTGACACGCGAAACATCGTGACTTCAGTAGTGGATAGATGTCGCGCGTGAAGTCAACGGTTTTGTCCCATGTCGGACCTTCATGCCGATGGGATTCTGCCTTCGCGATCAGAGCGGTCGAATCTTCCAATACGCTGTTCCAGGACTCACCTAACAGCAAGTTGCCGACGTGAATTCGGTCAGTGGATTCTGTTTTCACGCCGGTCGAGAACCCGATCCATCGCACCTCGCTGATACTCGGCGCACCTTTGATTGACGCATCGGGAGCGCCCAGGTCGGACGCTTTAGGGTCAATCCACATGTCCAGGCAGTCGTAGTCACTTTGATCGACATCCGTGGATTTCGACAGTCGACTCACGATCTGATATGTTCGATCCGGCTGCAATTCCACTTTGCTCCATGCCGTATTTGCTGCTCCGATTCGAACCATAAAAACGTTGCGTCCCTTCATGGGACCTCGGTCAGCAATATGAATTCCGATGTTGGGTACGTTCGTTGCATGTGTCGAACGATCTCCACCGTCGATTCGGTCGAGCCACAGAACGATGAACTCGGGGTCAACGTTGCCCGCTTCGGTCACTTCGCCACGATATCTCAAATCAAAGCGAACGAAGACTTCGTGGCGCAATAAGGGCCGCTGCAATTGTCGCCTGAGAGGATTGTTACGGGATCCGGTGCCGCGAATCTCGAGGGCACGCTGATTCGTTGCGGTTGAGTCAGTCGTTGATGCCAACGGGCTCTCGGCGAGGCTCGGTACGGCCACACGTGACACCCGCCATGATTCCTTCCATCCCATTCCCTGATCCGCGTCACGAAGAAGCCCCTCCGGGTAATCGAACGTGTCGTAGGCAATGAATGGTGTCTCAGCTGCTTTCGGGAGGTCCTCTGAGCTTTTGTCGTCTGCCGGCAATTGTTCTGTTGCCACGACGGCACAGGCGGCAACCGCGGCCATCATGAAACTCGGCAGAGATGTCGCAGTCGTGTTGGTGCGTCGGCGTGCATGCATAGACGGTTTCCAGAAACAGCAGCAAGAAGCTACCAAGAGTGCCCGGTGAGCCCGGAGCCTGAGATGTTAACATTAAACGCCTCCCGGTCGCGATACATTTGAGTGCCGGATGCCGTAATTTGCCGGCGTGCCTCGGTGAGGCTGAAAGGGTAGGTTCTCCGATGTGTCCGGATAGTTGCGCCCACGTCCGAGTTCGCATGGCGATTGCCGCCTTCAGGGCTTACGCTGCAGCATTCGCGTAGTGGCGGTGATTACGGCGGCATGTTGAATGAGGCATCATGTCTGGTATGATCGGAAAGCGGTATGTCGACGGACAATGGTGTATTTTGAGGATGTACAATCGAATGAAATTGGCGGTCTGTTTACTATGTTTTTTAGCGTCCGCCGCCATTGCGTCTGCGGACAATGACTCAGCGCCGCAGCTACTGGAAGCTCGTCGCATCTGGGACAAGGCTCCGCACAATGCCTTCACGGATCTGGTTCGGCATAATGGTCGCTGGTATTGCGTGTTTCGTGAAGGCAGCAAGCATGTTTCACCTGACGGATCGCTTCGAGTAATCACGTCTGCTGACGGAGTGCAGTGGACTTCGCTGGCATTGATCTCGCATCCAACAGACGATCTTCGAGATGCAAAGATCTCGGTGACTCCTGACGGCAGATTTCTGCTGAACGGCGCGGGAATGCGGGCCGACAAAACCATCCGATATCATTCGATGTCCTGGTTGTCCGCCGATAAAGGCCTTACGTGGGACAACGGCCGCAGAATCGGCGATCCGGGATTCTGGCTCTGGCGAACTCAGTGGCACGACGGAACGGCCTATACAATGGGTTACGAAACCTATCGCGATCGTTCCAGACGAACGCTGCGCCTGTACAGCAGCAGCGATGGAGCGTCGTTTAGCTCGTTGGTCAGCAAGGTCAATGTTCCCAACGGCGTTGGCGAAGACCGCATCCTGTTTCTGGAGGACGGTTCCGCGTTGTGTCTGTTACGGCATGAAACCGGGTCAAAGAACGGCCTGCTGGGGAAATCCAAACCGCCGTTCAAAGAATGGACATGGAAGGAACTCAACCTTCGCATCGGTGGTCCCAACATGATTCAGTTGCCGGATGGTCGCATACTGGCGGCGACGCGTCTGTACGCACCGCGTACCCGAACCTCGCTGTCATGGATCGATCCGGAAGCGGGCACGATGACGGAATGTCTTAAACTGCCGTCCGGAGGCGATACCAGTTACGCCGGCATGGTGCTGCAAGAGGGCGTTGTCTGGATCAGCTATTACTCGTCGCACGAAGAAAAGACGTGTATCTATCTGGCCAAAGTGAAACCATAGGTACCTGATCCACACGTGTCGTTTTGTTCCGGGACTTCGATGAATAGATCGTGCATTTCCGCAATAGTCGCCATCCTGTTGGGCAGCATTGCCGCGGGAAGCGATGCTGAGCTCAATGGGTACTACCATCATTCCGGGCCATTGGCGGGAACTCTGAAGAGTGAGGCCCCGTTGCCGCTTTTCGACGCTGATGCAGATCATTTGTGGAATCGCATGTTTGCGGCGTTCTATATCCGCCCACGGCGAATGCCGGCTACGGAAGAGCACGAGGCGATGGTGCGTTTTGAGGGCGGAGATGTTATCGAGTTTCTGGCGTGGGGAACGACGAAGTACTGGTCCGGCACGACCGTGTTTCGAAAAGTGAATCCTCTGCCGGACGAATTTCTGGACGGACAGGGGGCCGGCTTGATTTCAGATCCTCTGAAACGGGTCGTGTTTCAGCACGATATCTGGGCCGCCTACGACCACCTGATTGATCTGGATAACCGGCGTGTCGGTGACCTCGAGACTCGAGCACGTCGTAACACTCTGTGCATGAAACTGGCGAAGTGTATGCAGCAACTTGCCATCCCCGCGGCGGAGCTGGGGCAACTTCCCGATACTTACGCGGCCGCCATAAACTCGGGAGCGTTTGCAGCCCGACATAACTTTGATGCGACTGTGAATTATCTGCCGCAAGGTTTGTTGAGTGACTCCGATGAGTGGGTCGAGATCGATTTTTACTACCCGGACACGCACGAAGACATCATGGATCGGCTTATATCGCTGCACGCGAGATCGTTTCTGGGGCGATCACACTATCGGATTTTTTATCGCTTCCCGGACGGTCGCAATCAGGTCGTTACGTATCGGCAGGATCTTGAGGAGAAAGGAATTGACTGGAAGCTTTCGTCACAGTTCGGTTTCACTCGCCTGCGCAAAGATGCGGCACAGATTCCTGTGGGAACGGAAGTGTTGCTGTTGCAGCAAATGATTGCGTTGGATGATCAATTGAGGCCTGTGCCGACCAGCATAGCGGAGTCCGTACAGTTTCGAGCGTATCGGAATATCGATGGTTCGGGCGAACCGGAAACAAATACGGGGGTCGGTATGAACGTACTGGATTATCGGATGGAGCGTCATCTGTTGTTTGACGGTCTGTCAGCTGGAGGGCTGGAACGGGAACCGGAAGGTGACCCGCAGTATCGTGTGGCGATCGGCGGTTCGAAGCCAGTGGCGCCGGATTGGGGATACGAAGGCAGGAAGGTGTTGTTTCAGCAATGTGCAGACTGTCACCTGTCACCAAAGTTGAAGCGCCTGGGTGTCGCCAGTATTCCCTCTATTGTTCACTCAGGGGGATTCGGTGCAGGGGCAATGATGGGGGTCGCTCGACCAGTGAATCCCGATCAGGTCGGTGTCCGTGGCAAACGTGTGGCACGCTACAAATCGCGGCATGAAAGCTACCGCCGCCTGTTGGACTTCCGGGGGAAATGATCAGTGGAGTCGTTCGTCGGTGTGGTTTGCGTAGGGCGCTGGGCTGCACCTGACCACCCCCGTCGAACTTTTGCAACAGTTCGGTGCCCCGTGTGAGCTGGCTGCGGAGGAATTCAACAGCGCATAAAAAACGGTCGGTGAGCTTCCGTCGCAAACAGAGTGCTCACCAACCGCCGGATCTGATGAACGGGCATTACTGCGCGTACATTGGTGTCAATAATTGTACGCCCATTTGGGGCGTCCGCTATCCCACTCTGGGAAGAATGTAAAATTCGAACGGTGGGGAAACGTGCACCGCAGCTCATTGTCTGCAGATCGTATATGTGCCCGGCCTCGCAAATACCTCGTGACCGGTACCTGATGTCTGCTGCGGCAGAGCAGCTTGTACCCGTCGAGATGTTCGGGGCAGCCCGGGAATCGGCAGGATTAGGACGTCGAGCTGCGCCTGAGCGATTACATGCGAATGTTTGCACGTCGTACGTGATGCGGCGGTGGCAATCAGTTACGTGAGGTACCACACATGTGACGAAGCGGTGGCATCAAGGGACATTAACCAGGAAGTGGATTGGGTGAGATAGGCAATATGTGACGAAATGCAGTGCGGACGATCCCAGGACAGTCTTCCATGCTCACGAGCATGGCGGCATGACAACGTGAAGAACAGTGGATCTTCCATTGGCGGAACCGCTCTCGCTCTAGA
>JAQWLN010000187.1 GCA_029247265.1 Fuerstiella sp.
CCTGTCCCAGGCCCGCCAGCGATAGCAGAGATCGCATCCAGTAATCCGCTCCGTTTCGAATCCGATCCGGTTCACGATCGGCAAGCATCAGCACGCCGACTTCATAAATTGCGATCCATGGGATCAGAAACAACAGACACGACAGCGGCTTACGCGCATCCACCCAGTAGTCGTTTGCGGGTGAGGGAACCTTTGTCATGGGATGTCGGGACTCTTCATTTGCGGAGTGGATTCGGTCTCCGTTGTTATCGGCTGCACATCGGGTCTGCGCACAGGAAAGCAGCGGATCGAGTAAACCGCTGGCAACAATTGGCATGCGTGCTTTTCCGTCTCGATAATCGTTGGCGATCGCGCAAAATCCGGCAACTGTTGCCACCTGCTGTTCGTAAATGCCGTTTGTGCCACATCAATTTTCGCGGCCTTCAAGATAGGCAGAGTAGCCAGAACGCAAACGGTTCTTACGTGTGCGCAGGCATTCACTGATACTCTTCGCAACACGGCAATGTCGGTTCCGCACATCGTGATGACTGACTGCACTGTCTGCCGATGAGTCTGGCGGGTGCCCGGCAATGCGCTCTGAACGAGCGCACACAGAGAATGTGCTTCTCCTGTTGTTGTTGGCTGAATTGCACGGAATTAATGGTTCGACAGATGACTTTTCGCGACATTAATGATGGAGTGATGGATCAACTCGCAGACGCCCTTTTCAGTGAGGCGGGAGACTCTCGCGATCCGCTGCCCTCGGTGGAAGCAGTCATCAGCATCGCCAGCGACCTGCGAGAATTGCTGTTTCCCGGCGTGCGCAATGCAGGAACAGCCATGACTGCCGGCGGACGTTCTCAGTATGCGAGAAGCCTCAGACGGATCCGCGCCATACTATCCATTGAAATCCATCGCGCGCTGAGTCACGTCCGGAAGTCGACTTTGAAAATTCATGATGAAGCGATAAACGTTGACGGGATCACAGACGACCACGCGGCAGAAGCTGCGGCACTTGCAGATGCATTCCTCGGCACACTGCCTCGCCTGAAGCAAACACTGAGGCAGGATGCTCAGGCAGCGTTCGACGGCGACCCGGCGGCACGGACGAAAGACGAAATCGTTCTCTGCTATCCAGGCATCGAAGCCGTCGTCATGTTTCGACTGGCACATGAACTTCACCGGCTGGCAGTGCCTTATCTGCCCCGCATCATCACCGAATGGGCACATGGGGAAACCGGAATCGACATTCACCCGGCGGCGACAATCGGGCCGCTGTTCTTCATCGATCACGGCACCGGCGTGGTCATCGGCGAAACGTGTGAGATCGGCGCCAGTGTTACGGTGTATCAGGGCGTCACACTGGGAGCGTGGTCGTTTCCACGTGATGATGACGGAAACCTGATTCGCGGAGCCAAGCGACACCCGACGATTGAAGACGGTGTGACGATCTACTCAAACGCAACGATTCTCGGTGGGACGACGGTCATTGGAGAAGACTCGCAAATCGGATCCAGCGTGACTCTCAGTCGCAGCGTTCCACCGAATACGATCGTCACCATCGACAAGCCATCGCTGCGATTCCGAGAAGCGGGTTAGAGGCACCGCTTCACCATACGTCGTGGTGTACGATTTCCGAACGCCTGTCCCTCGCCAAGAAATGTGCGAATAGACGGACCGCATCCACTCGTATCATTCAATGAGTGAGTATACTGCCGCCCGTCGCCAGGATCTTCGTGCTCCTCACCATGCGACGTTGCAAGTCAGCACGGTGTGCCTGCGGTCGTAAATCAACGTTTCAGAGATCATTGCCCCGTCGCTGATCGACAGCCGTTTCTGAATTTAGGTTTCCTCTTCCGGCATGTTCTATCTACTCGTATCAGCAGTCATTCTACTGACCAGTATTCCCTGGTGCTCTGCCGACGATCCGGCCAGAGAACTTTCCGCAGGAATCGGACAGCTGTCGTCCCCGATTGAGTGGATGCCGGACCCGGATCGGCAGGACGCCACGTACATGCTTCAAAACACAAAGGATGAACGCCTGTTCCTGACGCCGAACGAATGTTTTTTTCCGAAGCTGGGCCTGAGGGCAGAAGGAACCGGGGCAGTTCCGGACATAGCGAACCTGAACGGCGGCAACTCGTTCGATTATGTGACGCAATGGGACGCAGGCGATCAGGTCGAGTGGGGTATTTGGCTGCGCAATACCGGCAGCCTCAGGGTTCACGTCTGGACCAGCCGCACTACGCCCAATCAGTTTTCCGTCAATCTGGACGGCCAGCGACAGTCAGTATCAGTCCGGCAAGCCGGTGGTGACATGCCGACCGCGGCGAACGAGCTCGACTTCAGGATCGAAAAGTCCGGCCACCACATACTTCGGATTACGAATACAGGACATGAGTCATCGGAGGCTCGAATACACTGGGTCGAAGTCTCTGGCGAGGCGGTCCGTGACGGTGCCGTGCTGCGCAAGAGATGGCGGCCCGCAGCAGCGCACACAAAATTTTCGAGCTCACAGAATCCGAAAGCGGTGCGGCTGTGGGTGATGGAAATGGATGCAGTGCCCGGATCCCTTGATTTCTACGCGCCGATCACAACACCATTTGGCTATTACGGGCCCACGTGGAAAGCTGACGGCACGGTCAACAGCAGCTTCAACTTTTCATTGTGGTCGTACGGCCGCAACGACACAGAACCACCGATCGGGGATCTTTCACATCTGCTGGCCATCGGCAATCGCACCGCGACCTTCGGCACATTCGGTCACGAAGGAACGGGAGTGAAGATTCGCGACTGGGAACCGCTGGCGGGACGTCGGGGCCAGCGGCAGGTGCTGGCACTACGAGTCAAACCAGGTCCGACGCACAGCACCTACTACAGTTATTTCTATGCGGCTGATGAACATCGGTGGCGTCTTTTCGGAGTTGGCCGCAAGAAAAACAAACGCCGCCCGCTGACATCACTGACGGTGGGAAGCTTTGTGGAAGTTCCCGGTCCGCCGGCTCGACAAAGGACCGGCCCGTACGAACGCCGCATGCGGTACCGCGGCTGGGTCATGGATGCAGACGGCAAGTGGTATGGACTGGATCGTATGTCCGCTGGCGACGTGGACCGAGAAACCGGACTGACGTACACAGATCGCGGAGTCTCTGAAGACGGCTGGTTCTTCCTGCAGACCGGAGGCTGGTCGTATCGCAGCCCACCCGTCGGCAGTGAGGTCAAGGCACAACCGATTGAACGACGGGACGTCCCATATCTTGCAGACGACAAGCTGAGCGCATTAAACAGCGTTCCTTCGGCGATCAACATCGTTCGTGTCAATCAAACGGGCAGCCGGATGCGGCTCACATTCAACATCCGAAACGTGGGCACCAGTCCCGAGGTCTTCGTGTATACAGGCCGTACAGAAGGACTCACGTTCGCTGACCACTGGACCAGTAAGGCGAAAGTAGCTCAGCCACGTGAAGGCAAAAACCAGATCGACCTGAAATCGTCGCCGGCCGGCCGCACCCTTCTAATACGGTTATTCCTGAAGAACGATGAGGGACAATTCTGGTCGACGAAAACAGCTTCAGTGAAATGAAGCCAGTAAGTCTGACATGGAGCCCAGAGGAAAACGTAGTGCGTCAGAATCGTTTGGCCGTTCGATGAATGAATGCGTAGAACAGCAGCGTCGTGAGCCACATCCAGACGCCAATGTCTTCACTACTGAAAGCACGGCAAGAACAGTATTATACGATGAGGTATGAGTTCAGCATCAGTGACCGCCACTGTCCCGCTGAATTCTCCACTCAGTTATACAACAGTACATACAGCAGGTAAGTGGACCATGGCCGGGATCGAAGATGTCGAACCAGGAAAGAGCAGTCGCTGTGCACACGCCGTTTTCCGATTAGTGACTCGTGCCGCATTCAGTTTTGCTGCCGTATTGTTATCGACGACGCCTGCAACTGTGGCGGACGAGTCACCACGTTCAAATCAGAAAACCGCAGAAGACCACGCGGAACGCGTAAAATCAGGTACCGCACTGTTCAAGACTTCGGTCCGGCGGGTCCTGATAGACCGCTGCCTCAGTTGCCACGGCGGAGATTCCCTGGAGGGAGAGTTCAATCTGGCGACGCGAGAGGATCTGATGAAAGGCGGTGAGAAAGGCGCTGCGGTTATTCCCGGAAAGGCTGGCGAAAGTCGTCTGTATCGAATGATCACACATGTCGAACAACCCCACATGCCGTACGACGAAGAAAAACTGGCAGACGACGAAATTGCGGCAATCGCAAAATGGATCGACATGGAAGCCCCGTATGACAAGCCGCTTGTTGAAGGAACCGTCGAACTGAAGGACTGGACAGAGCGTACCATCCAAGATGGCGCCAGAGACTTCTGGGCGTTTCGACCGTTGAAGGTATCGCAGCCGCCGCAGACTGAGAACGCCGACTGGTGTCAGACGGACATCGACCGATTCGTACTTCATACGCTTGAACAACAGGCCATCAATCCGAATGACATGGCCGAACGGCGTGTGTTGATTCGACGAGCCTTCTTCGGACTGATTGGTTTGCCACCGAAACCGGCGGACCTGCAGCATCTGATCACTGACCCGTCGCCCAACTGGTACGAAAACATGGTGGACCAACTGCTCGACAGTCGTCACTTCGGAGAACGCTGGGCGCGTCACTGGCTGGACATCGCCCGCTTCGCAGAAAGCCACGGATTCGAGCAGGACTACAATCGTGACTTCGCTTATCACTATCGTGATTTTGTCATCAAATCCTTCAACATGGACATGCCGTTCGATCAATTCGTGCGGTGGCAGTTAGCCGGCGACGAAATTGCCCCGGAAGATCCACTGGCAATGATGGCGACCGGGTTTCTTGGGGCCGGCGTGTTTCCAACGCAGCTGACGGAAAAGGAATTTGAACCGGCTCGCTACGACGAACTGGACGACATGGTGTCTACGATGGGCACCGCAATGCTGGGACTGACGATCGGATGCGCTCGTTGCCATGACCACAAGTTCGATCCGATTCCGGCGGCGGATTACTACCGGATCGTGTCGACGTTTGGCAGAACGATTCGCAGCAATGTCGAAATCGAACTCAACTCGGCAGAGACTGGTCGCGCGATCGCGAAATGGAAGAAGGAACACCACCCCCTTGTGGATCAGCTTCGCAAATTCGAAGAAGACCAGCTCGACAGCAATTTCGATGCGTGGATTGCGTCAGGTGCAGTTGACGAATTGAAGTCGGCGGAAGAACCGGAGTGGCTGGTCCTGCACGTCACCAATGCCCAGTCCGCCGGCGGTGCAACGCTGAGCGTACAGTCAGATGAATCAGTTCTGGCAACGGGGACAAATCCCGATTTTGATTCATATACGTTTACCGCGGAAACTCAGCTTCGCGATATTCGATCGCTGCGACTGGAAGCACTGGCACACGAATCCATGGTCAAAGCAGGCCCAGGCCGTGCGTCCAACGGCAACATGGGACTCGGCACGATCACCGTCACGGCAAAGGCGTTTTCCGGTGAAGCAGACCCCATCACCATCAAACTTAAGAACTCACGTGCGACGTTCCAGCAGAACGACGGCAACCTTTCCATCGCGGCGTCTATCGACAACGTCAAAAATACGGGGTGGGCCGTCGACCCTCAGTTCGGAAAGGACCACGCCGCCGCCTTCGATTTTGCTAAACCAGTCGGTTTCAAAGGCGGCACCCGACTAACCGTAACTCTGGACTTCAACGTCAACAACAAGCACAACATCGGCCGAGCACGACTTTCGATCAGCAACAGCGCTAATGCGCCCGCGCTGGACGGTGCGTCACAACCGCAGGCCGTGGCCGAACTTCTCGATCTGGTCGCCTCGGGCAAAAATCCGCAGAATGGGCCGCAGCGTGAACAGCTTGTGTCGTGGTACCGCACACTCGATCCCGAATGGCAAAAGCTATCGGCCGCAGTCGCTGCACACGATCAGTTGAAGCCAACACCGAATCTGGCAAAGGTGATGGTCTCCAGCGAAGGCGTCAAACCGATCAAGCACAACGCCGATGGTCGCGGGTTCCCCCATTTCTACGAACAATCATTCTTTCTGAAACGAGGTGACGCAACACAGAAGGTGCGGACAGCCAATCCTGGCTTTCTGCAGGTGCTGACGTCTTCGAAAAACTTCGCTCAAAAATGGAGGGTTGCTCCTCCCGCCGACTGGCACACATCGTACCACCGCCGATCCCTTGCCAACTGGATCACCGACGCGGATGGGGGAGCCGGTCAGTTGCTGGCCCGTGTCATTGTTAACCGTCTGTGGCAGCACCATATGGGCCGAGGCATTGTCTCAACAGCGAACGACTTCGGAAAGCAGGGAGAGCTGCCATCCCATCCGGAGCTTCTGGACTGGCTGGCTCAACAGCTCATCGATGCCAACTGGCGTCTGAAGCCCATTCACAAGTTGATCCTGACCAGTTCGGCATATCGGCAGAGTTCCGGCTTTGATGAAAAGCGATCTGCGGTGGACCCCAATAACCGCTGGCTCTGGCGGCGCGAGCCGCGTCGACTTGAGGCCGAGGTCATTCGCGATGCGATGCTGGCGGTCAGCAATCAACTGGACCGCACCCCGTTCGGCCCAGGAACACTGAACCCATCACAGAAACGCCGCAGCATCTACTTCATGGTCAAACGCAGTCAGCTGATTCCCATGATGCAGATATTCGACTCTCCGGAACCACTCGCCAGCGTCGGAAACCGCCCCAGCACCACAATCGCCTCTCAGGCTCTCATGTTCATGAACAGCCCGCAGGTGCGGGCGTACGCCGGTGGTTTTGCAGCGAACACAGGAGGTGCGACAAAGACCGACACCGTCGACCAGGTCTACCTGACGGGAATTTCGAGAAAGCCGACGAGTGTCGAACGGAAGTCAGCTGAAGAGTTCCTGAAGACGCAGTCATCATCGTATCAAACTGATGGAAAATCCGTCGACGAAGCAGACCGCCTGGCTCTGACAGACTTATGCCAAACAGTCTTCAGTCTGAACGAGTTCGTATTTGTGGACTGATCAGAAGGTAACTCAAACATGCTTCAACACAATTGGCTACACCGCCGCGATCTTCTGAGACGGGCCGGTTCCGGCGCAGGCCTGCTTGGCCTGGCAACTCTGCTGCAGAGCGAGGGGACGGTACAGCAAGCGAACGCTATGGATGCATCAAATCCACTCGCCCCGAAAGACGGACATTTCGACGGACGGGTGAAGCGCGTCATCTGGCTGTTTATTAACGGTGGACCGAGTCACGTCGACACGTGGGATTACAAACCGGAACTCGAAAAGAGCGACGGAAAAGAACTTGAGGGTTTTGATCGGTTCACCGGATTCTTCTCCAATTCTGTAGGCCCCCTCATGAAGTCACCATTTAAATTTCAGCAGCATGGTGAGTGCGGGAAATGGGTATCGGAGATTTTCCCGAATCTGTCACAGCATGTTGACAAGATGGCGTTCATCCATTCAGGCCACACCGAATCCAACAACCATAGCCCCGCTCTGTTCATGATGAATACAGGGATGCCGCGCATGGGCAATCCGTGCGTCGGCTCATGGGTGACATACGGCCTTGGCAGTGAGAGTCGAAATCTGCCTGCGTTTGTTGTCATGTCCGATCCGAAGGGACGCGGTCTGCCAAAGGGCTACTCGCTGAACTGGGGAGCCGGTTTCCTTCCGAGCGTCTACCAGGGCACGTGGCTCAAACCACAGGGTGACCCGATTGACAATTTGAAGCCGCCCACCGACCTGAACGATTCGCGACAGAGAGCGCAGCTGAACCTCCTGGCGAGTCTGAATCGCCAGCATCTGGAACAGCATGCTGCAGAACGGGATCTTGCAGCACGCGTGGAGAGTTTTGAACTGGCCTATCGCATGCAGGTCGCAGCTCCGGAAGCTCTGGAC
>JAQWLN010000206.1 GCA_029247265.1 Fuerstiella sp.
AGTTCTGCATGCGGGCTGAGTCGTCTCCTGTCGTGGATGACGCTGCCACGAGCACGCAGCAGATGCAGGTCAGAAAACGATGTGCCATGATGAGAATCACTCTGAAGCCGTATTCGAATAACCTGGCAGGAATAGCCTGGATGGTCTGGTGCAATATAGTCTCAGATCTGTTCCAGGTCTGCGCTGCTGCCACGTTCCTGTTGCCGGAGCGGCGTGGCTGCACGCCTGGATCCGGTCTACGGAAGAGGGAATCGTCAATTTTTGAGTGCCGCAACGAAAATCCCCTGCAGTTCAAGAACACACTTGACGCACTCCTTGATAATTGTATGATTGTGTTAATACACTACTTGAGGCGTCGACATGCAGATTCGAATTTCTCAGAATGACGGCACACCGATCTATCAGCAGGTCGTCAGCCAGGTCAGGTTACTGGTTTCTTCCGGCAGGCTGGCCGAAGGACAGCAGTTGCCGGCTGTGCGCAAGCTGGCGGAGCAGTTGTTGATCAATCCCAATACCGTCGCTCGTGCATATCGTGAACTGGAGTCTGCCGGCATTGTGGTCTCACGGCGAGGATCGGGCGTGTTTGTTTCTGATTCCTGTTCGCCGCTCTCGCGGCGTGAAAAGAACCGAATTCTGAACGACCGGATTGACGCCTTGCTGGCCGAAGCTGTGCAGCTGGATTTTGATCTTGAGAATGTGGTCACACTGGTGCGTCAGAGAGGTTTGCGGTTCTGCAAGGGAGAAAAAAAGTGACAGACAATGTAATCGATCTTCGCTCACTCAGTCGCGCATTCGGGAAGAAGCAGGCATTGCAGAACGTGACGTTTTCTGTGCCGAAGGGTTCGGTGTTCGGCCTTGTCGGCGAAAACAGAGCCGGCAAGACCACGCTGCTGAAACACGCGTTTGGTCTGCTGAAGGCGTCCTCGGGCTCCATTGCCGTATTTGACCTGGATCCTGTGCAGGAACCGGCCGCGGTCCTCGGAAGAATCGGTTACCTGTCAGAAGACCGTGACCTGCCGACATGGATGCGCGTCGATCAGCTGATGCATTACCGCAGTGCGTTCTATCCGAGCTGGGATCACGACTACGCGAAAGAACTGGTCACGATGTTCGATCTGGACGTCAAACAACGTATTCGATCGTTATCGCGTGGCCAACTGGCTCGAGTGGGATTGTTGCTGGCAATCGCTCATCGTCCGGAACTCTTACTTCTGGACGAACCGTCGTCCGGACTGGACCCGGTCGTGCGTCGCGACATTCTGGCGGCCATTATCCGCACTGTTGCTGACGAGGGACGGACCGTTCTGTTTTCGTCACATCTGCTGGACGAAGTGCAACGGGTCAGCGATCACGTGGCAATGCTGCACGGAGGTCAGCTGTTACTGTGCGATCGTCTGGAAGCCGTGCTGTCGCAGCATTCTCGCTGGACGATTCGACTGCCGGACAGGATTCAGGTTGCGCCCAACATTCCCGGCGGCGTCAGTTGTCGGGGCGAAGGTCACGAGTGGAGCGTTGTCTGCAACGGCCGGCACGAACAGTTTCAACGTTGGTTGTTGGAGCACAATGGTAAGGTGATTGAACAGGCGACACCGTCGCTGGATGAGATCTTTGTTGCGCGAGTGGGAGGTTGAGATGCAGAGAATCTGGAAAGCATTGACGTGGGAGTATTTTTCTCACGCGGTTCATTTGGCGTATGCGGCGGTTCTGGTGGCGATCATCGTTCCGTGGCTGGGATGGGCGCTGACCGGTTTTGTCGAAATGTCCGCTGACGGGGCTGTGCACATCAGCTATTCGTTTTACTTCAGCTACGTCGGCATAGCGTTGTTCTTTTTTGGCGCTGCTGCCGGTGCACCAATTGCTGAAATGCCGAAATTCAGAGACTGCATCCGGTTTCGTCAACGATGCTGGCGACGTTTTTCTGGCTGGTGCCTCCGTGCCTGATCATGCTGCTTAACGTGACCAGTCAGCTGGCCTATCGAATCGTTTTCGATTCGAGATGGCCCATTCTGAAAACGACCGTCTGTCTGGGAACTTTTTCCACGGTGATCATCGCTGGGGGCTGGTGGTTGACGACATCTTGCTGGCGCAGGCTGGCATTCGCGCTGTTGTGTGTCGGCTTGTGGGTTGTGTGGTTTGTTGCCCATTTCTATGGCGATGGCTGGGACGCTCCAGTGACAGATTGGAATCGATTCGCAGGCGTCGACCTCGCGGTCATCGTGACCACGCTGTTGCTGACATGGTGCATAACGCTGTTCCGACTGAAGAAATTCCGCTGCGGCGAAACTGATGCCAGCTGGCTGGTCGTACGTATGGAAGACACGCCGTACATGATGGCGGCCGACGATACGGTGTTGACGCTTACGCCGCTGCCTGATGCCTCAGCGGCATTGCTCGACATGGAATGGACGCGAAACAGACACATCGTGCGTTGGCTGGCCAGCGCCATCATGGGTCTGTTTGTCCTGATCTCGGTGTTCGCGTGGCGCGACGCTCCGAACGATCTGGAAGGCATTCTGGTATTAATGTCAGTGGCCTCGGGATACGTCGGTTTCGCAGCCGGGGCGTGGTTAGGCGGGGAAATATGGGAATCCAAATCCGGTGAAATGAAGTCAATGCACAGTACGCTGCCGTTTTCAGATGCGCAGTTGGGGGCCCTTCTGCTGCGCGCGTGGCTGAAGGTGACAACGATTGTCTGGCTGTTGGTCGTGGTGGCCATTTTGGGGCTGCTGCTGCTGTGTGGAATTGCGACGGGGGCGGAGAATGCTGCGCAACAGATCCGCGATCTATGGTTGGTACAACAATATGGCTGGCTGGCCATCGTGGTACTGCCAGCGGCCTCATTCCTAGTCGCGTGGACCTTGTCGGGGATCTCAGGAAGCGTCGTGCTGACCGGACGCAAATGGCTTGGTTTTGCGGCGATCACAGGCATCCCGGCCCTGGGTGTCGTCGTTCTCGTGATCTACGCGTAATTTGGCGAACCGGGCCAAAGACTGGCGTATGTTTTACTGCTGTGCTTTGTGCTGCTGGTTGCATGTGGCGGGACTGCCTGCGTGTATGCCAATGCTGTGGTCAGGCGACTGCTGACCGGCAATCAGGTTATTGGATGCGCGGCCGCTGTTGCGTTGCTGTGTGCTGCGACGTGGGTTGCCACTCCGTCAACGGTCTACTGGAAGACTTTGTGCACGGCGTTGGTCTGTCTGAGCGCAGCTCCCATCGCGAGCATGTCGTCTGCACTCGCATGGAATCGACATAGATAAGTTCTCAGTTGAGATGACCGAGCGCTGTATATCGCTGCAACAGAGCCCGAACGTGCTTCGTTGCCAACAAAACGAGTCAGGTCTGTTCCCATTTCGGCTGAGTTTTTTAGACTGCCGAAAAATGACACTCACTTTGTTTTAAAGCATAGACGCATGGCAGTTTTTCTTGGCATCGATATTGGCACCAGTGGCACCAAAACTCTGGCCATGAACGAGGATGGTACGATCCTTGCATCCGCGACCGTGGAGTATCCGCTGTACAGCCCGAAACCCGGCTGGTCAGAACAGAATCCGGTCGACTGGTGGACGGCCTCCGTCAAGAGCGTCAGGAAGGTGATGAGGGCGGCGAAGCTGAAAGCCGCAGACGTCGGCGGTATTGGTCTGAGTGGACAGATGCACGGCAGCGTGTTTCTGGATAAATCGGGCAGCGTCATTCGCCCGGCACTGTTGTGGAACGATCAGCGCACGGCAGCAGAGTGTACAGAGATCGAAAAACTCGCGGGTGGTCGAAAGAAGCTGATCAAAATGGTCGCGAATCCGGCGTTGACCGGCTTTACGGCTCCCAAGATTCTGTGGCTGCGTAACAACGAAAAAAAGAATTTCAACAGGACCGTACAGGTCCTGCTGCCCAAGGACTACGTGCGGTATCGCCTGACCGGTGAATTCGCAACGGAAGTCAGTGATGCTTCCGGCACTCTGCTGCTGGATGTTGTGAAACGCAAATGGTCCAGGTCACTGCTGGGAAAACTGGATCTGGACGCCAGTTTGTTGCCGCGGGTGCACGAATCGGAAGACGTGACTGGAGGGCTGTCACCGATCGCGGCTAAGGCGATGGGCCTGAAGGTCAGTACACCGGTTGTCGGTGGAGGCGGAGACCAGGCAGCCAGCGCCATTGGCAATGGAATCGTTCGCAAAGGTGTCGTGTCGGCTACGATGGGGACCAGCGGAGTCGTGTTTGCTCATAGTGATGAAGTTCAGGTTGATCCGGAGGGACGACTGCACACCTTCTGCCATGCTGTGCGAGGGAAATGGCACGTGATGGGCTGCGTGTTGTCGGCAGGTGGCAGTCTGCAATGGTTCCGTAATGAACTCTGTCAGGCCGAAGTGGCTGCCGCAAAGAAAAAGAAGGTGGATCCTTATGAGTTGATTACCGAGCAGGCTGCGAAAGTTCCGGCGGGTTCGGAAGGCTTATTCTTTCTGCCATACCTTACTGGCGAACGCACGCCGCACGCCGATCCGAATGCTCGCGGCAGCTGGGTCGGCCTGAGCCTGCGGCATGGCAAGGGGCATATGGCTCGATCTGTAATGGAAGGCGCCACCTATGCGATGCGGGATTCACTGGCAATAGCAAAGGGTATGAACATACCGGTGAAGGAGATTCGACTGTCCGGCGGGGGAGCTCGCAGTCAGTACTGGCGACAGATGCAGGCCGACATCTATGGACAGCCGGTCGTGACAATCAATGCAGAAGAGGGACCGGCGTACGGGGTCGCTTTATTGGCGGCAGCGGGCACGGGGGCCTACAAGGATGTGGTCGAAGCCTGCAATGCGACCATTTCCGTTGTTACAAAAACGGTTGCGAAAGCAGCTGCGAAGAAGAAATACAATGCGGCATATCCGGTCTATCAGCAGTTGTACTCGTCCCTGAAAGATGACTTCGCGAAGATACAGACGCTGGTGTGAGCCGCCTGCTTTCCTGGAAGCACCGAAGCACCGCGTTGGGTCAGTGGCCGGGCATGCACCAGCTGTTCCATTGCTGATGCAGCCATGCGGTGTTTGGCGCGGCATCCGTGATCAGAAAACGGTAGCGGCCGTGGAATGGGTGATCTTTGTCGATCACGAACTCTCCGTCGACACACGGCGCGAAGCAGAAGTACGGTTTAGTCGGATGCAGACGAGCGGCCTGGGGGGCTCGAAAGTTTTCGGCGTGGCACAGGACGGTGATGCTGACGGGGGCTGCTTTAATTGTCCCGGTCAGTGAAACCCACTTTGCGTGTTCGTGGTTGCCTTTGAGACGTTCTGATCCGTGATCGTTCAAAAATTCACTCGATTCGCGTGTTTCGTCATCATCGCCGGTTTTCCGCTGAAGCCACCGCACGGGCCCACGGAGTGCGATACCGCCGTAATGATATTTGTTGACGCTGAGCGGTTCGTCGGTCAACGCTGTCTGTGTTGTTTCCAGGTCGAAGCAGTGCCAGGTGCCATCTGTCGGGCGGGCAGTAACCTTCCAGCGTTCGCGCAAAACGTCCGTGACTGGTTCCTGCACAGCTCGATGCACAAGATCGACTTCGAAACCGGTTGTTTCGTCGTCACTGAAGCTCGAGACAACACGTTCGTGGACAACTCGTCCCGTACCACCGGCGAGGTTCCAGAAATCGACGTCGCGATCGTTCCATCTGGTGCGGACCCACGCCGAAAATATTCCGTGCTGGTGGGGGTGATCGAACGGAAATGTTGCGGTGACGACTTTACCAGCAGGCGACACGACCGGATGCAGGAAGCCGCTGCGACGATAGGTCGGATCAATCCCGTTCGGCACGGGCGGCGACTGTTTGTTGTACACGAGCACGTTTCGGCCATTTTGAGTGATCGTGAGTGCGGCGGCGGTCTCGGTCAGTCTCAGTTGCGCTGACGTGGCACTTTTCTGATCAGGCTTATGATCTGCTGCCATCGTGTCGGCTGCGAGACAAAGCAGCAAAACGCTGGTCAATGCGATGCGGTTCGTGCTATGGCAGGTAGTCATGTCAGATCCATCGGGGGTGCCTAAGAAACGTTGTTCCACGGACGTCGGGTCAGCGGCACTTGGTGACTGTGCGAACACATTGCCTGCTTGGAATTTCACCAAAATCAGGGAATGAATGCGAACGGAATGGCTAATTCGTTGTCATTCAGCAAACTGCCTCCTTCCGGAACGTTGCCTCGCCTTCTGTCTGTTTATTGCTGAGCCTATGCCACTGCCAATATTTCAGATTGATGCTTTCGCAGACCGGCCGTTCACCGGGAATCCGGCGGCCGTCGTGTTTCTGTATGGCGAACGTGAGAGTCCCTGGATGCAGTCCGTGGCCGCTGAAATGAATCTTGCCGAAACGGCCTTCGTTCGCCAGCTGAATGCCAACCGGTTCGAGTTGCGATGGTTCACTCCGCTGACCGAGGTTGACCTATGCGGTCACGCCACACTCGCTACCGCGCACGCGTTGTGGGAATACGGCGCAGTGCAAAATCGATCGGACGTTTGTTTTGAGTCTCGCAGTGGCGATCTGAACGTAAAATCTCTGGGTGCGTCAATTGAACTCAACTTCCCGATCACGCCGGCTGAAGAATGTGTCCCTCCCGACGGGTTGCTGGAAAGTCTGCATGTTCGTGGTCACGCCATTCCGGTGACTCATGTTGGACGGAGTAAGTTCGACTACCTGTTTGAACTTCCGGAATCACAGCACGTCCACGAGCTACAGCCGAATTTTCAGAAACTGAAACAGGTTGATGCGCGGGGCGTCATTGTCACAGCTCACGGCACACCTGAATCCGGATTCGATTTCGTGTCTCGTTTTTTTGCTCCGGCAGCGGGCATCGATGAAGACCCTGTGACGGGGTCAGCACACTGCTGTCTGGCAGACTATTGGGGCCGGCGATTGGGAAAAGTCGAGTTAGTCGGCTACCAGGCATCCGGTCGAGGTGGCACAGTGCAAATGAAGGTCGTTAAGGATCGCGTTCTGCTGCGAGGACAGGCGGTCACGATCTTTCACGGCACACTGGAGGCATAGACGTACTTCTGCAACGTCACATCACCGCAGGAAGCGTTGGCTACTTTTTCCGTTTCGCCAGACTTGCTTCGCGCCGTGCAAGAAACTCGTGCGACAGTTCGATTGCTTTCTGTCGGTCCGTGTCATTGTAGTCCCAGAATTCCTGCACGATTTCTTCGCACTTCGGATAATGCGAACCATCGTCACCGACGTCCTTACGAAGCTGCGCAAATTGCTTCTTTAACGTTGTACGGACATTTCGGTAAGCAGGGTCGTCATAGACGTTGTTCAGCTCGTTGGGGTCTTTAACCATGTCATACAGTTCCCACGCTGGCGGCGTCAGATCAGCGCCCTTGTAGTTGCAACCGTAGAAGTAAATCAACTTATGAGTCTTCGTGCGGATGGCCATTTCGCCTGGGTTGTCGTGGTGAGCCATATGCATCCAATAGCGGTAATACGTTGCCTGCTTCCAGCCGTCCGGCTCTTTGCCTGTTTCGCAGATGCGGCGAAATGAGCGTCCCTGTACGGAGGCCGGGATCTCAGCACCGGCAAAGTCCAGCATCAGAGCGGGATAATCGACGTTCTCCACAATGGCGTTGCTGCGGATGCCGGGCGAAATGGTTTTTGGATAACGGACGATGAAAGGCATGCGTTCAGACTGATCGTAGGCCCAGCGTTTGTCCTGGTAGTCTTTTTCGCCAAGCCAGAATCCCTGGTCGCCGGTATAGATAATGACGGTGTTGTCGTACAGTCCTTCGGTCTTCAGGTAGTCGAACAGGCGTTTCAGGTTGTCATCGACGCCCTTGACACAGCGCAGGTACTTCTTCAGATAGGCCTGATAGGCAAGACGTTTGATGTCGTAGTCCGAAAGATTCGGGTCTGTGTGATCCCACTTGAATTCTTTCGGAAAGACTCTGGGCAGGTCGACGGCATATGACCGACGGGGATTGCGGCGTCCGATTGAAGTGCCGATGTGGGGCACAAGTTCATCGTTGTGACCTCGTGTCGCAAGCGAGCCCCAGGTGTCCGGCATTTCCCACAGCGTCGCCGGTTCAGGAATATCGACGTCAGCCAGGTATGAGTCGTAGCGAGGTGCACTTTCGAAGTAATCGTGTGGAGCCTTGAACTGGTGGCAAAGAAAGAACGGTTTGTCGGGGTTGCGATGTTTTCTGAACCACTCCAGCGTGGAATCCGTGATGGCATCGGACGAATGCATGCCCTGATGAGTTACGACATTCTTCGGCCATGGCTGGTCACCCTGAATCCGAAATTCTGTGTTGAAATATTTCCCCTGGCCTGGCAGCACTTTGTAGTAGTCAAAGTTAGGCTCGGCCTTCAGATGCCATTTTCCGACAATCGCCGTCTGGTAACCTGCCTTGCTCATCTGAATCGGCAGCGTCTGTTTGTCCGATGCAATTCGTCCACCCAGATCGAAGACGCCATTGACGTGGTCATACTGACCGGTGATCACGCAGGCTCGTGAAGGAGTACAGATGGCGTTGGTGCAGAAGGCGTTGTCAAAGCAAATACCCTCGGCCGCCAGTGTGTCGATTGTCGGCGTGGGATCCAGAGTCTTCAGCAGCGTTGCAAATGCTCCAACGGCCTGAGCCGTGTGATCGTCCGACATGATGAACAGAATATTCGGTCTGTCAGCAGCGCTGGCTGCTGTTGTCACGTTCACCGGAATTGCTGTGACGATCGTCGTCGCCAGTATCGCTGCAGTTCTGAGCATGAGAATCCTGATGTTTGTGGGTTCTGAAGTTCCCGGATTGAATCCTCCCCCGAATCAGGAGTGTGATTCCATGCCTGAAGCTCTTCGTCCTCAAAAACGATGGGGGCGATGATTGCACGCAGCTGTATTCAAAAATCACCTGTTCCCAGGCACCAGCCTGGGAACAGGTGAACGCGTGTGCGAAGTTACTCGCCCTTCTTTTTCGGCGTTGGTGCCAGCTCTTTGATACTCACGTTTCGGAATGCAACCGGGTCATTGTGACCGGCGAATCCAAAGAAACCGCTGGCACGATCTTTGCCGGGGTGAGGTCGTTCGGCCATGAATTCGGTCACTTTCGACAGATCGGCGTCCAGAATGACACTGCCGTTGAGTTCCACCCTGATCGTAGTGCCGTCCACCGTGATCTGCTGGAAATTCCATTGTCCGGTTTCTCGCAGGTAGCCTCGGTGAGCGGCCGCCATTCCGTAGGAACTCCCATGATATTGCCGAGCGTCAAGCTTTGCGTATTTTTCGTGTTCTGAATCCAGCACCTGAAGTTCAGTCATCGCAGCATACGCAGGGTCGCCATCACCGGGAGAACGAATCGCAAGTCCATTGTTGCCACCGGGCGGTAGTCTAAATTCGAGGCGGGCAATGAAGTTCCCGTATTCCTGTTCTGTCAACAGCATTCCGCCGTGGCCGGCCTTACAACGAATTGCTCCGTCGACGACCTCATAGTTTTCAACAGCGCCCTGCCAACCGGCCAGATCTTTGCCGTTGAATAACTGCTGAAAGGCCTGCCCCTGATGAGCGGACAACAGCTGGTTCGCTTCTTCCGGCTCAATCTCACGGACGTACAGATTCCTCCAGCGAATTTCTCCACCGTGAGTCTGCAGCTCAATCGGCCCCCTTGCGAACAGTGGCGTTTTGCGATCCCAGTAGTTTTCCATGATCGCGTTGTCGACCAGCAACTGGCCGTTCATCCAGACTGTGGTTCGAGCTCCCAGCTGGCGAATCTTAAATGTGTTCCATTCGCCGAACGGTTTGTCGGCCAGCACGAAAGGATTCTTTCCGGGAGCTCCGGCACTGTTGTTCCACAGTCCGCCACTGCCCAGGTCCGAGTCGATTCCGAACTTACCGGGATCCGTGTAGTCCCAGATCTGAACCTGCGGTGTGCCCTTCAAATAAATACCGCTGTCTGCACGAGGCACGGTCTTGTAATCAATCAGGAATTCGTAGTCACCAAATTCATCATTCGTGACAAGGTACGCGCCGTGGCCATCATTGACGAGTTCTCCGTTTTCAACGGTCCAGTGTTCTTTTGCGTCTGCTGTCCATTCGCCGATCTGCGCCGCTCGGTCTTCATCCGACATCGCGGCCAGTTTTCGTGGGTCGAAGTGCGGCCTGCCCTGCCAGCCACCCAGATCCTTGCCGTTAAATAATGGTCGAAACCCTTCTGGTGCGTCAGCGGCATGAGTCACTGGCATCAGGGCGCCAAAGACAGAGACCAGACAGAATATTGCGGGGCGGAACGTGAACATCGAGAAGATTCTCCGAGGAGGTGGGAAGTCAATTTGTCGAAGGTGAGCAACCTGCATAGGTTACGAAGAAATCACTGAAAAACAATGGCCCCGGCAGCCGTTGCGCCGACTCCATCATCTTCCGAAACACGACGGAGCGATGCAGAATAGACGCACATCATTTCATTCGGCACAACGCTTAATTCAGGCTCATCGCCACTACTCACAGAGATTTTGTGATCCGCAGGGGCGAATACACGTTATGACTGAGGTTTCCGGGCTGACGAGTCGGGACAATCACGAAGCACTGGCGTAAAGGAAATCAGGTGGAACAATTCATTGAAAGCTGCTTTTCGTGGCCCTCGTGGCCAGCGTCGGTGATGTTGTTGTGTGTCTGCGTCTACTGGATGCTGATGATTGTCGGCGCGGTGGATCTGGATTTCCTGGATATCGATGTGGACCTGGATCTCGACGTAGACGTCGATGCCGACATCTCAGCTCTGCAGATTGGCTTTGTGCCATTGAAATGGCTGAATATCGGAAGTGTGCCCACGATGTTGTGGGGCAGTATTTTTGTGTTGTTGGCCTGGCTGGTCTCGCGATTGTGGAACAGTCCTTTACCGCATCCGTCGTTCACCTGGTCAACAGATCCACTGGCGATCGTGCGGGACTTTGGAGTTGCGGCGATGTTGACGAAAGTGATTACTCAGCCACTGCGAGGACGCTTTGACCTCGTTGAGCCGAACAAGGCCGAAGATCTGGTCGGTCAGACCTGCATTGTTACGACCAGTGAAGTGACGGAGACGTTCGGAGAAGCAGAGCTTGCCACAGAGGGTGCTCCGCTGCGGTTGAGCGTAAGAAACGATAAGGGAGATATCAGCAAGGGCGACACGGTGTTGATCACATACTTTCGGAGTGAAGGCAACGTGTATGTCGTGGAGCGGATGTAGATTGATTTCACGGTCGGCAGATCGATCGGAGAAAGTTTAACCGCGTGTCCAACGGGCCGCGCGGAGCAGAAAACACGCGGGGCGTTGCCCACGCGGTTCAACAGAACGATACAGAATTCAAATCAAAAACCGGAGAGCTTCATAATGTTTGCTCAATCTTTTCTCGGGCTATCGACCGAGACCATGCTGACCATCGGCATTCCCATCCTCTTCATGGTTATTTGTGCGATCGGATTTGCAGCGGCATTTTCGAAGTTTTATCGCAAACCCGGGCCGGAAGAAGCCATCATTCGTACGGGAATGAAGGGCCTGAACGTGATTACCGGGCGGGGAATGGTCGTCATTCCGCTCATTCAGGAAGCTCACGTGATGGATCTGTCTGTCAAACGCATTCTGATCTCGCGAGACGGCGAAGACGGTCTGATCTGCGAAGACAACATGCGAGCTGACATCAAGGTGACGTTCTTCATTCGAGTCAACAATCAGACGAATGACATCAAGACCGTCGCTGAGACCATCGGGCCTCGCCGAGCATCAGAGCAGGCAAAACTGGAAGAGCTGTTCGAAGCGAAATTCTCTGAAGCCTTGAAGACCGTTGGTAAGAATTTTCAGTTTGTCCAACTGTATACAGAACGAGATCAGTTCAAAGAACAGATTCTGAAAGTGATCGGCACTGATCTGAACGGTTATGTTCTGGACGACTGTGCGATCGACTATCTGGAACAGACTCCGCTGGATCGACTTAGTCCGACGAATATCCTTGATGCCGAGGGTATCAAGAAGATCACGGAACTGACGGCGGCCGAAAAAGTCAAAGAAAACTTCTTCACTCGCGAAAAAGAAAAGACGCTGAAAAAGCAGGACGTGGAAGCTCAGGAAGCCATTCTGGAACTGGAGAAACAACGCGTCGAAGCGGTCGAAAAACAGCAGCGAGAAATCGCCGCCATCACATCTCGCGAACACGCCGAAGCCGCTCGAATTCAGGAAGAAGAACGGCTCAAGGCCGAAGGCGCTCGAATTCGCACCGAGGAAGAACTGCAGGTTCAGGAAGAAAACAAGCAGCGACAGGTACTGGTTGCTCAGCGAAACAAGGAAAAGACTGACGCCGTTGAACAGGAGCGAGTGAATCGGGACCGCGATCTGGAAGTCACCGAACGTATGAGGGTTGTCGGGCTGGCTGATATTGAAAAAGAGAAGGTGATTGAGGTCGAAAAGAAGAATATCCAGGAAGTGATTCGCGAACGCGTCACTGTTGAACGCGAGGTTGTGGAAGAACAGGAAAAGATCAAGAACACCGAAGCCTTCATGGGAGCGGACCGACAGAAACAGGTTGCCGTCACTCTGGCAGAAAAGACTGCCGAAGAGGCGTTGGTCATGCAGGTTAAGGCGGCGGAAGCTTCAAAAACAGCAGCTGAGCTGCATGCAGATGAGGTTGTCGTTGAAGCCGAAGGAAAGCGAGCATCGGCGGAGAAGGAAACGGAAGCCACGAAGATGCTGGCCGAAGCCAAAGCGGCCGATCACGCCGCGATCGGCCTGGCCGAAGCGGAAGTTATGCACGCCAAAGCCGACGCGACCGAAAAGACCGGGACAGCGGAAGCTCAGGTATTGCAGCTTAAGTTCAGTGCCGAAGCGACGGGTATTCAGGAGAAAGCCGAAGCTATGAAGCTGTTCGACAGCGTCGGCCGCGAACACGAGGAGTTCAAACTGCAGCTGAACAAGGAGAAGGAAATCGAAATCGCCGCGATTCAAACTCAGCAATACATCGCGGAAGCTCAGGCGGGCATCGTAGGCGAAGCACTGAAGACGGCTCGCATCGATATCGTTGGTGGCGAAAGTACGTTCTTCGATCAAATCGTAAGTTCGGTGAAGGCCGGTAAGGCAGTCGATCGGTTCGTGCACAACAGCGAAACGGTAACCGATGTCAAACAGACCTTCTTCAACGGTGATCCGGAATATTTTCGGAACAAGCTGACTCAGTTCGCCAGCCAGTTCAACATGAGCTTTGACGATGTGAAGGATCTGTCGGTGACCGCATTGATCGGAAAAATGCTGACGATGGCAGACTCGGACGAATCCCGGTCTGAGCTGTCCCGGATGCTGGACACGGTCACAGGGTCGTCGTTGGCGACACAGAAAATCGGGTCAATTGCCGGCGGGCTTGCGGACAACAGGAAGACGTAACGACAACGATGATGCGGCTTCCTAACCCCTCTTCTGTCGGCAGAAGTGAAGCCGCATCGTCGACCGGATGATGGCATGTGGCGGACGGATCTGCACATCGCCTGTCGTGATCCGCAAGACCTGTGACGTTAATTCTCTCCCCGGCAGGGAGAGAAGAAATACATGCAACCTGCTTCCGTTAAAAAATCCATGTCTGAATCCACCGACAATCAGCCAGGCGAAACCACACCGTCGGTGGGACTGGACAGCAGCACATACGAGATAATTCGTAGTCGACTGCTGACGAGTGGAAAACAACTTCGCTCGCGTCTGGACCAGCTCAATGAAGCTCGCAAGCAGGTGTTTGGTTCCATCGACACCGCGTTGCTTGGCACGGAGCGAATCACAACGGCACACAATTGCGTCGCTCGCGACATGGTGGCCGTCGGCAATCGCGTCCTGCTCGGTTACAATGTGCATTTCGGCCTGAAATCCGAAACCGAAATCAGCGATGTCTTCGCAGTCTACCGCTTTGACGATTCTCTTTCACCGCTCTCAGCGGCAGAACCCTTCTCTGCAATTTCCACCGGCGCCACGCCAACGCCCGCCGGGGCTCCCGGCTTTGAACGCGACTTCAAGGAGCTGTTTCGGTACTACAAGAATGCTGTTTTTGCGAAGTTCGCCCGGCGCGGCCCGCACCTGTTCATGGTTTTTCGAGTTGGTAAGTCGGTCGGCGAGATCAAGGTCTTCAAGTGGCTGATTGAAGGCAGCGGAGAAGGCGCTGATGCCACTCTGCGATACGTTGACAACCGCAGTGATCACGAATTTCGCTTTCCGCCGCAGCATGACTTCGAATGGGTCAGGACGACGCGCGACGACCATCACTACGGCAGTCACCCTCATGTTTCGATTCAGGACCGTGTCTTTGTCGAAACCGTGGGCGGCGATCTGACCATCAAGATCGAAAACAACACGGCCACCGGCGAAGGTATCTACGCCGAACCTGTCGAAAACGCCGACCAGACGCTGGACGACGCGGAAATCCATTATGCGATCATCGGCAACATCATTCTGTTGAAGATGCGGCCGTACCAGGAAAAGGAATTCCGCTACATTCTGTACAACGAGAAGTTGCAGCGAGCGATGCGACTGGATTCGATTCGCGATGCGTGCGTGATGCTGCCGGACGATCACGGCCTGATCTTCCCCAACGGCTATTACCTGCAGGACGGCGAATACAAGACGTTCGAACACAAACTTGCCGACATGCTGTTCGAACGCACCATCATGGCGCCGAATGGCGAAGACTATCTGTACGTCTTCTACAACCGCGATTCCGGCACGTACGTGCTGCTGCACTACAACCTGATCGAACAGAAGGTCGACACGCCACTGATCTGCAACGGTTTTACCTTTTTCGAAGCTGGCGAACTGCTGTGTTTCAAGTCGCAGCGTGACCCTCAGAAGCGTCATGCCATTCAATTGTGGCAGACTCCGTATGTGGGTGAAGACCACGTTCCACATACCACGAATGATTCGTTTCTCAACAAGATCGGCAATAAGGACATCGTGCGTGGCATGGCCGAATGCCACGAAGTGCTGAACCTGATTAACAAGGAGGATACATACGCCAATCTTTACAGCGATTTAGTGCGGCAGAGTGGCGAGATTGCGGATTCACACTTCTGGCTGAACCGTGAGGATACCTTCAACCTTGCCGAGACGCTGGGTGAAGTGAAGTCCGCCGCCGCCGCCGCAGTCGACGAATTCGAAAAAGTTGTCCGTGTCAAGAAGAACACCGCCACAGAAACCAGCGCGGCACAGAACCGCACAAAGGAGATTCTCACACAGGTCAGGCATCGTCGTTTTGAGCATATCAACGACTTTGTCAGTTCTCTGGGCGACCTGCGGACCATCCGCGGCAACATCATATCTCTGCGGGATCTGCGTTACGTTGATTCGCGTCTGATTGTTGAACTGGAAAAGGAGGTTGCCGAGCACACAGAACGCCTGTCTCGCAGTTGCGTGGACTTCCTGCTGCGACCGGCCTCGCTGGAACCCTACGAACAGAAGGTGCGCGACGAACAGGCAGGTATCGAGCATCTGACGAAAGTCGCTGACGCAAAGGCGCTTGAACAAGACATCGCCGGAAGCGCGGGCGAACTCGAAATGTTGATAGAAATTGTCAGCAATCTGAAAATCGACGACGCGACTCAGCGCACGTCCATCATCGACAGCATTTCTGCTATTTTCTCGACCGTCAATCAGGCACGCGCCATTCTGAAAAAGAAGCTGCGTGAACTGGCTTCGGTTGAAGGCGTGGCTGAGTTTAATTCACAGATGAAGCTGTTGAATCAGGCCGTTGTCAATTATCTGGACATCTGTGACGAACCGGAAAAGTGCGAACAGTTCCTCACAAAGATGATGATACAGCTGGAAGAGCTCGAAGGGCGCTTCGCTGAATTTGATGAGTTCATCCTGCAGCTGGCTGAAAAACGGGAGGAGGTCTACAACGCCTTCGAAAACCGCAAGCTGGCGCTGGTGGAAGCTCGCAATAAGCGAGCGAACTCGCTGATGAACGCGGCAGAACGAGTGCTGAAGGGTGTTCAGTCCCGCGTGCAGAGTTTCGAGGACGTTAATGATATCAACGGGTATTTTGCGTCGGACCTGATGATTGAAATGGTCCGGGACATCGTCGAGCAGCTGAAGGAGCTGGATGACAGTGTCAAAGTTGACGATATCCAGAGTCGGCTGAAAACGATCCGTGAAGATGCCGTACGTCAGTTGAAGGATCGCAAGGAATTGTTTGTCGACGGTGAGAACACCATTCGTCTGGGTTCGCATTTGTTCTCGGTGAACACTCAGGCGCTGGATCTGACGACTGTGATGAAAGACGAACAGTTATGTCTGCACCTGACCGGAACCAATTTCTTTGAAGCCGTGGAAGACGAACGATTACTGGCGACCAGCGCTGTGTGGGATCAGGAAGTCGTTTCTGAAAACCGCAGCGTATATCGTGGCGAGTATCTGGCATGGAAAATCCTGCAGGCCGTCTTGAGTGCCACTGACTCTGCCAGTGCTTCACTACCGGGCATGGCAGCAGCGGCAGAGCCGGTAGCACTAAGTGATGACGCAGATGCGGTTCCAACCGTTGCCGGGTTGCTGGAGTTATCCGAAGCGGAGCTTCTGGCGTTCGTGCAGCGTTTTATGGGGCCTCGCTACGGCGAAGCGTACACCAAGGGCGTCCACGACGTGGACGCTGCAAACATGCTTGGTGCGCTGTGCAGCATGCAGCAGACGATCGGCCTGCTGCGATTTGATACGCGCAGTCGCGCGTTGGCGATGTTGTACTGGAAGATGCTGGCGGACAGGAAAACGAAGACGGCGGTGGCTGCTCGTATGGCAGGTGCTGGTGCGATTGCATCTGTTTTCATTGAAGTTGCCGGACGTACAGGATACGTTGCCGAATTACAGGCTCTGCTGGAAAACGGAACCGGACTTCGAGACGTGAACGGGGGTGCCACTGGCTCTGCCAGTGCCGTTGCATCCGGATGGGCACTGGCGGATCCAGTGGTACACGGGGGTGATCGTTCAGTGAACACCGCTGCCGAATATTTGTTCTGCGAGCTTTCCGGGAAGGCCGCGTTCGCAGTCAGCAGCGTAGCGGACAATCTGGCGAAAGATTTTCAAAAACATCTGAAGTCACAAGGGTTTACTGAAGCCTTTCAAAAATCCGTGGAAGCGGTGGGGAAAGACAAGACCAACTGTTTTGTCTTGCTGAAGAACTGGGTTCAGGCCTTTCTGGCGACGAGAAATGATCCCGTTCACGACGACTATGCGGACGAAGTCGCCGTCATGCTGATGCCAGCATGGTCGGGCAGGAAGCCTGTTGTCGATGCTGCTGTTGATGCTGAGCTGACTGGCATTGTTGGTACTCACAGAGTCATTGACGGCGGCAGCTATCACCTGAACTACAACCGATTCGTCCAGCGATTGACTGAATTTGATGCGAACGCCGTTCCACGGTTTAACGACTATGTCGCACTAAAACACGACGCTGTCGAGCATGCTCGCGAAGACATGCGGCTGGACGAATTTCGCCCCCGAGTGCTGACGTCGTTTGTCCGCAATAAACTGCTGAATGAAGTTTACCTGCCACTGATTGGAGACAATCTTGCCAAACAGGTGGGTGTGACGGGCGAGAATAAACGTACGGACCTGATGGGTCTGCTGCTGCTGGTGTCGCCGCCGGGATACGGCAAGACCACCCTGATGGAATACATCGCCAATCGCCTTGGTCTGATTTTCATGAAGATCAACGGACCGGCGCTGGGTCATCATGTGACTTCGCTGGATCCTTCGGAAGCGACCAACGCGGGGGCTCGTGAGGAAGTTGAAAAGCTGAATCTAGCTTTGGAAATGGGCGACAATGTGATGATCTACCTGGACGACATTCAGCACACGAACCCTGAATTCCTGCAGAAGTTCATTTCGTTGTGCGACGCTCAGCGCAAGATCGAAGGGGTGTACAAGGGAAAAACTCGAACATACGACCTGCGAGGTCGCAAGGTGGCCGTCGTTATGGCCGGTAATCCTTACACGGAAAGTGGCGAGAAATTTCAAATCCCCGATATGCTCTCCAACAGAGCCGATATCTATAACCTGGGAGAAATTATCGGCGAATCCAGTAACGCATTCGAAATGAGCTATCTGGAAAACGCGCTGACGTCGAACCCGGTGCTCGCGAAACTCGCAAGTCGCAGTCAGCAGGACGTGTACTCATTTATTCAAATGGCGAATGACGAACCTCGCGACGGCATCGACCTGGAGGGCAATTACTCGCTGGAAGAAATTGACGAACTGGTCAGCACAATGAAGAAGCTGATGCGGGTGCGTGACGTAATTCTGACAGTCAATAAGGAATACATCCGATCCGCCGCTCAAAGCGATGACTACCGCACCGAACCATCGTTCAAACTGCAGGGCTCGTACCGCAACATGAATCGCATCGCCGAAAAGGTGGTGTCGATTATGAACGACGATGAACTGACGTCGCTGATCGTTTCGAATTACGAAAACGATGCTCAAACTCTGACTTCCGGCACGGAAGCCAACCTGTTGAAGTTCCGTGAACTGACCGGTCTGCTGACGGACGCGGAATCGGAACGCTGGGAGGACATCAAACGAACGTTTCAGCAGAACGTCAAGCTCAAGGGCTTCAGCAGTGACGACAAAACCGGTCAGGTGATCGCCACGCTCGGCAATCTGGGCGACGGGCTTGATGCCATTCGTAAAGCGATGGCGGCCGGTGTGAATCAATTGACCGATCAGCGAGCCGACGAACAGTTAGCACCGGATGAAGCTACCAATAGCGCTGACAACGAAGTACTCGCACAGCTCATAGCACAGGAAGTGTCCGGACTTAAATCCGGTCTGGCGGAAATCAATGCGTCATTATCTGAAGCTGTAGAATGGGGCCGAGAGTCTTTTTCAGCTTCGCCGCCGTTAAATGATGAAGAGGAGTCTCAGAAGACGACGCCCGACCCCAATTCAGCTGAGCCCCACAGGATTACGGTGGTTAACAAGATTCCTCCCACGGTCGTTGGTGTTCTGAAGCAGCAGTTCAAGCTGATGAACGCCTGGATGCAGCCGATCCACAGTGCAACTCAGGCTCATCGATCAGAGACGAAAAAACTGACAAAGCAGCTGGAGGAATGCATGAGCCAGTACCGAACACTGATCGAACGCATTGAGCACCGGGGCGACTGATTCGTTCGCCGTTATTAGGCCGGTTTCCTCAGTAGGCCGGTTTCCTCAGCGAAAGATACGCGAAGGAATGCGCCCGACCGGTTGCACCGGGCCTACGAATTCTTTTTCAGCAGGGCCTGAAACGCGCCGTCGCTGGGCTGTCCGGGAAGCTGCAGATGTTGCGATTCCAGGCTTAACCCTGGAACCTGCTGGGTCACACTTTCCACCAGTTGGCTGGTTTCTTCCGGTTCGATGCTGCATGTCGAATAGATGATTCGCCCACCGGATTTCACGTGGTCGAAGGCTGTCAGTAAAAGTCTTGTCTGCAGCTGGACTAATTCCTGCACTTCGTCGTTACGAAATCTCCATCGAGCTTCCGGTCGGCGTGAAAGTACGCCTGTGTTTGAACAGGGCACGTCGACCAGAACGGCGTCGTAGTCGGCTTCGGGAATATCGCTGCCGTCACGCTGGATCAATACCGGAGTCGCGTTCGTCAGCTTCAGGCGATCAATACTCTCCACCACGCGATGCAACCGACCTTCCGAAACGTCACAGGCAGTGACATGCGCTGCGTCGCCGCTGAGTTCCGCCAAATGAGTCGTCTTGCCCCCCGGAGCAGCGCACAGATCCAGAATCTTCTCGCCCGGCTGAGGTGCCAGAAGTTCTGCCGGCAGCATCGCTGAATCATCCTGAACAGACCACCAGCCCTCGGAATACCCGGGAAGTTCTGTCACCCGTGATGCGTGAGCAAGATTCAGCGACCAGTCGTTTTCTCCAGGGGTGACATCCACCCCCTGTTCCTGCAACGCGTTCTGGACCTGACCAACAGTGGCGGCCAGTCGATTCACACGCAATGTGATCTGCGGGACCTTCAGGCTGTGGAAACACGATTTCGTCAGATCAGAACGAGACATTCGGCTGCACCAGCGTCTGGCCAGAGACCGCGGCAGTGAAAATGCGCGGCCGATGTATTCGGGCAGATCTGCCACGGGATCAGGAAGAATGGATTGGTTAAGTTTGCGATACGACCCGTTCTCAATGGGTAGTGCATCGGTGGCAAAATCGTCAATAGTGTCGGTCGACAGCAACCGTGCGATGTTTCGCAGAACTCCGTTAGTAAAGTTGCACCATCGTTCACGGCCCACACGCTTGGCCAGTTCCACTGTAGTGTCGACGGCTGCATGTTCGGGAGTTCGTGAGTACACGACCTGCCACGTCCCCAGCTGCAGCAGTCGCCAGAGATCCGGTTCCACATTGGATCGAGGACGGGAGATTTGTGATTCCAGCAAAGTATCCAATGCACGTCGCCGACGCACAACGCCGGAAGCGACATCCACGGCCAAGCCTCGTTCCTGCGGCGCAAGGGAATGTTGGGAATCCACCTGGCTCAGGATCTCTGACAGAAATCGCCCGGTGTCGTCATAGTTCTGCAACGCAAACCATGCTAACATTCGACCGGTGTCGAAATGGTCGATGATCAGCGTTTCGCGGCTGTCCAGCGAGGCTTTTTTCCACGGGCTCTTCTGCTTGTGCCTTCGACTGTTCACTCAGTTTCCAATCATGGTGACCGGGACTTCAAGTCACTTTTCGGGGTCGTTTGATTTGTGTTGGATCCGCGCCACGCAACCTACAGCCCCTGCGACGCAACTTCCAATCCTCTTGGTGGGCTTCGCAAAAGAAACGCACTATTCTCCGCACCAGTAATTCTTCACAACGACCATTCACCTGCGACTGTTCTGTGACTAATCAACAGGGACTCTTCGAATTTGCTGACCTGCCGGAATGGGAACAGGCTGCGGCTGATGATGTACTGGTTGCAGAGGTTGTGTTTAACCTGCCCCTTGAGAAACCGTACTCATACAGCATTCCGGATGAGTTTCGCGAGCTGCTGAAAGCCGGGATGCGAGTCAAAGCGCCCCTGGGGCGAGGCAATCGTCGCGTGATCGGCTACTGCGTCAATATTCGGCAGGCTGAAAATGCCGTCCGGCGTCTTAAGCCCATCGAAGAGGTTCTGGATACCGAACCTCTGCTGGACGATTTGATGCTGCAGCTGACCCACTGGATCGCGGAGCGCTACCTGTGCGGTTGGGGACAGGTACTGGAGAGTGTGATTCCTGCGGGTGTGAAGCGCAAAAGTGGCACGCGACTGGTGCAGTCATTTATTCTGGCTGAAACGGCCGACGAACTGATGTCAGCTGCGAAGTTACCGGCCAAACAGCAGGCGGTCATTGATATCCTGCGAAAGGCAACGGATCCTGTCGCCGCAGTTCGTCTGTGCGAACTTGCCGACTGCGGTCCCGGGCCAGTCAATTCACTCAGAAAAAAGGGCATCATTTCGGCTCTTCGCATTCGTTCCGAAGTTTCCGGAGAACTGTTGGGGGAATCGGATCCCACCGAAGACCTGGTGCTCAATGACCAGCAGCAGCAAACGCTGAACACGATCATTACGGCGCTGCAATCAGGTGAACACAGCACCATGTTGCTGCATGGAGCCACAGGCAGCGGGAAGACGGAAGTCTATATCAGGGCCATCCGTGAGGTTGTCAGCTATGGTCGGCAGGCGATTGTGCTGGTACCCGAAATCAGTCTCACACCGCAGACGATTCGGCGGTTTCGCAGCCGGTTCAAATCACTTGCTGTGCTGCACAGTCACATGACTGACTCGGAACGGCACTGGCAGTGGCAGCAGATTGCTCGGGGAGCTGTCGAAGTCATCGTCGGTGCGCGCAGTGCTGTTTTCGCACCGACGCCGAATCTTGGTCTGATCGTTATTGACGAGGAACACGAGCCCACTTTCAAACAGGATTCGATGCCGCGGTATCATGCTCGTGAAGTTGCTCGCTACCGTTGTGGCCAAGAAAAGGTACCGCTGCTACTGGGGTCGGCGACTCCGACTCTGGAATCGTGGCTGCGAGCAACCCGCCGACAGGACACGCTGCTGTCAATGCCTGACCGGGTGGCCGAGCTGCCCATGCCACCAGTGGTCATCGTGGACACGCGCAGCGATCCGCAGATCTCAAAAGGTGCTGCCATCGGCCGGGCTCTGCGGACATCTATCGACCGAGCATTGAAGGACAAAGGGCAGGTCATTCTGTTTCTGAATCTTCGAGGTTATTCGCCCACCGTGTGGTGCCGCAGTTGTGGAACAGGCGTCAAATGTCCGGACTGCGACATTACTCTGACATGGCACCGTGATCGCCAGGAAGCCGTCTGTCACAGCTGTGACTACAGTATTCCTGCTCCCGAAAAATGTCCGACGTGTGAAAGTCCGACAATCCGGTACTTCGGTACAGGTACTCAGAAGCTGGAAGAAGAAGTGACGGCGGCTTTTCCGAAAGCTGCAGTGCTGCGAATGGACAGTGATTCCATGCGGAAGTCCGGTAGCCATGATTATGCGCTGGAAAAATTTCGGCATGGCGAAGTGGACATCTTGCTGGGCACCCAGATGATCGCCAAGGGCCTCGATTTTCCGAACGTAACGCTTGTCGGCGTGATCGATGCCGACAGCATGCTGAATCAGCCGGATATGCGAGCTGCGGAAAGAACGTTTCAGCTGGTCGCTCAGGTCGCGGGTCGCACAGGCCGCAGTGAGCGGGGCGGACGGGTTCTGGTACAGACGACCAGTCCCGACGATCCGTCCGTGACTTATGCTTCAAAGCACGACTACCTTGGTTTTGCGGCCCACGAACTGCATCAGCGCAAGGACACTGGCGCACCGCCCTTTACCGCTGTTACTCGAGTGATCTTTCGCGGACTGAGCGAACCGCAGGTTTGCGATACTGCCCGAACAGTGGCCGATAAACTTCGGGCAGCGGCGAAGCAGATGGATCCTGACGCCCGAATTCTGGGAGCCGCTCCCGCCCCGATCACACGTCTTCGCGGATACTACCGCTTTCATCTGCAGATTGCGGCCGCAAGTCATGAGCAGGTGAAATTGATCTGGCAACGTGTTGAAAAGAATCTGACGCTGCCCGACGGAGTGGAAATGGCGGTCGATGTGGATCCGATCAATTCGCGATAGGTTTAAGTGAATCACCCTCGCAGTCGTCCGCGCAAAAAAATACGCAGCGAGGAAAATCCTCGCCGCGCGGTTCACTTCCACCGGCAGCCTCCAGGCATGCCGCGCGTCAACCGCCGAAGGCGGAGGTCAAGCGGGCTGCATGCTGGCGATGAGTACATCGTGCAGGCGGTGTCGAGCGGTGTGCAGACGTCGCTTGATCGTTCCGATCGGGCTGTCGAACACAACACTCATTTCCTTCAGCGACTGTCCGTCAAAGTAGAAGGCCATCAGTGTGCGACGGTCCAGATCGCCAAGACGATCAAGTCCCGTACGCAACTGTTCGGCGTCTTCGAGCTGCATCAACTCAGCAGCTGGACTGTCAGGAGCCTGCTGCAGAACTTCAAACGAAGCAGGTTCGCAGACCGTTTCCGGAGGACGTCGGACAGCTCGGTTGATCGACAGACGAGCGGCGATCTGGCACAACCACCCACCAAACGCCTTTGGCTCCTTCAACTGCGACAGCTTACGGTATGCTCGCAGGAAAACTTCCTGTGTTACTTCGTCAGCTTCTGCCGTGTTGCGCAGCCGCTGCATGACGATTCCGTAAACGCGCGAGTGAAACTCGACGACCAGTTCACCGAATGCGTCTCGGTTTCCAGCCTGAGCGCGAACAACCGTATTTGTTAATGTGTCAAGAGACATGATATCAGACTCCATGTCTGGAAGGTGGTGTTGCCACCTTAATGGAAAACCGTATGCAGAATCCCGATCAGAATTCCGGTTGCCGTGGATGCTGGCAGGACCGGTCGTCGGGAACAGAAAATCACAGGGCGGTGCCGACCGCCAGCGGATGCGAGCGAACGCTCGGAAACGGAGGCAAAGTCGAAACCAACGACAGCATGACGCGGAACAAACGTCCGATCAGCCAGCCTCGGTCTGCTGTTGAAGCGATTCAGATTTCGTCAGAGAGCGTTTGCTCTGGGTAATCCGCCTGGGCGGCTGACGGGAAGCTGAGTTATTCGCTTCAGCTAAGACTTCGACCGACTCCGAGTCCGAGTAGTAGTCCCGGGGCGGTCTGCTGCGATATTGGCGAATCGAGCCATGGCTGTTGCCATGACATCTGATCACCTGAATACATCGCATGCAGTGGCCTGCCCGGGCGCCCGACGGAGCGTTCGCGTAAACGTTTCGCCGCCGGTTTCTCGGATGGTCGATCTGCGACATGTGCGGGACAGGCAGAACAACCACGAAACCCGACGACAGACACGATCACATTACCTGTGGTAATTGTGGTGTTGATGGTCAGAGTATTAATCGTGTTTGTAAGCAGCATTATTCTGCCTTCCTGTAATTCGTCCCGCGCTCTGTGAGAGCAAGTACGGTTCATGATGGTGCGT
>JAQWLN010000225.1 GCA_029247265.1 Fuerstiella sp.
CGTCAGTTCGGCCGAGCTTCAGGAAGAGGCCGATCAGTTTCAAGCAGAGTTTCAGACTATTCGTGACGCGGTCGGTCAGGTGATTGTCGGCCAGGGCGAAGTTGTGGAAGCCACGTTGACTGCCATCCTGTGCGGTGGCAATGTACTGCTGGAAGGGGTTCCCGGCCTCGGAAAGACGGAACTTGTGAAAGCACTGTCACGTGTTCTGAAGCTGGACTTCAGTCGTATACAGTTCACGCCCGATCTGATGCCCGCGGATGTCATCGGGACAAATATCATGACAGCTGACGAGGGTGGCAACTACAACTTTGAATTCCGTGAAGGGCCGGTCTTCACTCAACTGCTGCTGGCTGACGAAATCAATCGAGCGACGCCAAAAACACAGTCCGCCCTTCTGGAAACGATGCAGGAAGGAACGGTGACAACCGCAGGCAAGACACGCCATCTGAAGCAACCATTTTTCGTGCTGGCCACGCAGAACCCCATTGAACAGGAAGGCACGTTTCCTCTTCCCGAGGCACAGCTCGACCGGTTCATGTTCAAGGTCATTGTGCCCTTTCTGGATCGCGATGAACTGAACGAAGTCGTCAGCCGGACGATTCTGCGTCAGCAGGTTGACGTCGAAACGGTGATCGACGGCCCACGGATTCTGCATTTGCGAACCGTTCTGGATCGCGTTGTGGTCAGCGATCCGATGCGGGACTACGCGTGTCGACTGGTTCTGTCGACACACCCGGACACCGATTACGCGCCTGAGAAAGCGAAACAGTTTCTGCGTTGGGGGGCAAGTCCTCGAGCTGCACAGGCATTGATTCGAGCAGCCCGCGTGCGAGCACTGGGGCAGGGGCGTCCTCATGTTGCCTTCGAAGATATCCGACATTTCGCTACGGATGTTCTGCAGCATCGCGCACTTCTGAATTACGACGGTCAGGCGGAGAATATATCAGTGCAGGAAATCATCGCCGAATGCGTCAGCAGTCTGCCGACGGAGGGCTGATATTCGCGTGACCACTGAAACAACTTCACAACTGACATCTCTGTTTTCCAACAGTACGCTCAATCGCATTGAACGCATGCGATTGAATCCGCTGCGCCGCCTGACGAACCGCAGTCGTGGTGAGCATCTGGCCGGCAAGGGTGGCAGCAGTACAGATTTCGCCGACTATCGCGACTACGCCACGGGCGACGATATGCGATACGTGGACTGGAATATTTTTGCGAGGCTTCGTCGTCCTTACATCAAACAGTTTCTGCACGAAGAGGAGCTGCACGTCGTAATCATGGTGGACGCCTCGTCGTCGATGCTGTTCGATGACAAACTGCTGAAGGCTCGACAGCTGGCAGCGGCATTCGGAATCATGGGGCTGCTGAACGTAGAACGTGTCAGCGTGTACGGAATTCATCAGCAGGAAGGGAAGCCGTGGATGCTGCCTCCTGGAACCGGACGTACGCGAATTCGTGCGTTGCTGGAGTTTCTGGAAAATCTTGAGGGCGGTGGTGATGTGCCAGTGGAGAAGGCGATCGAAACGATGCTGCGGTTTCATCGTGGACGCGGCGTGGCCATTTTGCTGTCCGACTTTCTGACGTTCTCCAATCTGTCGCGGTCGATGAACCTGCTGTTCAGCAGCGGGCTTGAAGTCTGGGGACTGCAGATTCTGGGAGAATCGGAAGTCAGCCCCAATCTGGAGGGCGATCTGCGGTTTGTTGACAGCGAAACCGGCGAAACACTGGATATCACGAATGCCGGTGAACTGCTGAGTCTGTATCAGGAACATCGGGCCTGGCAGGAAGAAATGCTGCACCAGCAGTGTCGCAGTCGCAACGGTCGGTTCACGTCGGTCAATTCCTCTATGACTCTTGAGTCTGTGTTGTTCGACACGCTTTGTCGACAGGGATGGGTGCTGCGATGAACTGGCCCAGCTTCAGCTTTCCATTCGGGGGATGGTTCTTCCTGTCGCTCATTCCATTGGTTGTGCTGTACTTCCTGAAGCTTAAGCGACCGCGCATGGAGATTCCCTCCCTTGCGCTGTGGCAGTCTGTGGTGAACGACCAGCGAGTGAATTCGCCGTTTCAGAAGTTTCGCCGCAACCTGCTGTTGCTGTTACAGCTGATTCTGTTGTGCCTGATTATTCTGGCGTTGATGCAACCGTTTATCAGTGCCGGACCGGAAACTGCTGAGTACCTGCCGGTGTTGATCGATTGTTCGGCCAGTATGTCGTCGACAGTGAAGGGGGCTGATCAGACACGTCTCGATCTTGCAAAAGAGCAGACTCGCGGGATGATCGAGAACCTTCGAGGCAATGGCAGGATCGCTTTGTTCTCATTTTCCACCGGTGGGCGACGTCTGACCGAATTCACAGACGACAAACAGATACTGCTGCGCGCCCTGGATAAGGTTGAAGCGACACATCGAGCGAGCAGGTTGGACGAAGTCCTGCGCATGGCGGATGCTTTTGCCCGCACGTCGCCCATTCAGCGTGTTGTCGTCATGACAGATGGGAACCTGACGGAGCACGTTGATTTTGAACTGCCCTTCAAGCTGGAGGTGCAACGGGTTGATGAAGGTGGCAACAACCTTGGAATCACAGAGATGAACGCCCGTCGCAGCGGCACTGACAGCTGGGACGTTTTTGTCCGTGTCGCAGGCTCCTCATCAGAACCCGTTTACGGGGAACTGAAGCTGACTCAGGACGGCAGGACCGTGGGCCGGGAGTCCATCGTTGCATCGAACGAGGATTCTGAGCGAGTTGTGTTTTCGATCGACAGCACCGGGGCCTCGTTGCTGCAGGCCACGCTGGAACTGAGCGACTTTGACTCGCTTGAAGTCGACAACACGGTCTGGCTGAATCTTCCCCAAACCAGACCGCTTAAAGTCCGCACGTCCGCAGAGCTGTTTTCATGGCAGCATGCATTGAATGTTCAATCGGATCTGGACATTGACAGCGGAGAATCGCCGTCGGCTCCTGCATACGATCTGATCGTCAGCGATTCCGAAGATCTCGGTGGTGCGGCCGCGCCGATTGTGATTTACAGCGGCATTGTGCCAGGGGAACTCAAAGACCTGATCGAGGTGAACGATGTTGATCTTGATGAGACGCCCGTGCAGATCGTTGACTGGGTGAATACGACACCTTTGCTGCGTCATGTGCAGTTGCGTGACGTGCAGATCGGTCAGAAAGCTCGGTTTGCCGATGGGGCAGATGCACATGATCTGGAAGAACGTGGATTCGAAGTCCTTGTTCACGGAGCAGAAGGGCCGTTGATGCTGCAGCGACGGCGTGGTCTGGAAACGGAATATTATTTTCTGTTTCATACAGACCGCTCGACCCTGCCTTACCGCGTGGCTTTTCCGATTCTGGTGACAAACGTAATTGAATCGGCCATGCAGCGAGCATCCCTGTCTGAAATTGTTGCTGCTCCCACCGGAGTCCTGCCCGCGCTGAGCGTCACGTCGGAACGTGAGTATGTGATTCAGGGACCGACCGGTGAATCGGACACGGTTCGTTCGACTGTCAACGGACTGCTGACTGGTGTCCAGGCAGACATTGTTGGAAAGTACGAAATCACCGATGCCGGTGAACTGGTTGCGTCGGTGGGGACAGGTCTGCTCAGTCCTCTGGAAACATCCCTGCGTTCCGTTGACGAATTGCAGTTTGCGGAACTGAACGTCACAACGAACGAGTCACAGATGATCGACTCTGACCGACACCTATGGTGGACGCTGGCGCTTCTGGCCTTTGTTTTTCTGCTGATTGAATGGTGGTATTTTCAGCGTATGAAGACAGGAGTCGTGGCATGATCGGACACGTCATTCGCGACGATCAAGTCGAGAGCCGAGTTGCACTGCGCTATCGCAGTTTGTCTGCCACGGCGATCATGCGGGCATTTCTGTTTTGTGCGCTGCTGTGCAACGAGGCTGTTTCTGCCAGCCAGCCACAGCTTCCCGTGCGTCTGAGACTGGAGCCGCTGTCAATCCGCGGTCGGTCCGGCAGCGCGATTCCGGTCCGTATTAAGCTGGAATACAATTCAGCTCAGATGCTCCAGGGCGATTTGATTCTGGAAATCTACAACAGCTTTTATTCCAAAGACGACCTGATGGCGACGATTCGCCACGAAGGAATCGTACTGCAGGATACGGATTACATCCTTAATACAGTATTGCCGCCGATAGAACATTCCTACCAGAAACAATATCTGGTTGTCGGCTGGTACGAGACGGACACTCAGCGAATTCCATTAACAGCCGATCCGAAACTGCTCGATCCTCCGGAACCTCACGAACTACTGTCCATTGGTTCGTTTGAACGGGCCACCCTGATTTGTTCTGTGTCTGGCCAAAGCGACTATCAGAGTCCTGGACCCAACCGAGCGTTTCTGAACAACGCCCTTTCGCTGGATAACTATTCTCCGATACCGAATTCTCGGAACCGGCGGAATTCGGGTCCGAGCACTGGGCCCGGATCGATCGAGTCTCAGAAGGTTCAGAACTATACGGTCAGCTGGGATGCGTTGAGTCTGCCGGAGGACCCGCTGCACCTGTGCTGTTTCGATGTTGTGCTGCTGGCGGACGGCGGTTTCAGTCGGCTGGAAGAACTGCAACTCAAGGCTCTTAAAACATGGGTCGAAGCCGGCGGCAGCCTGTGTGTTCTGGCGGACGACAATCGGCTGACAGGGCAACACGTTCAGTTTCTGCAGACCATGTTTCGTACCGACGAGTCAGCAGATCTGCACTTCGCGTTGGGCGATGACAGCACGCTGGTGGTGATCTGCGATGAACGTGATCCGGTGATCAACCGACACCTGGGACTCGGGCGAGTCACGCTGCTGCCGAACGTCAGCGACCTTTCTTCGCGATTAAACGGGGCAGAACTTGGATCGGTTGTCGGCCATCTGTGGAAGCTCCGCAGTGACTCACCCGTGTTTTCAGGCCGGAAATGGCAGACACCGGATGTTGTGTCCCTGTTGCGGCGGCGGGGAATCGAGGTGACGAAGGATCAGAGCGGCTACTCCGTGGTCAACAAACGGGGAGCTCAACACGTGCGGGGCCGTCGCCAGCGGTTTAAGACATTGGAACAAATGGCGATGCATTTTGAGGTGAGTCACGAGCTGCAGCCGAAAGGAAGTCCCCTTGCTTCGGCCAGTGAAACAGCATTACTGCCGGATGGTGTGGAAATGGTGCCGACATATATCATCGCGATGTTGCTGATCGCTTATGTGGTGACCATCGGACCGGTTGACTATGTTGTGCTCGGGTACTTTAAGGCCAGAAAATATACATGGCTGATGTTTCCGCTTGTTACGGCATTGTTTACTGCGCTCACGGTCAGTATTGCTCATCAGTATATGGCCAGTACGGACACTGGCGGAGCAATCTCGGTGGTCGACATCACGGATGGTGGACGTCCGGTGCGCCGGACGGATCTGCAAATGCATTTTTACGCTTCACAGACGACGTTATCTGAAAAAGTCAGACGGGCATTTGTTGTGCCGGGACAGATGCTGATTGCCACGAACATGCAGTACGGAACGCCACAGGGACCGCGCGCAGTCAGCACGGGTGTGCACTATTCCGGCAGGTTTCCACAGGCGTACAGTCTTGAACACAGGCTGCGGCAATGGGAACCGCAGATCGTACGCAGCATGACACTTACCCCGGACGCAGGCGACGTACTGCAGATTCCGTGGGATGATGCCAACCTCGTCACCAGCAATGCCGGTCGGCAGAAGCTGCAACAGCATTTGCAGCAGGCTGCACCTGCCGGTGCGTCGGTGGCTGCTGTTGTCCTTCATCAGGACCAGCGATTTCAGGTCGGCGGCGGCGGGTCCCTGTTTTCACCCAGTGTCATCAAACGTGGTGAAGAATGGGTGGAAACGGAAGTCCGGTTCCGACGTCACAACCAAACTCCAGGTCCGTCCATTACAGCCGTAGGCCTGCTGCAGTCGGCCTGTCGCACAGGCACCCGTGACTATTTCAGCCTGGTGTCACAGGTGTCACCCCAGGGGTCGGCGTCGCTTGAAGATCTACCCGTTCTGGACCCGACGGATGCCAGCCAGTGGCTGCTGATGATTGCTGTCAAAGGAAAAGAAAACCGCACGGTCGTGTATCGAAGACTTTATCGCGTGAGCGATTAACCGGGGAATTCTGCATTATGAGCCAACTGGCAGTCTGTATTCGTGACCTTCATGTCAGCTACGGCAAGTTTGAAGCCGTGAAGGGCATCTCACTGGATATTCCGAAAGGCGAAGTCTTCGGATTTATCGGTCCCAATGGTGCAGGGAAGTCGACCACGATTCGCGTGCTGGCAACGTTGCAGCCCAAATTTCGTGGCATGGCTCTTGTGGGTGGCCTTGATGTGATCAGTCAGCCGCAGCAGGTCCGGGAAAAAATCGGTTATATGCCGGACTTCTTTGGCGTGTACGAAGACCTCACTGCACTGGAGTATCTTCACTTTTTCGCAGCGGCTTACAAATTACCCAGTCACCGCCGAAAAGGCGTGATCGACGACGTGCTGGCTCTGACGGACCTGGGACACAAGGCGAATTCACCGGTTGACGGTCTGTCTCGCGGAATGAAACAGCGTCTGGCCCTGGCGCGAGTTCTGTTGCATGACCCGGAATTGTTGCTGCTGGATGAACCTGCCAGCGGTCTTGACCCTCGTGCTCGCATTGAAGTGCGGGAACTGCTGAAGGCCCTCAAGGAAATGGGCAAGACAATTCTGATCAGCAGTCACATCCTGCACGAACTCAGCCAGCTGTGTACTCGGATCGGTATTATCGAAACGGGAGAAATGGTGGCTCAGGGGTCGTTGAATGATATTTTTCAACAACTGCAGTTGAAGCGAATCATCCATATCCGGCTGGAGGATCCGGAATCGGACCTGGAGGATCGAGTGCGAAATATACCCGGCGTCGATTCCATCGAAAGTCAGGTTGACCGCTGGGCGATTCGACTGCGAGAAGACGAGCTTTCTGTCGCTGATTTTCACCAGGCTCTGGTCGAAGAGAAAGCACGCATCACGATGTTTCAGCCGGAAGCTATGGACATGGAGACCGCGTTTATGAAGCTGACGGAGGGAAAGACTGCGTGAGTTTGATTCCCGAGCTACCTCTGCTGCGTCGCGAACTGACGGAACTTGCCAACCGTCGTCGAACGTACGTCGTGCGCGTTGTGGGGGCGGTCATTCTGCTGTTCTTTGTGTTTCTGGCCTACAGCAAGTCCATGAGTATGCGCCAGCAAGTCATGAACACTGCCGGAGTGTCAGGGACAATGCGGTATATGGGGATCGGCGGTGATATTTTTTCGGAAATCATACCTCTTCTGTTCTACACGATTCAGGTGCTGATGCCGGCATTGTGCTGTGCCTGTGTTACGACCGAAAAAGAAAATAACACGCTGGGCACGCTGATGCTGACTCGCCTGAGTTCAGGAACGATCATTCTGGAGAAATTCGGCAGTCGACTGGTGCCCATGCTGACGTTGCTGTTGTTGACGTTTCCAGTCCTTGCCCATGTTCATACGCTGGGAGGAGTTGACACAGATCTGTTGATCGCCACGCTGTGGTTGCTGTTTTGCGAGTGTCTGTTGTTTGCCAGCATTGCGATTGCCTGTTCGACCTGGTTTACAACCACTGTTGCGGCATTCGTCTGGTCGTACGCACTGATTGGTGTGCTGGCAGCATTAAGTTTGAGTCTTGGGTACGCCACGTTTGTTCCATCAGCGATCTGGCGATCTGAGTTCACCGAAAGCCTATGGGGCATTTCTCGAACACAAATGGCAGGCTTCAATGCTGCTGGGGTGCCCGTTGCCCAGTCGCACTGGCTGCTGACTGTTTCGAAATCTGTGCCCGCGATGCTTGTGACGGCCGCCTTTCTGTTGTTCGCTCGACTGGCTCTTGTTCGCCGAGCGTTTGTCTCACAGGCGTCTGTGCTGTTGAAAGTCTTTCGGATGGTCGACGTCTTTTTTACCGCCCTCAACGAACGCACGACAGGCGGTATTGAACTTGTTCGTGACAGCAATCCACTTCCTGGAGACGATCCGGTCACCTGGCGCGAGCGAAATAAAAAGTCGCTGGGCAAAGCGAGGTACCTGTTTCGAGTGCTGGTTGTTCTGGAAATCCCCACACTGTTTATCTGTGTGCTGGCAGCGACGGCGTCCGCCAGAAACTATTTTTACGGTCTTTACGTACTGCAGGGACTGATCTGGACACTGACCGTTCTGGTCACTGCCGTGAAGGCATCCACGTTGTTTTCGTCAGAACGAGCTAACCAGACGATTGAGCCGCTATTGGCCACGCCGATGTCCGGCGTGGAACTGCTCAGTCAGAAAGTGGTGGGCATGCGGCGGTTGTTGATTGTGCTGTCGGTGCCGATTCTGACTGTCAACGTCACCCATTTCCTGCTGCAGGTGAATTTCAGCAGTCTTTCAGAAATCGTGGTGCAGCGACCGGGCGTGTACCTGTACCTGTTGCTTAGCATCTGTACGGCGTATGTCCTGTTGTCACTGGTGACCTGGCTGTCGGTAGGGATCGGTCTGATGATTCACTCTCAAACAAGGGCGGTTCTTGTGTCCGCGACGGTTCTGGCGACGTGGACCGTCGTTCCGTTGATCATCGTGCAGCTCTTCCGGCTTGCCCCGCCGTTGCAGGAGCTTGTAACCACGTTTTCACCGTATAGCGCTGTTGCGGCGACGGAGCAGTATCTGATCAACCCTATTGCATTGACTGGCTACAACGCGCAAGGCGAACAAATAGAGTATGTTCCCCGACTCCTGTGGGCAGGCTGCGCGATCGCGTTTTTCTGGGCCGTTATGCTGGCTATCCGCCATGGCGTACGAAGCCGGTGTCCGTTTTTACTGAATCGACGTGAAAATCCGTCCGAGGTACTGCCGACTTCAGGAATGCATCGGATACAGGTTCCCGTACTCGAGGGGACGCAGTGATGAACGCGATGGAGAGAAATGACAGACCCATTCATCCTGTCTGCGCTGTGCGCAGATATTCGCAGTCCGCTAATCCGTTAAACGCAGGTTTCTCTTTGCCGCCGACGCTCCGCACACAGCACAAACCTGCTCGACGTTCTAATGATATGCGTACCGCATTCGTAATATTCGCCGCTGTGATTCTTGTCCTCACGACGTTCAGTACCATGGCGATCGCTCAGTCAGGGCCAACGCTGAAAGTTGTTGAGCACACATGGGGATTTGACGGTCGAGTGCAGCCAGGGCAGTTCAATCCACTGTCCATTCTACTGGATAATCAAACGGATGAAGCCATTGATGCAACGGCGACTTTGCAGCGAATGCAGGGGCTGTTGAATCCAGCGGGCGGGCAATACGTGCAGCAGGTATTCATCGCCCCGGCGGCACGACGGTGGATTCAGTTCTATCCCTACGTCGCCAACAGCTATTCGACGGAATGGGTTTTGTCTTTTGATGGAGAAGACATTAGTGAGTTCACTCAGCCTCGCCCCGCCTACAAGCTTGAGTCTGAGAAGGAGGAGCAACAGCCTCAGGTCATCATTCTGGACAGGGCGGATACAGTTTCCAGCCGTCCGTCGACAGTAAAACATTTGCCGGAAAATATCTTTCCACCGTATGCCACCGCGACTGTCGGTCTGCATACTGTGTTTCTGGACCATGTGCCGGACTGGGAATTGCCCCGACAGCAGGCTTTCATTTCATGGCTCAAACTGGGCGGCCGCCTGTATCTGTTAAGAGATCGACGTGGTGAATATCCTCGATTCGGCGGAGAACTGGCCGGCCTCAATCAGCCTCTGAATAGTTATTCTGTTGGCAGTGGAAATGTCAGCCGCCTGGATGTGCAGCGTGAAGGCCTCACGGAAACTATGGTGCGGAATGCGGTCGTTCTTGATGTGCTGCAGGGCGAAGATGAGGAATTCGAGGAGTTTGCGCGACAGCAGGATCAGCGAAGCAGGGGCATTGGGCAATTGATCGAAGTTGAACCGTCATCGATTGACGAACAGTTCTTCCGTCAGATGCGAGAACTAACGTTGCCGGACCATGCGTGGTGGCTGATTTTTCTGCTGGCTCTGTGTTACATCGGGTTGATTTTTCCTGGTTGCTTCGCTTTGTCCAAAAACAAACGGCTTCATTTTCTGGCAACATATAGTGCACTTGTCGGTTTGTCCGTGATCTTCAGCATATTGTTCCTGTCCATCGGTCAGCGTGGTTATGGAGAATCCACAACGCTGCAGACGCTGGCGGTCGCGCGGGCCGAAGATAATACTCACTGGAACGTCATGCAGTGGAATGCGCTGTTCGTGACGTCAGGTGACAGTTATCAGGCAACGGCGGCGGATCAGCAATCTGTTTACTCAACCGGCGAGATCGTAAACCAGGCGGAGGTTCAGATCGCGCCTGGCAACGCGGGCGGCATCACGATGCAGATCCCTCCATTTTCTACTCAAACGTTTGTCAGTCGACGTCGACTGGCGTCTGCCGACTGGCGACTTAAGATCAGCGACATCGATCTGCAGCTGTCAGGACTCGTGAAACTGAGTATTCAAACGGGCGACAACTTCCCTGCCGCAGAGGACAACAGGTATCTGGTGCTGGCCGGCCGCCGTCTTTACGAAATGAAGTATGACGATCAAACGAAACAGCTGAAGTTGTTTGGTGCGAAACGTCAGCTGGCAGAATACTGTCAGCCCAGATTCGACATTCAATATGCACGTCCATGGGGGCAGGCGCAGAAAGAGGATCTGCGTCCGCCAACGGAACGGTTTTACGATGAATCGCTGCCCAGTCTGGTACAGCGCAATCTGCTGGATGATCTTGTGAATAAGGTGACCAGGTATGAGCTGCCATCAGACCGGCTACGGTTGTTCGTCTACACTGCTCTTCCTGAAGAATTCGTGATTTCGGTGAGTGCTGCCGCGAAGAGCACGGGAAGAATACTGTTTGCCAGAGATCTGCTGCTGCGATCTGGTGAATCCCGGTAGATTGATGAGAATAGTGACCCGGATCACAACGCAGCAGGGCGGGGCGCGCAAGGATGCCCCGGGGCTTTTCCCTGTGTCGTTCCTGAAATGGCTGATTCACCCTGTGCCGAACGCAGTTGTTTTCGGAATTCGATGGAACCCGGGACAGAGATCTGCAATGCTCACGCGTCAGATTCCTTTGACCAGCTGGCAATCTTTACAATGTCGATTTCTCGAAAAGCTGTTTTCATGACAGGTGTCCATACCTTCGTGCTTGCTCTGTTATGTGCCGGCACTGTCAGTCCGGCTCAGGAGCGCCAGCATGTCATCGTGGTGACAGGTGCAGAAGGAACGACAGAATACGGGCAGATGTTTGCCGAATGGGCCGAGCAATGGGAAGCCGCCGCGACTGCAGGGGATGCATTGTTTGACAGCATCAATGGAGACAACAGTCTTGATCAACTGCAGCGAAAACTGTCAGAAGTGGCTGCGCAGAAAACCACTGAACCACTTTGGCTTGTACTGATCGGTCACGGCACATTTGATGGCAGAGTTGCTCGTTTTAACCTCCGCGGTCCTGATCTTTCCGCAGCTGCAGCAGCCGACTTGTTGGAAGATTCACAGCGGCCTGTGGCCGTTATCAATTGCTCTTCATGCAGTGCTCCGTTTATCAACGCACTCAGCGGACTCAATCGAACCGTCATTACCGGAACGAAAGACGGAGGCGAAATTCAGTTTGCTCGATTCGGGCGTTACATGGCCGACGGAATCGGTCATCTGGAAGCGGACATCGATCGCGACGGGCAGACGTCGTTGCTGGAAGCGTGGCTGTTTGCAGCTCGACGGACGGACGAGTATTACAAATCGGACGGTCGGCTGGCGACAGAACATTCGTTACTTGACGATACAGGTGACAGCAAAGGAACAAGAGCGGAGGTCTTTGAAGGTGTCCGCATCAAAGACAGCGTTGAGAACAGAAAAGCACTGGATGGTGGTCTGGCACGACGCTGGCACCTTGTACGAAGCGCAGCGGAACGCAGCCTCAGTCCCGAACAACGGACGGAACGTGACCGGCTGGAAAACGAACTGGAAAAACTGAGACAGCAGAAAACGGAATTTGCGGAAACGGAATACATGCAGCAGTTGGAGGCCATTCTTCTGCCACTGGCGAAGCTATACGAAGAGGCACAGTCAGTCTCCTCGACTGACGTTCCCGAAAAATAAACTGCTCCGGCGCACCACAACTCTGTCGTTGCGTCCCGGAGTCGCCCTGACAGCAATATGTATTCACAGAGAAAAAACATGACTAAGCGAAATGAGACCTGTCTCTTCGGTGCGACCATGAGACACCTGTTCTGTGTGTTCGGGCTGATCCTGATCGCCAGTTTTTCAACCACGCTGACGGCGGCAGCTGATGAGCCAAAGCCTGCGGCGAAAACAGAAATGTTTCCGATTCCGGACGGTACGATTGATGAACTGTTTACGTTCATCAACACGGTGAAAACGACACCTCCGGCAGAACGCAGCCAGGAAGCTGTCGTTGCTCATCTGAAGGAACAGGTGAAAGCCGTCGTCGCCGTCTGTGATCGAATCATGAAACGGAATCCGGATGAGCAGCAGGAACTTAAAGCTTTGATGGAACGTCTGTCCGGGTATTCCGTCCTGTCACAGGTTGATGAGTCTGCAGCAAAACAGTTAAACGAACTGTTCCAGCGATACGAGCAGGACGAACGGACCGCCGTCATACAGTTGATTGGTGGAATGAGGCTACAGAAGCAGGCGAGCGGATTTTTCCGGAGTTCGGAGGCTGCTCAGACGAAGTATGTCGATGATCTGTTCGCGTTTATCGATGTGCACGGTCTTGATCAGCGAACGGTCAGTATTGCCTCCAGCCTGGGAGAGGCTCTTGAGAATTCCGCAACACCACAGCTGGGCGCTGTGGTGTACGAAGGGCTGGCGAAAGCACTCATGAAACTGAATGACCCGGCGCTAGAGCCACAGGTTTTGCGAATGCAGGCGCTTGCGCGACGGCTGGCCTTGCCGGGGCAATTCATGGAAGTCATGGGCACCACGGCCGAGGGTGAGGAATTCGACTGGGCAGCGTATCGTGGCAAAGTTGTGCTGGTGGATTTCTGGGCCAGTTGGTGCGGGCCCTGTCGTGCTGAGATTCCCAATATGAAGGCTCAGCTGGAGAAATACGGAGACAGGGGGTTCGCGATTGTCGGCATCAACCTGGATAACACGATCAACGAATATCAGAACTATGTCGACCGTGAAGATCTGACATGGGTGAATCTGATGAGTCAGAACGAAAGCGAGCGGGGCTGGAACAGTCCACTGGCCGTGCACTACGGCATCAGTGGAATTCCCACCGCCATTCTCGTCGACAGAGAAGGCAAAGTTGTCTCCATGACGGCTCGAGGTGGAGAGCTGAATCGCCTGCTGGCAGAACTGCTTGGGAAGAACGGGGCCAGTGACAATTGATTCCTTGTTCCGTCTGTCGTGACGGTTTTTTTCTGCGCTGCGACATTCGTATGTCCGTCTGAGCGGCCGACAAAATCCGACCAGATGCTCCAGGCAGACCTGTGTGACGGCAAACCCGCTGTGAATCCGCCGCGCCACCGCTACGGGCAAGCTACCGTAGAAAGTGTCAGGTTTATTCGGATTACGGCGGGCGGATCATGATTGCTCCAAAATCTACATTCTGTTGTCAGCAGTGCGGCGGCCGGGCGGCGTCCGTCCAGGGGCGAGAGTATCTGCAGTGTGAGTACTGTCGGTCGCTGGTCTTCACGGCAGATAACCCGCTCACCGTTGATCGAGTGACGCCCTGTGGCGGTGACCTTGAAGCAGAATGCCCGGTGTGTCAGAAGACGCTGTGTACCGGGCAGATTGAAGAGCGGCCGGTCCTGTATTGTGACGGCTGCTATGGACTGCTGCTGAAGAATGAAGATTTTGGAGCCATCACTCGTGTTCGGAGGACTCGGCGGGCTGGTCACGAAGCAGAGCCCTGCCGTCCACTGAATCCTGACGAATACGAGCGAAATATTTGCTGTCCGAACTGTCGAACACGAATGGAAGTCCACCCGTACTACGGTCCCGGTAATATTGTCATGGACTCGTGTCCGGGGTGTCAGTATGTCTGGCTGGACCATGGAGAACTTCGCATCGTCGAACAGGCCGAAGGCGGCCGCCAACCGGAGGCCATGCCCCTGTTCATGAACGATGACGGCGAAGTGACCATTATTCCGGCACCCATGCCACATCTGTCCAGTGGTCATGACCAGCAGGATTCACCGCTTCGAACCATTGCAGACCTCCTGTTCGGTCTTTAGTTGAGTTGTGGAATGGGGCCGGGAATCATTTGCCCGAAGAACCCCTCCGGGAGGGCTTCGCGCTATTGATGACTGCCCCTTCATTCCTCCACTCGTCCGCAGAACGTCTGGGGCCTTCACCATAGTTTCGCTATTATAGTGGTTGAACGCACTGGACGTGTTCGAGTTAACAGCGAAACAGGTTCCCAATGGCCCGCGATTTTACGACTGAAAGTCTTTCTCACGACCCTATTCACGGTTACATCCCATTCATTTCACGAGCCGGACTGCCGGACGATGAAGCGGCAGAGCAGGAGCTGATTGATCATCCGTGGGTGCAGCGGATGCGACAGATCCATCAGCTGCAGACGGCATGGTGGGTATTTCCATCGGCAGAGCACATGCGTTTTCAGCATGTGTTGGGTGTTATGCATCTTGGCAGCGTCACGGTGGCGGCATGGTACGAATCGCTGGCTGATGCGTGTCGCAATGTTCCGTCGAAGGCCTACGTTGAAAGTCTGGTTCGTATCGCAGGTTTGCTGCACGATTCGGGGCACGGACCGTTTGGGCATTTCTTCGATGATCACTACCTGGAACAGTTTGATCTGACGCACGAAGATATTGGCGGCCACATTATCGAGCATGAACTGGGCGACATTATTCGTCGAATCCGTCGCAACCCCAATGGTCGGCTGCAGCCTCTGGAAGAGTTGGACGCGAAGCAGGTTGCATGGCTGATACGTCGTCCAAGCGGCAGGCCTGAAGACGAAGAAGGGCATCCGGACTGGCTGCGCAAACTGCGTTCGTTGTTCAGCGGTATCTACACCGTGGACAACATGGATTTCGTTCTGCGCGACGCGTACATGTCCGGCTACAACACCAAGGCCTTCGATATTTCACGGTTGATTCATTACACCTTTTTCACCGACGAGGGATTGACCATCCATGCGCGTGGTCTGCCGACACTGATAAATTTTATTGAAACGCGTGCTAATCTGTTTCGTACAATCTATTTTCACCGCACCGTGCGCGGCATCGATATTGCCCTGGAAGACCATTTTGCAGCCACGATGAAACGGTTGTTTCCCGGCAATCCGCTGGAGCACCTGCAAGCCTATCAAGGCTTGACGGAAACGTCGTTTCTGGTCGATGTGACTCGCTGGGCTGACAGCGATGACCCGGAATTGAGGGAACTCGGGGGGCACTGGCGTGCGATCATCAACCGTGACGAAATGTGGCGAATGGCCTGCGAACGGACGATGCATTTTCACGATGGTCAGGCGGAAAGCACAACGATTTTTTCTGAGCCGGACCTTGTTGAACGGCGAGTCCGTGAGTTCCTGCCGGATGGAATGCAGGATATCCCATTGCGCGTTGACGTGGCGAAGCATTATCACCGGCCAAGTGCACGGCGCCCGGCGGGCAAACAGAACTTCTGGTTTGATCCTGCCAGCGGAGAATCACATGAGCTCGATGATGATGAACTCTTTCGCAGTCTGCCTACCAGCTTCATCATTTTCCGGATTTACAGTCGAGATCATGATCACGACCGGGAGATCAGTGAGGCATTGCAGAAAGTCGCCGGTGGCTCCGGCGGTGACACCAAAACGAACATGTAACGCCGCATCGTATAGACTTCCGGAGTACGAAAAACTTCGAAACGCAGCCGCACATTGCGGCTGACAGTCCGGTGCGACGGTATGCAGACGACGGAACAGGCCGATCTGGCTCAGCGACTGCTTGAAGATGATGAGCAGGCGCTGGAAGACGTTCCGCGCCTGTTTGGGCCTCCGGTGCTGATCGTGCTGGCTCGGCGGTATCAAAGCGTGCTCCGCGAAACAGACATTGAAGACGTCATTTCGATCGGGCTGTATCGTCTATGGACGAACCGAGCTCGATTCGGTCGGCGGAAGGCATCGCTGAAGGTTTGGTTTTTCCGCATTGTGGAAAACGCTGCGCTGGATGTGCTGCGACACGGTTGGCATAAGGCTCGACTGCTGGAGGTCGACAGTGATTCGGCTTTACTCGGAGCAACTGATGCTTCATCCAACGGACATGGCAAAGACGACGGGAAGCAGTCAGGTGCGGAATTGTCTGCTTCGTCAACTCCGGCACCGACTAATCTGCAGCTGGATCTGCGAGAAATCGTGTCTGAACTGCCGGACAGACAACGCCACATTGTCATGGCCGACGCCGCGGCAAGAGAAGGCGTTGCGTCCAGCAATTTGCTTGGCGATGAACTTGGCGTACCAGGATCAACGGTACGAGTCTACAGAAAACGGGCAATGGATAAAATTCGCAGTGAGTTGACGCGACGCGGTCACGATGTACCGAGTCGCTGATTTCGTTTCGCTCGGGAACAAAGATGCTGTCACTTCGATGCGAATATAAAGAGCCTCTGGCTTATCCGGAGACGGCGGCTTGTACGAGGGTTTTGAAATGACCGAACATACTAACAATATCGACGGGATACTTCGGCGTTCGCTGACAGATGCGCTCGGTCCGGAACTGTTGCGCGACGCAGAAATCGAGCGTCTTCTGGAAGAAGAAAAAATTGTTGCTGCAGATGCTGAACAGATGAACCGAATTCTGGACGGCGCACGCGCCCTCGTCGACCGGTCTTCGTCACACATCGTCAGTCGTCGATGGACGGAACCATTGCAGGGAACTCAGTCCACTGCGACGTCGGATGTGACGATGAAGCGAATCTCAGCCGTCACACGGGACTCACCAGACATCATTGTTCGTCGTTGAAACTACTTTTATTCTCTGCGTCTCGTCCCTGGATTGTGCGCGGGAGCGAGACGCTTTCTTTGGGCGTCAACAGGTTCACAGCCAGGCCGGCTACGAGCGCTGGGGCCGACCAGCCCTCATGCAGGCACAAGGACTGTCAGCTGTTACTCTGATTTCATCTTTCTTTTGGACAGTGCAGGCGACGAATTAAAAGCAGAATGGATATGTCGCCGGAAGCAAAAATATGCCTGCCATGCAGGCGCGGAATACGATTCTGTCACTCACGACCTAATTGTCATCCGGGTCAGCTTCCCCTTCAGGAAGTTCTCCTTCAGAAGTGATGTCGAAGTCGGCTACATTTGCCGCGCCCGCCTCGACTGAGAACGAGAGCGTTGTCTGAGCGTTGTACTGCATCGGAACTGTCTCTGGTGAACCCTTCGTCAATTGGCCGTCATCGCCGATACTTGGGTCGCTTAAGGTTGAGATTCTGACCATGTTCTTTCCAGGCAAGGCTCCTTCACGCCCCTCGGAATAGGTTAATTCATATTCACCCTGTGCATTCGTTCTTGCACCCGCAGGTCGACCATTTTCAGGGACAAAAACCACGGCCGCATTGGCAAGAGGTTGCCCATCCATGGTGACCTTGCCTGTGACCGTGGCGATATCGGGGCCACCGGCTCCACAGCCCGCTACGGCCAGCAGCATGCAGGCGTTGTAAACGAAACATCGATACATCAGTTGATAATCCTTGTGAAAAAGACCCAGAGGCGGCCGACACGATCTGCCAGCATAAGCCCCCGGGCCGCATAATTGAGTTAGTGGAGGGTACTGCAGATTCTAGAATTCGCCAATCGCCAGGCCGTCTCCAATCGAAAACAACCGTTGATACAAGCCGTAGCCAGCACCTTCATTAGGCGCGTCAAACGCATTGGCCCGGTTGATCCACGCAGTCGATGTATGCTGTATATTTTCGCTGATAAAGCGAACCGATCCATCGCCCAGCACGAACTGGGCCCCGCCCACATGAGCACTACCCGCCGTGCGATGCGGTTGTGGATTCCCTTCGGCATTGGTCCAGTTCATCGCCCATTGCCCACAAACACACAGTGCGTTCGTGGCGCCCTGGGCACCGGTCAGCCCATTGTTGTCCTGAGCACCGAAAAACCGGCCTCGATTTCTTCTGCTGCCGTCCATGTCCCACTTTGTTTCCGCAATCATGATCTGATTCGTTGACCCATCCTCAAGGTCGCGAAGAGAGAGCGCAACACCAAAGGTTGTACGCGTAAAGGGGCCGTTGCGACGACTGAAGTTCGTGCCGCCGTAACCGTTGTATGAACTGTTGGCCGCCTGATAGCTGGTCGTGGCGGAATCCGGAATGGCACCATCAGAGAATCTCTCAGGCATGGGATCCGATGGACAACGTACGGATGGAAGGACGCTTTGCGCCAGTTGAACGTTACTGACTGAGCCACCGGCTTGCGTGGGCGCCGTTTCCGCCAGTTGCTGGTTGGGATTAAATTGGTTGAACAGAGGAGCCTGATCGAAATACGGCAAAAGTGCCCAGCCCCAGCTGAAGGCCGGGCCACCCCGGGCGTTGTTCGGGTTGCCGTCAAAAGTCCCCTTGTACTGATGCCCAAGTGGAAAACACTTATACACGTCGTGGTAGTTGTGCAACGCAAGGCCAAGCTGCTTCATATTGTTCTTGCACTGTGTGCGACGGGCGGCTTCGCGTGCCTGTTGAACAGCTGGCAACAACAACGCGATCAGAATGGCGATGATGGCAATCACCACCAGCAGTTCGATCAGGGTAAAACCCTTGTTTCGAATGTTTTTTTTCATGACAGACTCCTATAAAACAAAAATAAACCAGAATGAAAACAAGATACACTTCAGGAACAATTTGAAATTGTATTGATACGACAGAACGACGCCTGACCCGGACCACTTCGGCTCATAAATCGAACGTTTCATCCGAGTTGTGTGCCAATGGCTTAGCCATCGCTTCTTCGCTTCACAACGAGACTTTTACAGCTCGATATTAATCGTGTTGGCTCCAGCTGAAACGTCCTTCTTGAGAGAGCCGTCAGCCGCAGCAGCCGGCAGCCCCCCTGCGTCGCCTTCGTCTTCGTCTTCGCCTTCGTCTTCGCCTTCGTCTTCGTCTTCGTCTTCAGTAACAGTCGGATCATCGCCCTCGTAATCACCAGCGCCCTCGCCGCCAGCGGTGACCATGACTGTGTGCTGCCCGATCGTCGCACCTGCATTGTCGACGTTATACAGCAGTGTGTAGGTACCATCAGAGCCGGTGGTTCCGGATGAAGGGCGGCCACCGGCGACGGGCGTGAATGTAACAACGGCATCAGCGAGCGGCTGGCCACCAACCGTAACCTTGCCAATGACGGTTCCCAAAGTGGGAGTATTGGCACCATCGCCACCGCAACCACCCAAACCCACAAGGCCAAACAAGACAATCGAAATACTTAATTGACGCACAGAAGAACTCCATCCACGAATGTGATATCTGAAACAGGGAATTAGTAAGGAGCAGGGCATCGGCTACGGCAATCGTCGCCAATCCCTGCCCTGTTTACTTCACGCCGACCTAGAACTCGCCGATGACTTGACCATCGTCCCGAATACCAAGCAACTGATAGACGCCGCAACGATTGGTGATGTCTGCCGTACTTATCCCACCATTTCGGTTGACGCGCCCAAGAGGAGGCGTGATCGAGTCGATGTTTTCGCTAATGAAGCGCACCGACCCGTCACCAAGAACAAACTGCCCTCCACCAACATGCTTGCTGCTGAATCCATCGGTGCAGTTATTCGCCCCGCGGTTGATGGGATCGTTCAAGGGGGTTGTCACTCGGCCAAACGTAAAGTCGGCCCCGCGAGTTCCACCACCGTTGGGTGCTCGATTGCCAATCCACGATCCGGCGCCACATCGTCGTTCGCGTTCTCCGACCGCAATCACGTTGGTCGTTCCGTCGGTAATGTCGCGAAAACGGACCTTGGACAGATTGTAAAACATTCCCCGTTGCGCCCTCCTGTCGTGACCATTGGGTCGATTGATGTCCCGAAACCCGACAACACCAATGTAGTTTGATGTCGGAGGGCGCCAGTTGTTGGTAGGGCCACTGATACCGGATTGGCCATTGCCGTTGAAATTGGCGCGACGCATTCCTGCTCGCAGACGTGGTCCGGTGGTGTCGCTGGGACACTGAAATGCGTTCAACGCAGGGAACAAACTGTCGAGCTCGCCCCTGGATGTCGCGTTCGAAGTGACGTCGTATAAACTGCGGCCATTGACATCCAGAGCGTTAAATAATGGTGCCTGGTCGAACATCGGCAATATGAATGCGTGCCATCCCCATGCAGATCGGTTTACAAAAGTTTGGCCAGGGTTCCGAGCCACGGGAACTGACCCGGTGGGAAACATCTTGTAGACATCATGATAGTTGTGCAGCGCCAACCCGATCTGTTTCAGGTTGTTTTTGCATTGCGTTCGTCGTGCGGCTTCGCGGGCCTGCTGTACAGCCGGCAGCAGCAAAGCAATCAAAATCGCAATAATAGCGATGACCACCAGTAACTCGATCAGGGTAAAGCCGCGTTTGATACGCGGCGAACAGGGACGGGACATGAGATTCTCCTCTGGGCAGAAAGCGGGAAGATGTCGCACAAAATCGTGCGTAAATGACTGAATGAAAGGATTGTTGACGCCGGCCTTGAGCGCTGGCGCCATAGCACTCGTGGACACATGGTTACATGTGTTCATATGGCCACACGTGTTGATGCAACGTAAACGATAGGATGCTCGTGCGGAATTAGTTTCCGGCGCTATTTCAACAAATCTCTAGGAAAACGACATTTCTTGCCACACTTGCCGGAAATGGACTTCTGTGTAGTGGTATGCCCCCCTCCCGCTGAAACTTTCCTGCTGCCGCCGGGGTCAGAGCCGATTCTGTGCTGTCGAAGTTATGGGTTCGCCTAGGCGGTGGAGAGAAATGAAGCAGGATTTCGTGCCCTAATGTGTCGCCGAGTGGCTTGACAAGGATGCCCTCTGGTAGGTGCTATCGATTTATTGCCTTGGGGGTGCTACGCGCAGCTATAGTCGCGAGGCGTTCAACGATGTCCGACAGAGCATCACATGTCGGGGACGACCAGAATCAGCTGCATTCCGCTGCAGATACGTTGCCGGTTGAAATTGAAGTCCCTAATGTTGCACCAATTCCTGGTGTGTCCAGCGAGCCAATTCTAACGCGTTTTGGCGCCGACAATCTTCAAATCCAATGCTCGCCCGCCAGTGAACGTGACCGGTTTTTATTCCTGCTTGGCTGGCTTTTCTTTGGCGTGATGTCGACCCAATACCTGATCATGGTGTTTGACCGTCCGGACCCGCTGCCGTGGCAACGAGGCCCCGCGTTTCAACTGTATCGCGTTGATGTGAACACCGGGACGTGGGTGGAATGGATGCAACTGGACGGCGTCGGCCAGACAATGGCCCATCGAATTGTGGCCAATCGCGATGAATTCGCACCGTTTCCGACAATCGACGATCTGATTCGGGTTGACGGAATCGGTCCCGTAACGCTCGACCGCCTGCGTCCCTGGCTTACAATCAGTCATGAAGACGACGAACAGCGAATCCGCGGGAACGACGGTGTCGAAGAATACAAGGGGCCGAACAAGCAGTCGCACGCAGTTCGATAGGTATCGGAACAAGGTGCGTTCCGGTGCACTTCCCAGTGGCGGCAGCATACATTCCACCGGCCACGTTCGCAGTCGCAAAGACCGAGTCCGGTCGGCCGGGGAGCTGGTGCGGCGGTTTTTTACGTTGCTGTCGTCGTTCCGGCTGCAGATCGTATGGATTCTGGCGTCGCTGACGCTGGCCACACTGCTGGGATTGATTCCTCCGGCTGGAACCAAGTTTCTACTGGACTACGTGCTGACGTCGCGGCCACTGCCTGAATCATTCGCCATATGGTTGCCGTCGCTGGTCGACGCGGGACCGAAGTCCCTGTTGCTGTACACATTGCTGGCCGTGCTTTCCGTGTCCATGGCGAAAATATTCGTTCATATCTGCAGTCGCTGGTATGCCACTCGGATCACCAAACGCATTCAGCTGGACGTCCGTCGCCGCGTCTTTGAGCACGCCGTTCGTCTGCCGCTTCATCGCGTGCAGGAACTTCGTTCCGGCGGCGTGGCGTCCATTCTTCGTGAAGATGGTGGCAGCGTCGGAGAGTTGGTCTTTGGATTGATGTACAACCCGTGGCGCGCGGTCATCCAGCTGGTCGGGAGTTTTCTGATACTGGCATGGGTGGACTGGACGCTGCTGTGCGGTGCCGTGGTGCTGCTGCCTTTGGTCTTTCTGACGCATCGCACATGGATCAACAGGATTCGTCCTCAGTTTCGGTCCATCCGAAAACAGCGGGAACTTATCGACGCCGGCGCCGCGGAAGCTTTTGCCGGCATGCGCGTTGTGCGAGCTTTCAGTCGACAGAAACGCGAAGCCGGACGTTTCATTACCGACAACAATCTGATGGCTCGCAAGGAGCTTTATTCATGGTGGTGGATGCGGATCGTGGAAATGATCTGGGAAACCATGATTCCTGTCAGCAGCGGGGCCCTGCTGTTTTACGGCGGCTGGCGAGTCATCGACGGGGCTCTGACGATCGGCGACCTGATGATGTTTCTGGTGTACCTGCTGATGCTGCTGCAGCCTCTGGCTACGCTGGCCAACAGTGCCACGCAGGTGCAGAACAGTCTCAGCGGTCTGGATCGAATTCTGGATCTGCTGGATGAGCCTCGTGAAATGCAATCCACAGCAGATTCCATCCGCATTAACCGCGACACGGTTCGGGGTGACATGATTTTTCAGGACGTCACGTTCACCTATCCGGGTACAGACTCTCCCGCGCTGCGTGATATCGCGCTGGACATTAAAGGAGGCCAGGTGGTTGCTTTGGTGGGACCCAGCGGAGCAGGCAAGACCACATTGTGTAATCTGGTGGCTCGGTTTTATGACCCTTCTGAAGGTCGTGTGCTGCTGGATGGGCGAAATCTTACGGACTACGACGTCGAATCGTTTCGCAGTCTGTTGGGTGTGGTCGAGCAGGACGTGTTTTTGTTTGACGGCTCGATCGCAGACAACATCGCGTATGCTCGCCGCGACGCGTCAGATGATGAGCTTCGTGCGGCCGCCACAGCTGCCAATGCGATGGAATTCATTGATCGGCTGGCGGACGGCATGGACACACTGATTGGTGAACGCGGTGTGCGGTTGAGTGGTGGTCAGCGTCAGCGACTGGCGATCGCGCGAGCCATCCTGGCGAATCCCAAGCTGTTGATTCTGGACGAAGCCACCAGTAACCTGGACACGGAAAGTGAGCGTCTGATTCAGGAATCTCTGGCGGGATTAATGCGTGGCCGTACGTCTTTTGTGATTGCTCATCGGCTGAGTACAATTGCCGGAGCGGATTTGATCTGCGTCGTGGAAGATGGTCAGATCACTCAAACCGGCACCCACGAACAGTTGATGGTATCGGGCGGAAAGTACAGAACGATGGTCGAACAGCAGGTGCAGATGACGCTGGGCAAGGCCGATCCCAACCTGTTAAGGCGATGACGGAGTATGTCTGCGTTTCAATGATCTTCGCGTGTATCAGGAATCGCCTACAGCGGTTGGAGCTTTGAAAGGTAGTACTTTGAACAACACTTGCAGCCGGGTTCGTGATCACTCCCGTGATGGTGCTGACACTCCGAAGTGTTACGACTTCGACTACGGCCACCACGTTAGCTGCAGGCTGCGCATGGTGGCCAGGTTCGTGTTGGCTGTCGGGCTGGCACTGCCAGCCGTCGCCGCTGATGAGCAGGAACGTGATTACCAGTTTAAATCCACATCTGCCACGGGGCACAAGGTTGTGGTCGAAAAAGGTTCCGCCGCGAAACTGACAGTTGTTTGTTTCCTGGGCACGGAATGTCCAATGACGCGGCTTTACGGACCGCGTTTGTCGGAACTGGCTGAGGAATTCAGATCGAATAACGTGCGCGTCATCGGTGTGAACAGTAATCGGCAGGACTCCATGGCCGAAATCCGTGCTTACGTTGATGAGCTCTCCATTTCATTTCCCATGATTCATGATCGTGGAAACGTGATCGCGGACAGATACGCGGCGACTCGCACTCCCGAAGTCTTTCTGCTGGATGAGCAGTTGCAACTGCAGTATCACGGACGTATTGATGATCAATACGCTCCCGGAGTCAGTCGTGCTGCCCCCACTGAGCAGGATCTGCGAGTTGCGATAGAGCAGCTTGTTGCGGGGAAGCCGGTGACCACAGCAGAGACAACGGCGCTGGGTTGTTTTATTGGAAAAGTCAGCAGCCGGCCGCTGCATCAAATTGTCAGGAATGACATTACATACAGTCGTCACGTGGCCCGGGTGTTGCAGAAGCACTGCCTGGAATGCCATCGCACCGGCGAAATCGGTCCGTTCGCGATGGACAGCTATGACGAGGTGGCTGGCTGGGCAGACACGATGCTGGAGACCATCGACAACAGTCGTATGCCGCCGTGGCATGCCGACCCTGATCACGGCAATTTCTCGAACGCTCGCTACATGCCGGATGCAGATAAGAAAATATTAAGGGACTGGGTGGCGGGCGGTTTGAAGCAGGGCGACGAAACCGAACTTCCGAAGCAAATAGAATTTGTCCGGGACTGGCAGCTGGAACGGCAACCGGACCTGATTGTCGAGATGCGAAATCGTCCGTTTGATGTGAAGAAAGAAGGCGTTGTTGAGTATCAATATTTCGTCGTCGACCCGGATCTTGAAGAAGACAAATGGGTTACCGGTGCTCAGGTTATTCCGGGATGTCGAGCAGTCGTGCATCATGCGATCGTGTTTGTCAGACCGCCTGATGGTTCTCGATTCAGCGGAGCTGGCTGGCTGACCGCCTATGTTCCCGGCCAGCGTCTGGTATCTCTGCCCGTCGGACACGCTCGCAAGGTGCCAGCCGGGTCCAAACTGGTGTTTCAAATGCACTATACGCCCAACGGTTCAGTACAGCAGGATACGACGAAGATAGGCCTGCTGTTTGGTGACGAGAAAGACGTGACTCACGAAGTATTCACGGTCATGGGCATTGATCAGGAGTTTGAGATTGATCCTCACGTCAGCGACCACAAGGTTGCTGTGAAGGTCCCAGGACTGCCGGAACACGGTCACCTGATGGCCGTGACGCCTCACATGCATTACCGGGGGAAATCGTTTCGGTTGTTGACGGGACAGGATACGCCACAGATGCTGTTGAACGTGCCCGGGTACGATTTTAACTGGCAACACACCTATGAGTTTATGGAACCGATTCCCCTGGCAAACCTTGACGATCTTCGATTTGAAGTAACGTTTGATAATTCGTCAGGCAATCCATTCAATCCCGATCCTGCCAGGGCGGTGTACTGGGGCGACCAGACATGGGAAGAAATGGCGGTCGCGTTCTTTGCCGTCTCTGTGCCGCGAATTAAGCCGGAAACCACCGTCGTGCGGACACAACAAGCCGTCGCGACGTCTGCCAGCGATCGGCAGCAGCGAATTGATGCATATGTCGCGAATGTCTTCCGTAAAATGGATACCAATCGTGACGGGCAGATACTCAAAGACGAAGCGCCGATTTTTGTCCGGCGCTTTCGCGGTTTCGGCAATCTGGACAGGAATGCCGACGGCAGTGCGACCGAAGCGGAAGTCCGGCAGCTGGCGGAACAGTTGTTTTAAGCAGCCGACCCTACTTCCTGACGCCTGCCCACTGGCGACTATGAGCGTTCACCCCACGTCGCGTTCTGCTTTCGCATCTTTCCATTGTTCAGGGCTATACAGAACTTCGCGGGCCTGAGCGCCGTTGTATTCACCAACGATACCGTCTTCTGCCATCCAGTCGATCATGCGGGACGCCCGACCGTAGCCGATTCCCAGGCAGCGCTGCAGCAGCGAACAACTGCCTCGGCCTTCGCGGACGACGACGTCGATTGCATTGTCATACTGGTTGTCGTGCTGACGGGGGCCGGAATCTCCTGAGCCTTCACTGCCCCCAGCATTTGCGCTGTTGGCGACTACCTGCTGCAGTTCTTCGCTGTATTCCGGTTCGACATCACTGAAGAAATCAATGACTGCATTGATTTCCTCATCGCTGACGTAAGTTCCCTGAGCACGTGTCAGCGTACTGGTGCCAGGCGCCAGATACAGCATGTCGCCACAGCCCAGCAGCCGTTCCGCTCCGCCTTCGTCCAGGACAACCCGGCTGTCCATCTTGCTGGCGACCTGGAAGGAGACTCGAGCTGGCAGGTTGGACTTGATCAGGCCTGTGATTACGTCCACTGTCGGTTTCTGTGTCGCCAGGACAAGGTGAATGCCCACCGCCCGAGACTTCTGAGCCAGCCGGATGATATGTGATTCGACTTCCTTGCCGTTGGTCATCATCAGGTCCGCCATCTCGTCCGCAATGATGACAATGTACGGCATTTTGTGTGGGACGTTCTGCGCTTCCTCGTGTAGCTCGCTGATGCCCATTTTGTTCAGCACAGTGGATCGGTCCAGCTTGTTGTAACTGTCAAGATGGCGAACACCAACCTGAGACAACAGGTCGTAGCGCTCTTCCATCTTGTCGACGGCCCACGCCA
>JAQWLN010000229.1 GCA_029247265.1 Fuerstiella sp.
AGCTTCCTCCCGATAACCCCACCAGCGTGGCACTGGTACTGGACCCGATGCTGGCCACAGGTGGGTCTGCATCCGCCGCGATCGAAACGCTGAAGGAATGGGGGGTGCCCAGAATCTGCATGGCGTCTATCATTGCTGCTCCGGAAGGCATCGCACGTCTGACGACCGAGTTCCCGGACGTCCCGATTTACACGTGCGCCATTGACAGCCATCTGAATGACCGAAAATTCATCGTTCCCGGTCTTGGTGATGCCGGTGATCGAATCTTCAACACAATCGGCTGACTGGTCAACCGGGCGTGAATCCGTACTCGTGCTCTATCAGGCAGATACGCACGTGATACCGTTCATACCAGCGTGTGCGGCCGCGGTCCTGCGCCAGCAGGTGCTCCGTGACTTCACGCCAGCACTGGATGGAATCCCGGTCGCGCCAATAGGAAACGGTGATGCCGGCGCCATCTGCATCGCGAACACTCTCCACGCCCAGGTAACCATCCTGCTGCGCGGCCAGCGCCAGCATCTTTTGTGCAGTTTCCTGATACCCCGAATCGTCGTTGGCTGACCTCCGGGACGTGAAGATCACCGCGTAGTACGGGGGTAGCGGGGTTTCAGCGATCGGATTGGAAACGTTCATGAGTTATGGATGCCGGAAAACCTGGTTATTGAGTCGCCTGACCCAATCGTCTCTTACGGAGACTCGGCTATCAGCATCAGGAGAAAATCGTTAGGGATCGCGATTCTTCTCCAGAGACTCCATTTTCATGGGCCCGATTGCGGTACAGCCCTGCGCCACCAGCCGATATAATCAATGAAACGCACTTCACGGTAGATCAGCAAAGATGGAGAAAGACAGTGGCTGCGGCTTTGGTGTTGATTGACGACAAACATCTTCCCTTATCTCGCATCGTCTGGGTCGCAGACGTCCCTCACTTCTGTGGCGGTGAAGACTGTACGGTGGAAGGACGCTATGAAGTACGCGTCGAAGCCGATGACTCTCTTTTCTGCTCACGCGAAGAACGCGATGCCGCGATTGAAGCCATCGAAGAATGGCACCACCGGGAATAACACTCCTCGGATGGAAAACCAGTGAATCCAACTTCAGCCGTCACTTACGGAACGTCAAACTCGCCTACCTGCAGGCATTTCAGCGTTTCATCGTCCCGCACGAACAGCATTCCGTTGCTGAGTGCCGGAAGACGATAACCTCGCGGCGTGCTGTCCAGCACATTACTGACCTGCCCTCTTTGAAACTTCGCGGCATCGGCCCTGAATCGCACCAGATCTCCCCCGAAGGTCAGAAACAGCAGTTCGTCATTAACCCGAATCAGACTGCCGTAGTCAAAACCACCTTCTTCCCACAGTACTTTTTGTTTTGCCGGATCGATGCACTTGAGCGTTGCGGAACCGGTATCCTGTCGACCATCCACAGCGAACAGCAAGTCATCATATCTGATAGGCGTTGCGTATTGGGTCGCCAGCAGCTCTTCGCCACTGTTGGTGGGTTGACTGCCACCCTTTTCCACCTTCGCCCAAACGCTGCCGACGCGGTAGCTGGACGACACAAACAGGTGATCGTCGACGACAACGGGGGTCGCTCCGTTCACCGTAGGGCCTCGCATGCCGAAGGGGAACTCAAACCGAATTCGGCCATTTGTCGGGTCAAGTGACAGAGTATTCAGTCGTGTGACTACGATCGCATGCTGTTGCCCGTTGATTCCAGCGACAATCGGCGACGAATAACTGGCCGTGTCGTTGAACGCCTGCCAGATGACGCTGCCGTCCTTTACGGAAAATGCCACCACCGCAGCGTTGTCACGGCCGCCCACATTGACGATCAGACGATCCTGAAACAATACAGGAGAACTACCGGCGCCAAAATAGCCCTCGGGAGCAGAAAACTGTTCCCAGGTGTCCACACTCCACACTTCTTTTCCTGACTTCCTGTCAAGACACCGCAGCAGGCCGTTTACGCCGTAGACGAAAACATTGTCAGCGCTGATGAGTGGAACACAACGTGGCCCGGCATCACTGGACATTCCGGATTGGTAACGACACGGAAATTCTGACTTCCAGATTTCAGACCCCGAACCTGCCTTTCGGGCTTCCACGACTTCCTGATTTCCAAGTCGGTGAAACAGAACCAAAACGCCATCTCTGACAGCCACGCCCGCGAACCCCTGCCCCACGTCACTCTTCCAGACTTCCCGCGGACCGTCTGCCGGCCAGGTGCTGAGCAATTTTTCTTCGCTCGCGATACCATCGAGATTGGGACCAAGAATCTGTGGCCAGTCTCCACCTGTTGAGACGTCCATGAACGACAATACGGCCAGCGCTACAGCGGAATAGCGGAAAATATTCATCTTGAACCTTTGATGCAGTGCGTTAACTGCGAACCAAACAATGGCATGATTTGCGTTCTGCAGTGATCTGCATTTTCATGCAGGACGGTTGTGCAGCTTAGCGAATTAGACCGCAGCCGTGAATTGATCGTCGATTTCCAACGCGACCTCAGCCATTACCGAGATGCCCCGGCTTCGTCCGTGCCGATGATCAGGTCCGCCACAATCGGCCGGTGGTCGGAACTAAACGTCCACTTTAGCCGGCACGCCGCCACATTGATGTGGCGGCTGACCCAGCAGTGATCGATCGCGATCACGGGCAACGGCATCGGCCAGGTTGCGTGATAGCCGTGCCCCCCCGCTGCAAATGCATTTCGGTAACGACTTCGAAGCTGCTGGAAGTGAACAGAATCCACCGGTGTATTCATATCGCCCACGATTACCGAAGGCTGATCTGAACTCTTTGCCGCAATTCTCGTCACACGCTGTATGGACTCAGACCGCCGGTGATACGGACGGCTGGGCAGATCACATACGATCAACGCGACATCGTGGTCGCCAATGGACAGCATCAGGCGATGAAAAAGCCCTTTGGAGCTGTGATGAATCGTTTCACTTTCCTGTATGCGGTGTTTCGAAACGACGACCATTTCTCGCGGAAGCAGTCGGCGATAGGGATGACGCGAAAAATTACGCAGCCAGAATTCCGGCGTTGGACTCTTCGTTCCAACTTCCGCATCGGCCCGAACCGCTCCACGTATTGCGACAGGTTCATGCCCTTTAAGTATTCCATGACATAATAGAAACGCCCGTCTTCAGTCGTTCCATAGTCATACACTTCGACGGTATTCCAATGTGTGAGCTGAGCCGTCGCCTGTGCCTCGCGTTCGAAGCTCTCACGCATGTGACGATCTCGGGCCTGTTGTGGATGAATCAGCTTCACCGCACACTGGCGTTTCATGAGCTGATGTTCGGCAAGAAAGACTTCGCCCATGCCGCCGGCTCCCAGCTTGCTCTTTAGCACATAAGGCCCGAGACGTACGGCCGATTCAACGAGACTGCCTGCGTACCGGTATTGCTGAACGACCGAAAGACAAATAAGTACCGACGGCATCAGCAACCCAACCGCCATCCAGACGTGCGGATTTATGCCGCTGAGCATTTTCACCTGCGTCCACGGCAGAGTGGCATACGTCACAAAATTGCCGATGACCATGACCTGTACAACTCGCCGGATGTCATCACGACGGGAGTGCTGTTGTATCCGGGTGTCACACTTGCAAAGGGCGATCATCAGCTTCGGCTGGAAATCACCGGTGCCCATCCCAAAGCCGCCAAGAACTACATAGTCGGCATCGACTACATCAGATTGGTACCTGTGGCGAAACCGTAAGATAAAAACGCGGGGCGATGCCCGCGCGGTTAAACAATCCACAGCGCGGAACCAATCGTTTAACCGCGTGCCCACCGGGCCGCGTTTTTAGTGCTGAAATCATCGCAGGCTCGTCGACTGCCGGACTGTTCTGCTAATTCGTATCCTCGGCGGCTTCAACAGGCTCTTCTTCAAGCTTGATCTCGAATTTCTTCTCAAGCGCTCTGCGAATAAAGTCGCTCAGACCCGGACCGCGAAGTTGCCGCGCGGTCGCCAGAATCTCTCCGCTATCGCCGTCGACCAGCAGGACGAAGGGGATTCCGCTGACGTCGTGCATGTGGCCGAGCGTGGTTTCCCACATCTTTCCCTCATAAATCTGTGGCCACGGCAATTCTCTCTCATCAAGAAACACCAGGATTTTTTCTTCCATTTCCGCTCGGTCGAAACTGATACCGAGAATATCAAAGCCCTGATCGTGCCAGTTTGCGTAGGCCTTCTTCATGTTCGGGATTTCGCCGATACAGGGCCCACACCATGTCGCCCAGAAATCCAGCATCACGATCTTTCCGGCGTAAGCACTGGGAAAATCAATTTCAACGTCATCCATCGTCGTTGCAGTAAACTCAAGGGCCTTCCTGCCAATTTCAAGATTTGGTGGAAGTGGCATCTGCTCTAATTCTTCCGCCGCTTTCTCCAGCGTGACGGCCCCGTCATTCAACTTGAATTCGTATGTTGTGCCAGTGAAGTTAAAAGGTTTCCCAATAGCGGCCTGTTCGAATCTGCGGCTGACTTTGCCATTGCCATCACGATCCACAGAGAACCGAGTCATGGCCGTCGGACCTCCGCTGACGAAAGTGCTGAACTCACGCTCGTCCAGTTCAAAGCGATATTCAAAGCCGTAGTCGGTGTAAAACAGAATCGTGTTCTTCAACGATGCACGACGTGGGTCAGCCGGATCAAAGCGATAGAGCTTGATCGTTCCGATCTTCCCCTTCGCCAATTCAATTTCGCCGGAGCCGTTGAACTGTTTGAACTCGCCTCGTTTAACAGACGTCCACGTTGCCCTTGGGTCGTTGGTCAGATCACCGTCAGCATTGGTGTCGATATAGAGCGAATCGTCACCTTCTTCGTGTTCATCCAGAATATACGCCCAGCTCTGGTCGCCAATCACAATTAACCCATAGTGAGGTGTTTCCAGCCCGTCCGGGGCCACCTTGATGATGTCAGCTTCTTTGTCCATCACGGAACGCACGGGACGGTACCCCCCAACCTTTCGCGTGATTCCGCTACCCATGAAATTTTCCTTAAGAGTCTCGGCGTGGAGTTCGACCGCAGAACTGCCGACAACCGCAATCACGATGAACATCTGGAGCGGCCAATTCAATAAGTTCAGCATTTCGAGTCCCTTTCGTTTGGTGCGTTGAAACAGCACCTACGAGGTGTGTTGAGGCAATTTATGAATCAAGAATTGCCAACGGAGTGGCAGCAGATCACGAACGCGATCTTAAGCAAGTCAATTCGAACGGCCAAATATCCTACCAGGGGGAGACGCAAAGTTGCACCCACTGCCGAGTAATTACTTTGTGCGAATTCCATCGCTTAGCTGAGGAAGTTTCGGAGGACGAACCATTTTCAGGCGGAAAACATTCTCAGACTGGCCAACTGTCGGTTCGCAGCGTTTCGGGCGGTTCTCGTCCAACTTGAAATTCGTTGACAATGGCGCGCATCGCCGCTTTCTCGCAAGGCGAAAGCATGCGGAAGTTCGGCGTCGCTCGAACCACTGGCGCACCGAACTCAGCGCGACTGATTGGTGCCATACACTCTGTCGCTAATGCTGTTGCCTCGAGACATGTCCCCCGGCAAGTCTGTGCGGGCGTAGGCTACCAGTCGCCCAGCTCTTCAGAGAGCTCACACCATTTTTCTTCGGCGTCGCTGAGTTCGACCTGGATCGCGTTGATCTGATTGTGCAGATCGAGGGCTTTGGTGGCGTCGGCGGTGTTGAGCATCTCGGCGTTCAATTCTTTCTTCTGACCGTCCAGACGAGCAATTGCTTTCTCCAGATTGCGGAGCTGTTTGCGGGCGTTGTGCTGATCCTTGCCGCTCAACGACGGCTTTGCGGCAGAACCGGCGGCGCCTTTGGCCGCAGGTGCTGCCGCTATCCTGTTGCCGGCTCGCTGCCGTTCTCCTTCTTCAATTTCCTTGTTGACGGAGTACAGGTAACTGTCGTAGTCACCGTGATAATTGCGAGCTCGACCGTCCCGCACTTCGATCACGTTTGTGGCAATCCGTTTCACGAAGTGACGATCGTGACTCGTAAACAGGACGGTGCCGTTGTAGTTCAATAACGCTGTAGCCAGAGATTCGACGGTCTCAACGTCAAGGTGGTTGCCTGGCTCGTCCAGAATCAGAATGTTGTAGTCGCCCAGCAGCAGGCCGGCCATGCAGACACGAGCACGCTCGCCCCCCGACAGAACCTTAATGGGCTTCTGTACGTGAGCACCTCGGAACAACAATGCTCCGGCCACGTTCAGACAGTCCTGTGTCGTGTTTCCGGGCATCGAATTGTATTCGAGATATTCCAGAACGGTCTGATCCTCCGGCAGAGTCGAATAGACGTGCTGAGCGTACGTACCGATTTTGCAGCCATAGCCCCACTTGACCTTGCCTTCAACAGGCTTCAGCGAATGCACCAACGTTCGGAGCAGGGTTGTCTTGCCCTGTCCGTTATCGCCGACGATGGCAGCCCGCTGCTGATGTTCCACTTCGACTTCGACATCAGTGGCCACGGTGTGATCCGGATAGCCGATGGACAGGTCCATACAACTGACGGCCGGGCCCTGACGAGGCTCGACAACGGGAGCCTTGATCGACGCGGTAGGCAGATCTGTTTCAATTTCCTTCGTCTGCAGTCTGTCCAGCTGCTTTTGCTTGGAACGAGCCTGACTGGCGGAGGTGGCTCGAGCTTTGTTTTTTTCGATGAACCGCTGCAACTGTTTCTGCTTGGCCATGACAGAGGCGTTGGTGCGTTCGTCGCGAACTTTATCTTCTTCCAGTTTTTCCAGATATGGTCCGATCTTGCCGGAATACAGTGTGAGTTTTCCGCGAGACAGATCCAGCGTCTGGTCACAGGTCGCTGTCAGGAACGCTCGATCATGAGAGACGATCAAACACGACGCAGGAAAGTTGAGCAGAAAATGTTCCAGCAGGATCTGGGTTCTCAGGTCCAAAAAGTTGGTCGGTTCGTCCAGCATCAGCAGATTCGGATCGTGCAGCAGTAACGCCGCCAGCTTAACGCGTGTTTGCCATCCGCCGGACAAATCCTTCACAGGACCGTTGAGATAATCGCCCTTGAGCTCGAACTGACCGGCAACTTCGCCGCACTTCCAGTCCGGTTGAGCGCTATCCCGCATCAGGAAATCCAGAGCAGATTCGCCCGGTTCAAACGGGTCATGCTGACGCAGATAACCGACTTTCAGGTGAGACCCCCGAATCACTTCTCCACTGTCCAGCTCTTCCGTACCCAACAGGATCCTCAGCAACGTGGACTTGCCCGCACCGTTGCGGCCCACAAAGCCCACCTTCATGCCATCATGAATGGTCGCACTGGCATGGTCGAGCAGAGTCTGATCGCCGTAGCTTTTGACACCGTCAAGAATCTGTAAAAGTACGGCCATGTTGCAGAACGGATTCTGTATACAAAGGGCTGGAAGAAATACCGGATGGTTTCACCAGGCAGCGTCAAACGTCATCGGACTTCGGTCGCAGAATCCGAAAGTCCAGAGACGACCGAATCGCGGAAATCGCCATGGGCAGGCTCAAGAGCCATTTCCCCGCAGATGTCCACACAGTGCACGAGTTCTGACGAAAAACATGAATTCCCGCGACCGGAACGGGCAAACCGCTGAGAAAAAGGATTTGTGCAGAGTATTGGGTCGCAGAACCTCATTACGCCATCAGACAGCGACGTTTACAATGGCCCGTCGAACGCTTCAAGTGCCGATTGTGAGTTTTCAGAGCGGTCCTCGTAATTAGAGACGATCGTACCGCAGAACCGACGCTCTTTTTCACAGACGGGATTCTCATCTGCCTAGTCCGGACAACACACAGGGTTCAACCAACGACGACAAACGGCCACCGCGTACGGCCTCGGTGACAGCAAAGACGGGAACTCTGGTGACATCGGATATCATGTGCCAGTGACATAGAACCCAAAGCGGCTGAAACGTGTCACGCAGGTGCTTCGTGCCTCGCTGGATGTCAGCATCAGCGTTATCATTCACGACAGCAATACTGGCACATGATCGTCAAATTCTCTGCCCCGGAGCCTATTTCCCGTGAGTACCTCTGCCGCCCTGGACAGTCAGTCCACTATCAATCTGTTCAACGACTACGTGATTCCCAATTACACGCGGTATCCAGTATCACTGGTCAAGGGCGAAGGGTCTCGTGTGTGGGACGCAGAAGGCCGTGAGTACCTTGATCTGTTTCCGGGGTGGGGCTGCAATATTTTGGGGTATTCGCCACCTGCGGTCGTCGAAACGATTCAGCAGCAGGCGGCGCGGCTGATTCATGTTCCGAATACGTGGTACATCGAACAGCAGGGTCGGTTTGCCGAGTTTCTGTGTTCGAGAAGTTTTGGAAAAGCTTTTTTCTGCAACAGTGGTGCGGAAGCGAACGAAGCAGCGATCAAACTGGCCCGCCTGCACGGTTCCGCCGAAGGGCGATTTCGGATGATCACCTTCGAACTGGGATTCCACGGTCGAACATTCGGTGCGCTGGCGGCCACAGCCCAGCCGAAGTACCACGAAGGCCTGGGACCGCTGGTGGCGGGTTTTCGGTATGCTGCAATCAACGATCTGGACAGCGTTACCGACCTGATCGACGACGAGACGTGTGGCATCATGATTGAGCCGGTACAGGGCGAAGGCGGCGTGCGTATACCGGACCCCCAGTTCCTGCAGGGCCTGCGCAACTTGTGTGACGAACATGGAATGCTGCTGATCTTCGACGAAGTTCAAACGGGAATGGGGCGAACAGGGGAATGGTTCGCTTACCAGCACACTGGTATCGAACCAGACGTGATCACCATGGCAAAAGGCATTGCCGGTGGCGTTGCCTGTGGGGCGATGATTACAAAAGACCAGTATGCCAGCGATCTGCGACCCGGTATGCACGCCAGCACATTTGGCGGCAATTCTCTGGCAATGGCGGCTGGATTAGCCACCGGCGAAACGATCGAACGTGAAGGTCTGCTGCAGGCAGTTCAGGAAAATGCGAACTACATCCGTGAACGACTGGAAGAGCGTCAGGCGTCTATTCCGATCATTAAGGAGCTGCGAATCTGCGGCATGATGATTGGTATCGATCTTACAGTTCCCAGCACGCCTGCTGTGGGCAAAGCCATGGAACGTGGTGTCCTGCTGAACGCCACTCAGGATACTGTTGTCCGCCTGCTGCCCGCCATGAATATCACTCGGGAAGAACTGGACCAGGGCCTGGAAGTCGTCATCTCTGTTCTGCAGGAAATGGCGGAAACTGAATAAACGATCGGCAACAGGCCGCCGTCGCCGTACAACTCGCGCATCGACCAGGATGTTGACGACTTAACGTCGTTGACCGGCCGCAAACAGTTCAACGTGCGATTTGAACCTGGCGACGCTGGAGGAGCACCGGACACCTATCCGCGACTTGCCCTGCCGCCCAGACCGCGAACGATTCGTGATGCCAGACGGTAGACCACATCGGTGGGGCGACTTGAAAAGATGGCGGTTTCTGTCGCATCTGTCGCTCGTACCACACCAGCGGCGCGATAAATGCGGTCGTGCAGCAGACGATCTCGCTTGTCCGGCGACCGAATCATGCGGTTAAGAACAACCATGGCGTGCCGTAAATTGGCGCGCCCCTGCGACAAACGGATCGGCCGCGGGGCAGGGCCGACGTGGATTGTGGACAGACTCGTCGCGGCTTCTGAGTCTTCCATAACTTATTCACCAGCCTGAGAATCTGTACAGTGAAAGCCAGGGAGAAGTACCACTCATACGGGGCGGCAACTCCGACACTCTGACCATCGCAGGAAACGGGAATTTCCGGACATCCTTCTTCAATTTTTTCCCAGAGACAGCGGACAGACTGGAAATCACTGCCCTTTTGAGGCTGGCAGCGTCTGCACGTACGGAATACGAAGTTAGACCTGAGAGCCACGTAGACACAATCTCAAGTCACGGTGAATTGTTCAAATGAGCCTGATCGCTCTGTGTCGGCAACACCAGGAGGCGGTGTAGCCGGGGCGGTGGGAGATCGTCGGTAATGCGTGATGAAGCGATGATTTCGACGTGAAAAGGACTCTCAAAAACCGCCCGACACTTCAGAAGAACGGCGGCCCCTGAGACTTCGCCGGAAAGGTCCTTATGGCGTTTAAACAGGTCGACCAGATTCTCGACTGCCGCGTTGGCCTCCGCGGACCCGGGGTCGGCCAAGACGCTGATCAATCTGGTGTGCGTCGCCAGTAACGCCAGGAACTCGCCTCGAGTACCATCGTTGAGTATGTCCTGCTGCAGCTCATGAAACCACTGTTCATGAAGATACAGATTGTTTTCCTGAGGCTCCATGAGTTTGATAATGTGCTTCATTCTCGCACCGTCTGCCTCGGGCAGCTCGCACGCGACTGCGGGCAGAAAAGCATCCTGTACCCCCTGAAGGTCATTTAGCTCCAGTCGGATATATGCGATGTTCAACCACGTGCTGTCCGAAAAAAGTCCAGCGTCCGCAAGTTGCTCCCATTCTGCCATGACATCAACCCAGGAATCACGGACTGGCTTTTGATTCATGGCGACTCGTTGCGCCCGCCGCTTCATTGACATTCCGGTTCCGGGCGGCAACAGCGCCGGAAGACTGCAGGTTCGGCAAGAAAGATCAATAAACTTACACCGCGGACTCTGTTCAAGGTGTTCCTCCACAGCACTGGCAGCGTCGGCAAAGTTTTCGTTTGCTATCGCCGCCAGGGCCAGTTGATACGCCGATTCATCAAATGCCGGCGCTAATGGTGTCGGCGTGACGGGTGAATCCCCAGCTTCTGTGGCAGGAATTACTGTCTTGCTCCTGTTGATTTCCACCACAAGTGCGATCACGGCCAGAAAAGCACCGCCCCACATGAAAGACTTCATACCAGGAAACAACACTGCGGCCGCTTCAGGCGATCTGACGACATCCGATTTCCCGGCATTCGGCAGTGACACAGCGGGAACGGACTGGATATCCGACAGCACCTCAGACAGCAATTCTGCCAGCTCGGTCGCCGCTGCGGGCCGCTCATGTCTTTCAAATGACAGCCCCCCAATAACAACTCAACAGCGGCGGATGGCAAAACGGCCGCAATCCTGGCGATTTGCTCTGGAGCAACACCATTCTTCTGTCGCTCCAGCATGGACTCTGCAGCATGGCGTCGAGACTCCATGTCGACAGTGACGCCAAATGGTGGCTCTCCGGACACGAGATGCCAGAGTGTTGCACAGAGGCCGAATACATCCGTCTCTTCAGTCGCCGCGGGCTGTGTTTGGGGCGATACCTGACTGGCGGCATGGGGCTCTATCATGGAATCCAGCAGCGACAACAACTGCTCAGAGGCCATGTATGGCAATGTTCCTCCAGCAAGTCTGATGTCGTCACGTTCGGACGAAGCCAGATTAAAATCGAGCAGGCTGACAGTCAAATCGGGCAACACCAGCACGTTTCCGGGCTTTACGTCCAGGTGCAGTACATCCTTGTGATGAGCATGTGCCAGGGCCCTGGCCAGAGTAATCCCCCACTTCAGAATTACAGTGGCGAAGCCGTCAGTGCGATTGACGAAACCGTAACCGGGCAGACCGGACGTTTTCTCTGTTAATGAGGGATCCACGTCATTCAGTCTGCTGACATGCTGCATGAGTTCGGCAGCATTCTGGTGGCCGTACTCTGAAGTTGCATCAGCAAATGTGGTCAGCCACTCGGTCAGATGATGCATCGTGACGCGCGTCACGTAGGGCATGCAGATGACGCCAAGGCCGGTTGCCTCGTCTGCGTGGACGGAGTGAATTCTGGCGATGCCGTCGCATTCCAGTTTTCCCAACAGGTCCGCTTCCCGCGCGCCGCGGATGCAGACCTTCACCACCACCTGACGATGCCCCAGTCTTGCTTCACGAGCCACGAAGACTCGCGACAGCGCACCTCGTCCGATCTGTTCTTCCAGCTGAAATTCGCAGAACGATTCGCCGGGCTTAGGCCACCGCTCTGCGGGCACCCCTTCGACCAACGATGGATGTTCGTGCAGTAACTGGTCGAACTCAAGAATCCTGTACAAAGACTGTTGAACGTTACTGAAGTCTTTGACGAACTCCGTCGGTGTGACGTTCTTTCCAGCATCCGTATCCCGACAATACTGCTCGTATGCAAGATCAACGACACAACCGGGAAATGCACGGAGCAACGGATATGCGCTCAGCAGGTTCTTTGCTGAAAATCCTTCAGCGGGGGTGGAATTAATGAGTCTTGCGACCAGCGTTCCGGCTTCCAACTGTTCAGCAGATGCCTAGTGCTGAACAGATTCAGAAGTTTCGCTGCCGATGCCCATTGCGCCACCGTTGCATCAGTGAAAGTGCAAACAAACACCTCCATGCCAACAAATTATGGGTATCCGTACGAGCTAAAACACCCCCGGAGCCTGCAGAAGAACGAACCGACTCGGGTTGCCGATTCGGTATTACTCGGCCTCTTTTGCGAGATTCGACTAAGAATACGTCGAACGTGTCGTTCAGAGACGCCTATCGCCGCTGCTATTTCCAACTGAGTCGCCCCGGCTCGCTTTAACTTCAACACTTGAAGATGCCGATCATCTTCATCCTTAACGATCTGGCCCCACTGTTCTTTCGCCACCGCGAACTGACTTTATGTGGGTTGAGAAATTCGACGGCGATGATCCGTCACGACGTCTCGAATTTCTCCGTGAGCTCCATTTTGTGCAGGGCGAACCGGTGCTCTGCGCCCGGCATCAATGACCTTGTTGGACGCCATCCGCGTCAGGAACGCTGCCAGATGGTTCTCATTGTCCATGCGCTCAACGACTGAGATATGTCCAAAAAACGACGCCCACACAGCCTGTTCAAAATCATGAGAATCAAACTGTTCGCGCACTCCCTGATTCATGCGACGCCGCACCGCGCGCAGAGAATGTGGCGTCCATATTCGGAAATCAACATTTCCGTTGCTGCAGATTCACCGGCCGCCACACGTTTCAGCAACGCCTGAAAGCGACTTTGACCGGTCACCTCGCCTGATTCGCTCAACATTCTGGCGCCCACCCCAGGAAATTATTCTTCCTCAGTCTCAGCCCCCGCCGTTTCCGTCGCTTCGTCGTCTGTGGTGCCCGCTGCCGCTGGCGCTTCAACCGCTTTTACGGGCTTGGCTGGCTCCTCATCGTCCGGCACCATTAGGTTGCCTTCGGCATCCAACGGCTCTTTGATTGGCTGCAGAAAATATCGTCGTTTCCCTTTTGCCAAAAGCGCCTGAAGCTTTTCTTCTGCCTTGTCTCTCTCGTGATACAGATAACGGCCCTCTTCTCGCATCGTACTGCTGTAGAGAACCCACACGATTCGCCGCCGAGCAGGAGTGTCTGCCTTTTTCTTTCGCGCACGGGTGGTCGTGGCCTTTTTCTTAGTCGCTTTCTTCTTCGTCGTCTTCTTTTTCTTCTTTACGGTCGTCTTTTCAGCAGCTTCCGCAGCTTCGACCTGACGACGTTTACTTAATCGGCTTTTGCCCATGTCCCATTGATTCCGTTGAAGCTTTCTGGGTACACCCGCTGGCACCCGTGGATTTTGGTCGTTCGTCGCTCAACCAAGCGGACGACACAGAACAGTGTAGGTTAGCAGTCCCGGTGAAAAAATGCCACTAAATGAGCCTTTTCCGGGTACATTGCCCCGTTTTGCACGGATTTTGGACGAACCGAGAACGCAACGCTATCCCTTCCGCAAAGAAGACCGTGGCCGCTGGCTGTCCCGCAGCACCAGGCGGAAAGCGCCGGCATTCCGCGCAAACGTCTCAGTCTGCCATACTATCAACAGGATTGACTCAGCGCGAGCACATCCGGCCGCTCGTTCCTCGCACCAATCCGTGTGGTCGTCAGAACGAACGGCCTTAGACCTCCAGAAGAGGCCGTGTGCCGCGATGAGAGCATCCATGCTCTCATCAGGTCTTCCGCGAAGCCCGGTGAAGCCTGCGGTCGAATCAATGCCCATCAGCACAACGACGATCACCCATCCCTGGGCGGCTCGGCAAGAAAACTGTCCAGTGCTTCCGTTGTCAAATCGTCGTATTGTGCTGAGTGGCCAGCCAAAAACTGTTCCCAAAGTCGTTTGTCCCAGATCTCAGCGTGATCATGGACGCCCAACACCACAACATCACGTTGCAGTTCAGCCAACGTCATCAGGCGATCGGGGATACGAATTCGGGATTGCTTGTCCAAAACAACGCGCTCAGCGCGGGCGTAGAACAGGCGAAGAAACGTGCGGACGGTGGCTCGGCCAGGTGAGAGCTTGGCAAGCCGGCGGGCAAATCTGTCGAATCCTTCCGATGAGTAAAGTGAAATACATCCTTCATTGCCAGGAGCAAGAAACAAGTCGTCACTACCAGCAAAGGCTTCCTTAAGTGGCTTGGGAACAGCCAAACGTAACTTGTTGTCGATTGTGCGTTCGAATGTCCCGGTGAGTGCCATTTCAGATCACGTTCCGCCGACACTCGGTGACGTAACATCCATTCATAACGCATGTTACAACAAAAAAACGAACATCTCCACTTCTCCCCACAACTCACCACTGAGGTGGAATTTAACCGCCCAGCAGAACAGGTCAAGGCAAGCCCGCGAGATCCGCGGCAGCACTGTGGTACCGTCGGACGCAGGTCGTTGAGGCGCAACGGATTGGCGAATTTTGCAAAATTCAAATTCACATTCCGGGAGAGCCATTTGTTGACTTACCGGACAGCATATTGCTCAGAAGCCGTTCATAAAGATCGATCGCAGAATGCCACCTAAAGTCTTTCGCCACAACCAGTCGCGCATTGTTCGCAACGGCCTTTCGGGTCTCGCGGGCACCCAGTACTGTGACGATACGCTCGGCCAGAGCCTGAGGGCTGCCAGCGGGAACAAGCCACCCGGTATGGCCATCGTCAATCAGTTCTGAGGTACCATCGACAGCCGTGGCGATGGTGGGTAGTGCGTTCGCCATGGCCTCCAGCACTACATTGGGCATCCCTTCCCATTTTGAAGGCAGGACCAACATGGTCGACTCCCGCATCAGCAGTGGTATGTCATCACAATGCCCAACCAGTTGTACGCTGTCGCCCAGCTGCTTCGCGTCAATCGCATCCTGCAGCGGCACTGCCAGAGGTCCCTCACCAACAAACTTCAGCTGGCAATGGCTGCGTAGATCGTCCGGCAGAAGGCTATATGCCTCCAGCAGATCGAATGGCGCCTTTTGTGGGGTTAACCGTCCTACGGCGAGCAGCACGTGGGGCTCCGGTTCGGGAGCTTCCAGCAGCTTTGCAGAGACGTCGACTCCGTTCGGAATGACGGAGACAGCACCGGGTTTCAGTCGACACAACGCGGCGTGAGTGGCAGCCACGTGCTCACTGACCGCAACATAATGGTCTGACCAGCAACGCGTCCATCGGTCCGTCAGAACGACCCAGGTTCGGCGATCGGCTACGCGGACACCAGACACGATCAGCGGCCGCACTCGACTAAACAAACCGCAGATTCGAACGGCAAGTCTTCCGTAGATATTTGCCTGGTGCAGAAAACACTGCACAATTTCCGTCGGATTTCGGCTGAATTCGCGACTCAGACGCCACGCCGATCGAACATCCGCAAAACCACCACAGCCGAGTGCGGTCACAGGAATGCCGGCCGCCCGCAGCGGTTCTGCCATCACACCTGCGTCCCGCAGACTTATCACGCGCACGCGCCAGCCGCCGTCCTGCAGCCCGATCGCGATTCGTACCATTGCCTTTTCCGCGCCACCGATATCCAATTCGGTGATGCAGAATGTGATGGACGGATTTTCTGGGGCTTTAGTCACCTGAGAATTCCGGCGAGACGACGAATCGCGAAGTCGGCACAACAACATTTTGTGCGGCTAGAGCAGTTTTCGAAAACACATAGCACGTTCGGGCTCGTGGAAAGTCCATTTTGAAGGTCAGAAAGCGTTATTCGCGGCCATGACTCGGCGTGATACGGTGTAATGTGACGTAATCGGCACGCTCGTGCAGTTTGCTTATTGTCGTAGACGATATTGGCTCGTGGAAGTAAAGAAACTGTAATCGAAAAGCGTTCTTCGTGGCCACAAGTCAGCGTGAAACGCTGTAAGCTGTTGTGCTTTCCGAAACCTTGTCTGACCAGTATTGAATCATTTTTTCCATGGTGTCGCCGGACTTAGACGATATTTCCTCATGGCAGTACCATTTGCCCGATGAACTCATTGCCTCACGTCCCGCCATCAGACGGGATGATTCACGTTTAATGATCGTTCGACGTGACTCGGGAAACATCGAACACGGAATGATCCGTGACCTGCCCGACCTGTTGTCCGCCGACGACCTGCTGGTATTTAACAATACGAAGGTTTTGCCCGCGCGTTTGTTCGGATTTCGCACATCGACCGGTGGCAAGTGGGAAGGGCTGTTTCTGGAACAACTGGCCGACGGACACTGGAAAATCACCGGCCAAACCCGCGGAAAAATGACCCGTGGTGAATCCATCAGTTTGATTCCAGCGGATGAGGTCGGACTGAATCCGTCAGACCAGTCGGACGATGCTCTGCAACTGAAACTGGTGGAACGCTTTGCGGACGGCACGTGGAGGGTTCTGCCCAGTCGCCCGGGCGACGCCATTCCGCTATTGGAACAATTCGGAACGCTGCCGCTGCCGCCCTATATTGGGCGTAAGGTTGCGGATGCAGATGACCAGACTCGGTATCAGACCGTATTCGCAAACGAACCCGGCGCCATCGCTGCTCCCACAGCCGGTCTGCACTTCACGCCGGAATTGCTGCAGCGTTGTGCGGAACATGGGATCGAATCCAGTGAGGTCACTCTTCACGTGGGCATCGGAACGTTTCGTCCGGTCAGTTCGCAGCGACTGTCAGATCATGAAATGCATTCGGAGTGGGGGCGCGTACCGTCGGAGTGTTCCCATGCTATTACTGCGGCCCGGACTGCAGGAGGCAAGGTGGTTGCCGTGGGTACAACGTGTGTGCGTACCCTTGAAGCGGCAGCTCAGCAGGGCAACCTGGCGAACTGGCAGGGTTCCACAAACTTGTTTATCAAACCCGGATTTGACTTTAACGTCACAGACCAGCTGTTGACGAATTTTCATCTACCAGGGTCCACGCTGATGGTTTTGGTGGCCGCTCTTGCTGGTTATGATCTGACCATGGACGCGTATCGTCAGGCTGTTGCGGAGAAATATCGGTTCTACAGTTACGGTGATGCTATGCTGATTGTGTGACGATGTAGCAGCGGTTCAGCCGTTACTCGATGGTCCCGGACTTCTTTGCCAGCGCGCCCTCAATCTCAAGTATTAATTCGGAATGAAGAATCAGAAGCCATTTCAGATTTCGCTTGTGCTGGTCAGGTTTCTGCTTGCTGCCTGGATCGGAGCTGCGGTTCTGTACGTCATCACAAGCGTTGCGGAACAGACATATACGAAGTTCAGCTCGCCGATCCGCGACCAGCTGGCCACGATTCGATTTCCACTGTACTTCTGTTTTGGACTGTGGATTCATGCCCTCGCAGGTGTCTTCGCCTGTATTGCGTGGAGAATGTCAACACTGGAAAACCGCCGTCGTTTTCTGACCGTCTTCCTGCTGGTCCTGCTGTCCAGCGTCCTGATAACACTGGATTATTTCCTTGTCTACCTGCCGTTGCAGGAGTTAATCACTCCACCTGGCCAGGTCCGCAGTCAGAAATTCATTCAACTGCACACTCTGTCCCGCCACGCGAACGAGGTGCACCTTACGGTGATGCTGGTCGCTGCCATCGTAGCGTCATTGCCGCTGAAGACTACAGAATCGAAGTAGTAGAGCACGCTGTGTTGCCACAGCACTTCAGCCTACACTTTGCGCTCGTCGGCCGTTTTCGGAAGGAACCGTTGTGCAACGGCGGCGACAAGAACCGGAACGGCAACCGCGACACCGAGCGCAAGTGGCAGCCACTTGTGCTGTTCCGCGTAGTCACCAAAGGCGGCGTAAGCCACGGCGATTCCCAGATTGCTCAGCACAACAGCTGGTAGAAACCTCCGCCACGAAAGCCGATGGATGCCGGCAATCAATACACTTGCCTCAGCAAACACCGGCATGGCACGCGTCAGGACCAGTACCAGCGGACCAAAACGGTCACTGATGGTTTTCATTCGTGCCAGATCCTCACCGCTGGAAAACCAGAGTGCAAATGGTTGGCCCCAGCGTCGTGCCAGCGCAAATCCCAGCACGGCTCCCAGGTTCATTCCGATCCACGTCGCACACGTGCCTCGTAGCCAGCCCAGTTGCCAGCCACTCAGCGTGCTGATGACGCTCGACGGAACGGGAAGCAGAATGTCTGTCGCCAGCACTCCGACGACAACGACCATGGTTAGTGGAACAGACGGTGGATCATCCACAAAGCCCTGCAGCATGCGTTCCAGCTGTCCGCCAAAGAACAGAAACGGCAGCACAGGCACCAGCAGAACCACGCACATCAACGGCAGAGTTCGAAAGAGTTCACGCATGGACACATTTCCTGCGAAAACGTGTACTGGTGGCATCGTGCCTGGCGGCACGCCAAAACAACGTTTCCTCGCCGATCGATTTGTCGCAGAGTCTGAGATAACAGCTTCTTCGAATTCTTCTGCCGTTCAATTCACGCGTTCCCACTGTTCGTCCAGCCGAGGCCCCGACACAGTGATGGCCGTGCCAAGTTTTTGAGCGTACAGACTCACGCGAAATTCTTCCAGCATCCAGCGGTAGTGATCCAGCATCGGATCGCTGCGCTGTTGTTTGAGCATTTGCGCCTGGCGATCAAGATACCGATTCTCGTAACGAGAAAAATCAAGGTGCAGAGTACGTTCCGTGTTTAGTCCGCCGGAATTCAATCGATCAAGTCGCTTGCGAATGCACGTCATGTAGCGAGGGAACTGAATCAGCCAGGGCCAGGGAGTCTCGGCCAGGAACGTTGGGTTCACCAAACGGTGAAGCTGCTGCTGCATGTCAGCAATAAGTCCTCCCCACTCCGGTCCGTTGGCATCGGCCAGCATGCGCTGCGTGTCCCTGTACTGTTTCAGCAGTCCGGGCAGCAGCTGGACAAATTCCTGCACGACGACACCCAGACGCTTGCGTCCGTTCTGCAAAAACTGTTCAAACACGGCCTGCGTCCGTGGTGTCTCTTTGGGAGACAGGTAGGCACGTTCGACCAGCAGGAACTGCAGTTGCGATGTCAAATTCAGGCCGCGCACAGACGTCGCCTGCTGGCGCAGCTGCTTCAGGTGAGGCAGGTGTTCAATCTGTCGGCGAATGCGGCTTTCGTCCGTCAGAAGACACAGTCGACGTAAGCCTCGGCGCAGCGAAGCGTGCGCCATTGCAGCCGTGTCGCACAGAGTCAATGCGACAGACGTGCCATCGTCGCGAAGGGACGGAAAGGACTGGATTCTCATGCCGGCGCGGTCAATTGTAATGCTGGCCGGAATGTCTGAAAAATCCCATGACGTAAAGCCAGTGCGGTACCACTGCTGTTCTTCTTTAGAGCGGCTGGCTTTCACGGACTCCTGCTTCGTCTGCTGCATCAGAGTCTGGCGCAGCTTGTCCAGGTCACGATTTTCTGCAAGCGTTTTCGCGGTGTCATCGTGGACACGCACATTTGCCAGCAGATGCTCCGGCAGCAATGCCTGGTCAAAATCCTCAGGACGGACGGGCTCACCGGCAATTTTCGTAAGCGCGAATGCGACCACTGACAGCAAATTGCCCTTGCCGAATGCCAGCCCGTCAACAATCTGCGATGCCGTATCCGGTGCCGGAACGAAGTTCCGGCGCAGGTGCTTGGGAAGTGACCGGATCAAAGCGGTCACCTTCTGGCCCACCAACCCAGGCACCAGCCAGGTGAGTCGGTTCTGGTCCAGTTGAGCAAGTCCCTCCACGGGTGCAGTAATCGTAACTCCGTCGGCATCTCGACCGGGATCAAGCTGATAGCTCAAAGGCAGCTTCATGGTGCCCATCGTGACAGATGTGGGAAAGTCCGCGCTGCTTTCTTCACGCTGTGTTTCACTGGTAAACGCGTTCAGGTCAAACTGCAGCAGCCCGGGACGAGAACGGTTCGTCCGCTGATACCACCGACGCAGTCGATTCCGGTCGCTGATGTCGGATGGAATCTGCCTGTCATAGATGTCGAACAGGACATCTTCACCGGGCAGCAGGTCGTGTCGTCGAGTTCTGGCCTGCAGCTCCTTCACCTGCTTCAGCACATCGACGTTGTACTCCAGGAAAGGAAAGTCTCGTCCCCAGCCCGCCTTCGGAGCGGCTGTTCCGGAACGATACGCGGAAGAATCCGGATTTGGGCGAGTTGACCTGCCTGGAGTGATTCGAGAGCGACTGCCGGAACGCAGTTCATCTTCCTCTTCCGCGAAATTCGATTCTCGTTCGTCTTCTGTTTTTCCGTACAGCAGTCCCAGCTCAACAAGGCCGAACTGGATGAGCAACTCACGCGACTTAACAGGGTCTACCTTCGCGAACGACGTTTTGCGGCGAGGCACAATCGGCAGGCCCCACAGCGTAACCTTTTCGAAGCACATGATGTTGCCGGCCTTGGCATCCCAGTGAGGTTCACTGTATTCCCGCTTGACCAGATGTTCGGCGACAGTTTCGATCCACTCCGGTTGAATGCGAGCGACGGTGCGGGCAAACCGCTGTGATGTTTCCACCAGTTCCGCAGCGACAAACCACTTCGGGCCTTTCGCCGCCAGCGCTGATCCAGGCCAGAGTATCAATTTATTGCCGCCCGCCCCCGTGTATTCGCGATCAGCAGACTTATACGCCAGATTCGCCAGCAGCCCCGTCATCAGGGAACGGTGGATGAGTGCGAAGTCGTTTTTTCTGTCTTTGAATGGATGCAGTGCGGCTGCTCTCTTCAGCTCCTTGTCGCCGGATTCCGACAGCAGGTCCCTTAACTGCCGATGAACGTCGATCCATTCTCGCATTCTCATCCACGACAGAAAATTTTGACGGCACCACTTCCTGAGCTGACCGCCGGAAAGTTTCTTTTTCTGTTCGTGCCATGCGTCCCACAGGTTCAGCAGCGTCAGGAAATCGCTGTCGGCGTTTCGAAATTTCCGGTGTGCTTCATCGGCCGCCTGCTGTTTTTCGATCGGTCGTTCGCGAGGATCCTGAATCTCCAGTGCGGACGCGATGATCATCACCTCCGGAACAGCATGTTCATCGATGGCCGCCAGAATCATCCGACTGATCCGCGGATCAACGGGCAGCCGGGCCATCCGCCGGCCGGTTTCTGTGAGCACATAGGCGTCGCGGCCGCTGTCTGTCTTTCCGCCAGTCGCGCCAGGAACGTCAATCGCTTTCAGTTCCTCCAGCGTCTTGTAGCCTTCACGGACGGTAGTGGGCCGTGGCGGGTCAAGAAACGGAAACTCATCCAGCCGGCCCAGCTTAAGATTCATCGTACGCAGTATGACGGCCGCCAGATTGGTGCGTTGAATCTCAGGCGCGGTAAACGGTTCTCGAGCTTTGAAGTCTTCTTCATCATACAGGCGAATGCAGATGCCCGGACCGACTCGTCCGCAACGTCCCGCACGCTGGCTGGCCGATGCCTGAGAAACCGCTTCGATCGGCAGGCGTTGCATGCGGGACCGTGCAGAGTATCGACTGATACGAGCTGTCCCGGTGTCCACGACATAGCGAATGCCGGGAACGGTCAGCGATGATTCTGCGACGTTGGTGGCCAGCACGATCCGGCGATGCTGATAGGTCTGAAAGACCTTCGTTTGATCCGCCATCGACAGTCGACCAAACAGTGGGACGATCTGAGTGGGATGCTGTGACGTGTCTCCCGGATATTGGCGTCCACCGAGTTTCTTATCCGTTTCGCGAATGTCTCGCTCTGTTGGCAGAAACACAAGGATGTGCCCGCTGTCAATTGCTGCGAGTTCATCGATCGCATCGGATACTCCATCAAACCAGTCGCGTTCTTCCGCTCCAGGAGAAAAATTCGACCGTCCTGATAACGCCGTCGCTGAGTTCGTTTCAAATTTTGTCTGATCCGCAGACGCTGAATCGTCCGACAGCGGCTGATAACGAATCTCGACAGGAAATGTCCGCCCTTCGACCAGGACCACCGGGGCTGGTTTTCCTTCGCTACCGAAGTGATTTGCAAACCGCTCTGCATCGATCGTTGCGGACGTGATGATCAGGCGTAAATCCTTCCGCCGAGGCAGCAGTTGCTTCAGGTACCCCAACAGAAAATCGATGTTCAAAGACCGTTCGTGGGCTTCATCAACGATGATTGTGTCGTACTGATCCAGAAATCGGTCTGACTGAGTCTCGGCCAGCATGATGCCGTCGGTCATCAGCCGAATCAGCGTATTGGGGCCCGAGACATCATTAAACCGAATGCGATATCCGACTTCCTTTCCGGCCTGACACTTCAATTCTTCCGCCAGGCGAGTCGCAATGGAGCGTGCGGCGATGCGGCGTGGTTGAGTGTGCCCGATCACGCCGCCAACGCCTCGCCCCAGCTCAAGGGCGATCTTCGGCAGCTGAGTCGATTTCCCCGATCCCGTTTCACCGCAGACGACAATGACCTGATGGTCCTGGATCGCGGTGGCAATTTCTTCGCGCCGCGCGACGACCGGCAATTCTTCAGGCCATTGAATCGTGGGCACCGATGCCGCTCGAGCCGCACGCTGTTGAACAGAACGCGTCAGTTGTTCCGTCAGTTTCTTCAGGTTCCGATCAAACGGTTTCCCTGCCGCGCTCGCATTTTCGATGGACCGCAGCGTGCGGCGCATGAAAAACCGATCCGCCTGCATGGCCAGGGAGATCTGTTGCTCAGTATGTTTCCGATCAAAACGAGGACCGTCTTCGGAAGAGCTGCTCGAGTTGTTGGGTGCGCCGGGATGCATCGCGGAATAATAAGAATGACGTATTGCGGCGTCACGATAGCAGAGTTCAGGGCTGCGAACGTGCGAAGTTTGTGAAGAACAGAAAGATTCACAATCGCGGGATTCGTGTCAGCTGCCCGGATTAGTAGTGCAGGGAACAGCCCAAAGCCCGAACGCCAACGACCTCGAATCGTGCTGAAGAGGATGAAACCCGCTGATTGTCAGGCATTGCGGTCCATCATCAGGCCAAGCAGCCGGACAACTTCGTCTGCACCGGCCACCGGGCTCAGCGCGGTCGTGGCGACGCCAGACACAACTTTCGTGATATTGTGGTCCACTTCGCCTTCTCGCCCCCAGACCTGCCCTTCTGAAGCCGTCATGTAGACCGAAAATGTGCGGTGACCTGTTCCAGGACGTTCTCCGATCACATGTAGAATGGCCCGCCGCGCCTTCAGTCCGCCGAAGAGAATCTCGCCAACACGGTATCCCGCACGGACTCGGCCGGAAGTCATCACCAGATTCTCGCCGGCGGCACTCAGCCCTGCTTCGTCCAGACCACTCCTCAGCTGATTCAGGAAAGGAAGCAGGTGACCGTCTTCTGTAATCGCGAGCGCGTTCAACCCATCTGAAACCACGATCTGCACATCGATTGATTCGGATTGCCGCCGACGAAGCTGGCGCAGCAACGTCACCGAAGCTTCGTCAAGCTGCTCGCCGGTTGTCGGATGGAGAATATAGTCATTTCGATCGGCGGATTTCGTGGTTAGCTTCACGAAGCGCGGTATCGTCCTGATGAATTCCTGCGGCATCTCTGCCCAGATGCTGAGCTTTGCATCGTCGTAGATGCGCTGAATATCGTCCTGAAGAGCGGGCTGCAGGTCCCAGGTATTCCGGCCATGTCCTTCGGCCACGAACAATCCTCGGCCTCGAACTTCCGCAAGCTGCTGGCGGCCTTCCTCCTGGATTTCCTGGTCGCTTCTGATATCTCCCTTTCGTCGTTGGTATTGCAGATACACCCACAATGGATCGCCAAAATGTTCCGTCGGCTGTCCTGACCGGTCAATGACGCCGAGCTGCTGAAAGAACGCCCACATTTCGTCGTTGACGCGATATCCGAATTTTTCACGCAGTCGGACATGGTCCTGATATCCGGTGGTCAGATACCCCAGCATCGGATCGATCTTTGTCGGCAGCGCCATCAGATAGGCAGGATTGGCCGGCATAATTTCATCCAGGCACCAATCCAGATCATCAAGGGAAATGTCCATGTGCAGCGTCGAACACACGTCCAGTCCTATACATAAGCCGTGCAACTTTCCCATCACGATGTCTTCCAGACAGCAGCGCACCAGTTGCTCACGAGTGCGAAAGACTTCGGGGCCGATAAACCCGGCCACATCATTTAAGTGCACCCACGGATCTGGCGTCTGGCCATCCGCCCGCCGCGCCGCGGCAACATGGCCGGCCAAAGCCCGGGCGAATCCGTATTTGCGAGACTCGTGCATGACCATGTCGAACCCGTGACTGTGACCGTTGGTGAAGTCTGCTCCCTGTCCGGTTTCAAAATAGAGACCATATTGTCCGGTCCGCATTCCTGCATATTGCTTCATCTTGTCGATGCTGATGTCGAACGTTTCGTTGGCGTCGTCGCTTCCCGCGATGCTCTGAAACCACAGCTCGGTCGATCCCGGCCGCTGACTTTCCACTTTTGCCTGAACGTCAATGTGCGAAAGAACGCAGTGCGGCATCAAATGATTGATTTCAAACGTCGTCAACAGATCCTGCAACGTCTGCTGGATGGCGGCGACGGATGCCGGATCGCTGGATACGGGATTCGTCCCCAGCAGCACGTCACCCACCGCATAGGACCAGCCATCCAGCACCTGCCAACGCACGTCATCGACGTTGTCTGTTGGCGAATTTGGCTGCACTCGCGCACCGAGATACCCTTTTGCGCCGATCTGACTGCCGGGCAACGGATTAAAAAGTTTCTGGCCGATCTGAATGAGTTCCTGGTTGGTCATCAATTTTACGACGCAGGAAATGACGTCACTGGACAAACCGGACATCACATCCTTAATCGCCAGTTCATCGGCAGCCAGCAGAAACCGTTTGAGCCGGCCCAGCGTCTGTGCGGTCAGTGGGTTGCGAAGCTGCTCCTCCCGCCCAACAGATATGAACCTGAACAAGTCATCCGAATGCGGCGAATGCGCGTCGATGTCTGCCAGACGTGTATTCGCCAGCAGACTGCGGGCGTTCTGCCGTGAGGCTTCATCCGCCGCAGCGACACCGACGGCGCTGTCACCTTCCTTGAAATCGTTGGCGGCACCCAGAATTCCTGCGTACAAACTTGAGTCATAAGCACCGCGCACACGCCGTATGTAGCGGAAAACATCCTCTGTCCCGACCGGTGCGTGGACCAGGTTACTGACTCCACTTTGCCTGGCTGCCAGAGCAAGTCGAGACAATGTTTCCGGGGAGGCAAGGATCGTGCTACCTGCAAGTCCCTGCAGGAACGTTCGTCTGCTGACCATCAGTCGGTAAATCCATCGAAAGTGCGGAGCAGAAAGTGACAGGACCGCGAAAGTGACCAAACATCATAACAAATGCGCATCGCTGCTGGGTAATGATGTCTTCACGATCCCGAATCAGAATGCCTTTATGGACTGAGTTTGCGAAGTTCCTGATAAACCAAAGGCAGAAGTTTATCCGAGGCTTCTTCATCACCAGGTTCGATGGCCGAAAGGATTCTCGTAACGTCTCTCATCGCCGCATTGTAACCCCGCGAAGAGACGATTGCCTCCGTGCAGGTATAACCGTGACCATGCCATTCTTCCGGTTCAGTGCCCGGGAACTCAGACGCATTCTCACACGCTGGTTTGCCCAACGTCCGACTCGGTCGTTCCGCGGCCGACAAGCCCCACTGAAAATCACAGCCGGATTGCTACACTAAGTGGCGTAACGGCTTGGAGAAACTCACACGTTACACTCACCGCTCGGCTGGCCCTGGCAAGTCAGCTTTATCGGTGGCGTCTTTCTGGTCCTTTCCGTCTTTTCCCACAGACACTGAGCGAGCGGACAATAACACGGTGTTCGGCCCTTTCTGACCGGGATAAGGGTGGTTTGAAAGGGCCGACAACTCGCATCGACTCGCATGAAGAAGCATCAACAGGACATGCGATGAATACCGAACGCTTTCTTACTGTACGCTGGCCTCGAGATGTCAAATCACTGCACAGGCGGATTCCGGTCAGCCGCTGTCCGGCCGGGTTTCCGCGAAACTCTCACCTCTTCCGGGACTCCTGGAAAACGACCGTTTGATACCATGGTTCCCGAATTCCCATACGTTTGATGGAGTACGAATTCCGTGTCATCTGTTCCACACGTTTTGTCGAAATCCGCCGTCATCGGGTGAGGTGTGCCTGACCGGGAAAAATTGGCCATATGATTGAGCGATCATTGCAACGTTGGTTGCGACATGTTCCTGGAGAACTTCTAATTATTCCCGACGCAAACAGGCATGAGATCGTTGCGTAAAACATGCGATCGCGACACTCATTTTGCGTTCAATGCCATCCACTATTTGCTCACGCAGGCACCACATCGCAAAAACAGCCATGGCCCCTTTACACAACGACATTCCTTGAATCAGTAATTATTCCTCTCTGGAGATGTTGATCAGCGAAAATAAATTGCACTCTGATGTATCCATGCTCAGTGCAATGGGCCCTGTCCTCGCTGGTGTCATCAACGCCATCGGTTGAAACAGTTACATTCTCAAACTAAGAGGCAAGCCGGATGCAAACACTATGTGTGAAGATTGGTTTGGGACTGTTACTAATTGCATCCGCTTGCAGTTTGGCCCAGGGCGAGCAGGTCGTGAGCCAATACCGCGTCAAGCTGGTCGGGCACGACCACAATGCGCCGTCGTTCCACGGCTTTGGCGGGACCGTAGGACTGATGCAGGACCTGAAGGTCATGCCCAACGGAGACTGGCTGTGCGTTTTCCACGCCGGGTACTGGCACATCTCGATGGCGACGCCCTTTGATGTGCCGCAGGAGAAACTTCAAGGTTGGCGTGACCGCGGAATGCCTGTTATCGACGCGCCGACCGGCGGGCGTATCATGGGGATCCTCTCGCGAGATCACGGCAGGTCGTGATCGATGCCGGTCACGATTCTCGATACCAACACCGACGTCAGTCCGCAGGGCATGGCCGTGCTCAGTGATGGCACCGTACTGACCGTCGTCAACAACCAGTCGTCGTGGTATGGCTATGAGAAGGCCCCCGAAGGACACCCGGTTTACAACACGCGAATCGGGATAATCCGCTCGACGAACAACGGCCGGACCTGGTCCCAACCCGTGTGGTTGCCGATGCCGATAGGCGAAGAGACTTTTACCAACGCGCTCACGGCGAACCGATTGAGCTATCCAACGGTTCGACCCTCTTCGCGACGTACTGGTCGCCGCGCGGATTCCAGAAGCTGCGCGGCGCGATCCACCGCAGCGACGACAGCGGAAAAACATGGGGACTCGTTAGCATCGTCGGGGCTGATGATCGTGTCATCGACGAGCCTGAGATCTCGTTGCTGCCCTCCGGTCGACTCAGCCTGATCACCCGTCCCGATGGCGCGATTTTCTACAGCGAAGATGAGGGCAAGACTTGGCGGTATTCACATACACCGTTTCCGAAAGGTGCCCGTGTGAAGACGCCGCGTTTCAAGATGCTCTCGGATGGCACGCTGGTGTGTGTGATGACGGCGTACGGTCAACTGCGGCTGTCGTGGAGCACGGATGAGGGTAAAACGTGACCTGCCCCCACGGATGGTGCCAGATCCTAACTCGGACCTGGCGTAAACTTTATTGCTGATAGCACGGCTTCCGGCGCTGGCGGCCGGTAGTCCAAAGAACTGTGAGGACGAACCACATTGTAATGACGTCTCCAGC
>JAQWLN010000230.1 GCA_029247265.1 Fuerstiella sp.
GGTCAGTCGGTCAGCAGAACGAAGCTAACCCCCCGGGGCTTCCTTCGCAGGCTCAGTCCAGCCTCCGGCCACCCAATCGTGCGGCGTCGTAAACGGTGATGGCACGCAAACAGTGATGGCACGCACATTCGATTCTGCCACTGAATATTTGCTTGACCAATCACCACGCCACACATACTATGTGACACATAGTATTAAAAAGAGACGTCGTGGGAGTGCCCTGATGCGAATTGAACGTGAATTAATGCGCGGTGCCGGACCTGTCGCAGTGCTTAAACTGCTGGAAGCGGGCCCAATGTACGGCTATCAGCTGGTCGAAGAACTGGCACAGCAGTCTGCCGGTGTACTCGACATGGGGCAGTCCACGCTGTATCCGCTGCTGTATAATCTTGAATCGCAGAAACTGATTAAACCGTCGTGGAAGGACGGACCGTCCGGCCGCAAACGAAAATACTACGCACTCACGGCAAAGGGGAAAAAACGACTGAGCGCCGACGCCGCTCAGTGGCAGGCAGTAACGGCAGCGATGCTTGCGTTACGAGTCATTCAGCCCGGATCCAACAGGCTACTGGGAGAAGAGGCATGAATGCACCTGACCCCAAACAAAATACCACAGCACCGGGTTTCTACACGCGACTGCTGCAGACGCCGCTCAGCGACCTGATTCGTGGTCGTGTCACGGGCCGCGGCAACTGGCGAACGCAGCTCATCGATTCCAACTTACCCACTGCTGCCATCCAGGCCACCCGTTCCTTCATTCTGAAGCAGCCTGTCGGTCAGCGTGCAAGACACGCTCGCACGGTCATCGAATGGGCCGGCGCGAAGACCGACAGTCGCCAGGACGTTGACTCCGTCGTTCAGGCAATACAGCTTGCCACGAACGCTCCTGAAACGTCCGACTGGATTTCACTGCTGAACGATCCCCTGCCGCAAACGATTCTGGACGCGGTCAACGTTGTCGTGACAAAGTCCAGGACGGGTCGCCGAGCGCGTCGCAAGATCACCAACGACCTCTTTCAGGAAATGCGGTCACGACTGCAGCATGGTGAGGCTGCTCCAGCCCTGGCTGCAGACCTCACGGAGTCCATCGCACTGCCGATGTTGATTCGCCAGATCAGTAGCGTTCCCGCGACAATCGACATCAGCCTGCCGGAATCAATTCACGAGGCGATCAATGATGTCGTTCGTCGAACGCGTCTCTGGACGCACGAAAAATCAGACGTCGCCGGGGAGCTGTCCGCTCATTTTCGGGACGGCCTGGAAAGCGGCCGATCGACGGTGGTACTCCAATAGAGCCTGACAGTTGGGCTTCCGAGACTGCCAGCGGCGACTGGCTGCTGCTTTCGGTAAAACTGGATTAAGAAAGCATGCCGATTGCCGGAGCGCAGCGACGCCGCTCCGGCAATCGGATGATCAGAAAAGTGGGCTGACGACGCCGGAACAGCGCTTCGCTCGGTCACGGCCTACTCAATGTAGGCCGGCATCCAGCAGCCACGGCGACGCAGCTGCGGCAATGGGGTAAATGTGTATGTGTGATTACACCGCCGATGCCGGAACAACGCTTCGATCAGTCGGGCCTACGTTCTCGCCTACTCTTCGAGACTGAAATAAAGAGGAAACTGTCGCGGCCTAACCGAGTTCCGGAATCGGGCGTCCGCCTTCGGCGACGATCGGAATGGGACGTCCCTGATTATTGACCCAATGCGAATTCAGGTCGATCCCCAGATGGCGGAACGTCGTCGCGGCCAGATCCTGAGGTCGAACGGGATTGGATTCAATGGCGCCGCCACGTCGATCGGTCGAACCGATGACCTGACCATGGTTCAGGCCGCCGCCGGCCAGCACCATGGACATGACGTTCGTCCAGTGATCACGTCCGGCTTCCTTATTGATCACAGGAGATCGGCCGAACTCACCCATCATCAGCACAAGCGTATCGTCCAGCATGCCTCGAGTTTCCAAATCATTCACCAAAGCATACAGCGTGCGATCGACTCGCGGCAGCAGCGGCGTCAGCCCTTTCTCAATACCCTTCCAGCGGACATTGTCACCGTGGTGGTCGAAATATCCCCATGCGCCGCTGACCAGCACAAACGAAACACCGGCCTCAACCAACCGACGAGCCAGCAACGCTTTCTGAGCGATGCTTTCCGTGCCGTATGCAGCTTTGGTTGCAGCAGATTCGTCGTCGGTGTTAAATGCTTTCTGAACCTTGCCTGACAACACAAGGTCGTAGGCCTGCTGAGTAAACCGCCCTGACCTGCTGAGCGTTTGATCGTTGTCGATACTGCGACCGAACTGATCCAGCTGTCGACGAATACTGTCGCGATCCTGCAGACGTTTCACTTCGATGCCCGGCGGCATGGCGAACCGTCCTTTCAGTTCGTTGCCCTTCACCGGAGCAAAGTCACTACCCATGTGGCCGGACTCCCAAACGTCGGACGACCAGGAATCTGCCAGACCAACAAATGGAGGCAAATCCGTGTCATTGGCGCCCCGGAATTTTGCAGCCACTGAACCCATCGATGGATAACCGCCTCCATCCTTGCCGTCGTTTGTCCGCCGAGCCAGAGGATTGCCAGCCTGCATCGTAATCGGAGTATGGTTGCTGCTGGAACAGTCGACCGACCGGATAATCGAAAGCTTGTCTGCAATTGATGCCTGCAGAGGCAAATGTTCACCGAAGTGGACTCCTGGAATCTTCGTCGGAATGGTGGCATAGGGGCCACGAATTTCTGACGGTGCGTCCGGCTTGGGGTCCCACATGTCGATATGACTCGGTCCACCGGACAGCCAGAACAGAATAACTGATTTTTTGCCTGAGCCTGATTTCGTATCCGCCCCGGAGGCCGCCTGCAGATTCATCAACTGAGACAGACTGAGTCCACCGAGCGCGGACAGTCCGCTCTGCAGAAACCAGCGACGTGAAGGCACGCTGATCAGATCACGCGAGGCAGGAGAAACGCCGTGCATATATCTGGCCCTTTCGGCTCAGGAAGACGCAAACGTCCGACGGTAGGCAGGAAATCCGACCAACAGGAACGAAGAAGCCGGAAGCTTCACGAATTAATATATCGGCCGGCAATCCGTCTCACAATCCCTTCATCGCCGGCAATGGGTATCCGGAGCGATTTCGGTGACGGTATAAGCGCCGGGAGTAGTATTTCGGCTGTTTGATCGTTAGGTTCAGCTCTCCAAACTGAGCCGCAGATTTTCCTCGAAAGCATTGTTCATGAATCCTTCACTCTCTCTGTACGCGAAAAACGTCACCCGAAGTGTTCTCATCATCAGCTCGTGCGTGGCACTCGCGACCAGCGCTTTCGCCGAAGAAACCACTCACGGTTTTCTGGCCTGTGGCAGTCATACCTACATCACCGACGGCAGCGGGCAGGCGATCTGGAATTATCCACACAACACGCGTGACGGTTTCGTTCTGCCCAATGGCAACATCGTTCTGGCAGTAACTAAGTCGAAGATACACCCCGGCGGAGCAGCCGTGGAAGTCACACGCGACGGCAAAGAGACCCTGCTGTGGAAAGGCACTCAGAGTGAAGTCAACAGCGTCCAGCCGACGGACGACGACACGTTCGTTCTGACAGAGGCCGGGCCGAAACCGCGACTACTGGAGATCGATCGATCGGGAAAGATCGTGGTGGAGTTTCCCCTGAAATGCCAGACACAGAACCATCACATGCAGACACGCATGGCCCGCAAGTTGTCGGACGGAACATATCTGGCACCTCACCTGTTCAACTTCGCAGTCATGCATTATGACGCCAGTGGAAAACTGCTGGGCCAGTTTGACACGACTGTCAAAGGTGATCCTGAACATAAGATTCACTCGTGGCCGTTCACTGCCATTCGACACAGGAAGGATCGCACTCTCGTTTGTTGTACACACAGCAATCGAGTCGTGGAATTCGATGACAAAGGAAAAATCGTCTGGGAACTGACGAACGATGATCTTCCCGGGCCGTGGCTGCAGGACCCCTGTGGCAGCCAGGTCCTGCCGAACGGGAACTTCGTGATCACCAGCTATGCGGGCGGTCGCAAAGATAAAGACGCGCCAAAACTGATTGAGGTAAATCGTGACAAACAGGTGGTCTGGACTCACGTCGATGGAAACCCCTACGGCATCCACCACTTTCAAATCCTGGACACAAACGGTAAGCCGCTCACAGGACGACCTCTGAAGTAACGGGCGCAGTCATGAACGGTCATTAAGCTGGAGAGGGTGGCCGGGGGGTGGAGCGAGACACGAGTGAAACCCCGGAGCGTCCTTTGCAAGCTCCGGCCACCCGACCGATCCCAACAACAATCCGCTACTGCATCCGAAGTGACGATGTGGAATTATTGAATCGCCGGCTGTTCACGTGCGATGGAATAGTCCCGCTTCTCTGCGGACGGATGTCCCATCGGACCGTAGGAATCGAACTCGTCACACTGGTCGTTACCCGGAACAAAGGCGACGTCAATTTCAGAGGGCGTCACTTCGCAGCGTTGGAATCCGAACCGCGTATCGGCGTCGGTCCATCGTTCGGCCAGTTGAGACGTGTTGCCGGCGGCAGGAGTGCGATAGATGCGAATGCCGTCGACGTCCTGAACAGAACGTCCGGTGTGAACGTGCCCGCAAAACAGAATATCCACACCGGCTTTCTGCAACAGGTCCCACAGACGCTGCCGATGCGGTGGGTCGATGGAAAAATACCAGTTATCGTACTGATCCGGATCGGTGAGATCCCACGCCGGATCGTTCGGTTGTTCCATGAACGGCCAGTAATGCATCATCGCAACGTGGTGCTGAGTCTTCGGCAACTGAGGCAGACGCTCCAGCATCTGCCAGAGCCGTTCTTCCTGAGGCAGACCGGTACCCGCCACAGCCGCATAGAATCCGGTAAAACGAACGTCGCGATGCTGGAACGTCCAGTGAATCGGACCAAACCACGACGCAAACAGATCCAGGCGTTCTGACGTCATGTTCAGGTCCGGGTCGTTCCAGCCCAGACCACGCTGCTCCCACTTGCGTTTCACGCCGTTCACCAAAGTATGCTTGTTGCCGACGTCCATGTTGCCAGGGATCACAAACGACGGAAACGGCAGCGTCTCCAGATCCTGCTGCGCCTGCTGATATTCGAATTCATGAATATCTCCGTCACGCGTCAGGTCTCCTCCGTGAATCAATAGCTCCGCTTCAGTGTCAGCCATTTGCTGTTTGATTGCCGCCCACCGTCGGTTCACGGCTGGACGAAAACGAAACGAGCGAGGCGTGCCCATGTGACTGTCGTTGACATGCAGAAACGTCCATTTTTCACCCTTCTCAGACATTCGAAATTGCCTTTTCTCAGAACCGGCAGCAACTACTGCCAGCTGGTGTTCAGTTGATGTTCCAGTTGCCGCACAAGCTCAGCGTTTTCGGCGACTGCAGCCATGTTCCTGGTTTCGTGCGGATCCGTCTGGTGGTCGTACAGTTCACGTTCCACAATCTGCTGTGTCTTCACATTCTTCCACGCCACAAACCGATACCGATCGGTTCGAATCGCTCGCCCCATGTACTTGCCGTTGAACCTTGAATACTGACTGAACGCAATCGCATCCGAATTTTGCCGAGGATGCTGCAGGACGTTGACCAGACTTTCGCCCTGCAACTGGCCCGGGGGTTGCACTCCTGCCAGTTGGCAGATGGTGGGATACAGGTCGACCAGTTCAGAAATCGCCTGAGTCCGCCCAGGACTGATGTCCGGGCCGGCCATGATCAGCGGCACACGGGTGGCGATTTCGTAATTGGACATTTTTCCCCACGCCGTTTTCTCACCCAGATGCCAGCCATGATCGGACCACAAAATAATCGTGGCGTCTTTGAACTGCTCAGAGTGATCAACTGCGTCCAGTAGTCGACCAATCTGTGCGTCAGCGTAAGACACACACGCCGCATAGGCCTGCAGCAGTCGCAACTGCGTCGCCACGTCGATAGGGCCCTGATTGGGAACGCCAACATAGCTGCGCATTTCGTACCCGTTCCATGCCATCGCCTGCTGACGATTTGGCGGATTGGGCATCGTCAGCCCCACTCGTCGGGCAGAACCAACGTAGCCATCAGAATTATACCAGGCCATGATGGGCTGATCGTCACCAGGAATCGCCCCCGGAGCCAGCCACGATTTATCGGGCTGATAGAGATCAAAATACTTCTTTGGCGCAATGAACGGCAAATGGGGTCGACGATATCCGACGGCAAGAAATGCCGACCTGTCCTGTGGCAGACGATTGAGCGATGCAATGACGTCGGTTGTCATTCGCCCCGCGAACAAGTGGTCATCGGCCACATCCGGGCTCTGCATGAGCGGACAATCCAGACGCTCCGCGATCAATGTCGGCTGGGTCGGGTCTGCATGGTCCACGATTTCCCACATTTCCCGAGGCCGGCCGGGGCTGGAGGGCACGCTCCAGTCTGCAGCATTGTCCCAGCCGTCGTGAAAGATCTTTCCGAAACTCTGCGTGTGATACCCGTGCTGCTTCATCCATGCCGCAATAGACGGAGCATCACTGCGGCGTTTCCGAAACGCGGCAACGTCCTTTTCGTTGTTGCTGAAGACACCAATCGTATCCGGACGCAACCCGGTCATCAGCGACAACCGCGACGTACCGCACTTCGCGTATTGACAATAGGCACGCTCAAAGACGAACCCTCGCTCGGCCAGGCGGTCGATGTTGGGAGTACGAATTCCGGGATGTCCGTAACATCCCAGCATCGGTCGCAGATCATCGACTGCAATCATCAGAAAGTTCGGGCGATCGGCTGAACATACGGCAGCCATCGTATAGAACATTACGGTGGCAAGAAATCTGAAAGTCATGGACACAGCTTTCGTGTGGACGGGATTGCCTCAGCGCGAACCATTCTGGTCAACAAGTGTCGCAAACGGAAGTCGGCCGGGCATGGCACTGGCAAGTCTGCTCAGTCGCCCGCGCGAATCGTCAACATTCCACATCACTTACGGACCGCATTTCATGCCAGCAGAACACGAAGTCATTGATGCGACAGTCGATGACATCGAAGCATTGGCTCCGGTATTCGACCAGTACCGCGTGTGGTACGGAATGGAATCAGACCTCAACGGTTCTCGTCACTTTCTGACTCAGCGTTTGCAGAACAACGAGTCTGTCGTATTCGTCGCCGTCGTGAATAACTCTGTAGTGGCGTTCACTCAATTGTACCCGCTGTTTTCGTCCGTCTCGATGGAATCGGTCTGGCTGTTGAATGATCTGTTCGTGTCGGAGCCCAGTCGCAAACAGGGCATCGGTACAACGTTGCTGGAAACAGCTACGCAATTCGGTCGGGAAGCCGGTGCGATCAGAATGGAGCTGGCGACCGGAATCGAAAACTTCGCGGCTCAGACGCTGTACAAATCGCGCGGCTGGAAAAAAAACGAGACCTTCCTTCATTACTCTCTGCCCCTGGGCGATTGAATGTTCACCCTGTCCACGTCGAACACGTTTCAGTTGCTATTCGCACTATCAGAATTCCGACAATGTACACACCGTCGTCATTTGCCGTTGATGATCTCGAAACTCTGCACAACTTTATTCGGGCGCACAGTTTCGGCATATTAACATCGGTGCAGGATACAACACCGCTCGCGTCACATCTGCCACTGCTGCTGGAACGAGAAACGGGGCCGCACGGTACGCTGGTCGGGCACATGGCCAAAGCCAATCCACAGTGGAAGACTGCCGCTGACACGGAAGTCCTGATCATCTTTCACGGTCCGCATGCCTACATTTCGCCATCCTGGTTCGGCGATACAAATGTGGTGCCCACGTGGAATTACACTGCCGTGCATGTGCACGGAATACTGAAGATGGAGACCGATCCAGCACGAGTGCACGACATCGTAAAGCGTTACGTGGATCACTACGAAACTGGTATGCCGACGCCATGGAAACTCGAATCTGAAGAAGACGCATTCGTATCTCAACTGGTTGAATCGATCGTCGGCTTTACGATTACAATTGACCGCATCGAAGGCAAAGCAAAGCTGAACCAGAACCACAGTACAGAACGTCAGCAGAATGTCGTCCATGGCCTGAACCAGCGTAACTGGTCCGGCGACGTGGACGTCGCGGACCTCATGCAGCGTGTACTGGACGAGCAACCGAAACTGCCAACATAAAGCCTTCTGCTACGGCGTGTGAACTGTTCCGGCCTGTGAGTACGCCGGCGTCTCAATCTGCAATCGCTCCCTCGCAGCCACGATTCCGCCAAACATCATCGACCAGACAGCCTGAACACGTTTGAAGTCAGTCGTTTGCGCGAATTCAGAGTGTCCGGACGGGAAATTTCACTCGTATTTACACATACTGCATTGACTCCCGATTAATGAAACGATTTTTTAAATTGGTCTGCACAGTGCCGATCGAGGGAGTCCGTTTTCCTGGTGTATGCCACCGGCTCTGCGGGTGCCTCGCGGCGGAATAAACACTGGCGGAGCCAGTGGCACACAATACGTCACCCAATTACTGAAAAAGCATCAGACCGTCGACGACGGTTCGATATTTAACGCGGCCTTGCCGCGTAAGGAGAATTACCATGTCTAAACATATTCTGCGTTGCCTGACACTTAGCGCCATCGCCCTGGTCACGCTTCCTTCCATGGCCGCTGAGCAGCAGTTATACGAGCTCCGCGTCTACCGAAACTGGAACGCCGACAAACAGGCGGCCGTCGTTAGTTACCTGGATGGCGCGCTGGTTCCCGCGTTGAATCGCATGGGCGTGAAAACCGTTGGGGTATTTGTTCCAACCAGCGGTAAGCCGGAAGTGCCGCTGACGGACGTCTACGTGCTGATTCCGTTTTCAGACCTTGGCCAATTCGCAAATTCCGGCGGCCTACTGGCAGCAGACGATACTTATTCCGCTGCAGCGTCTGAATTCATGGCGGCAGAAAAAAAAGATCCAGCATACACAAGACTTGAAAGTCGGCTGATGAGAGCATTCTCCGGGATGCCGGTGCTGGAAGTGCCAAACGGTGACAGCGAGGATCGCCTGCTGGAACTACGAATCTACGAAAGCCACAACACGCAGAAGGCCCGACTGAAAGTGGAAATGTTCAACGACGGTGAAATCGAAGTCATGAAGGACGTAAAACTGGGTCCGGTGTTCTTCGGCGAAACGCTGATTTCCAACGACGTTCCGAATCTAACATACATGCTGAGCGCGCCGAGTGAGGAAGCTCACGGTGAACACTGGGGTGGATTCGGAAAACATCCTCGCTGGCAGGTGCTGAAGAAGATGGAGAAGTACAAGGGGACGGTCAGCAAAATTCGAAGCATCAAACTGAAACCCGCTGCGTGCTCGCAGATCTGATGAACGCAATGTGAATTCCCTCCGGATTAACATTCGGCTGCGGCTGATGCCGAGTAAAGGCAATTGTCATGCGATGTCTGTTGTTGTGCTGCGTTTTCGTGTTCTGCTGTCAGGCGTTTGCCGACGGGCCGAACATACTACTGCTGATCAGTGACGATCAGCGGCCGGACACGATTGCGGCACTGGGAAACGATCTGATTGAAACGCCGCACCTTGACCGCTTCGTCCGCGAGGGCAGTGTCTTTACCAGGGCGACATGTTCGAATCCGATCTGCACGCCCAGCCGCGCAGAAATCCTCACAGGATCATCGGGCTTTCGCTGCGGCGTCATGGATTTCGGCAAACCCATCGATTCGACGATTCCAACAATGTCGAAATGGTTTTCGGCCGCCGGATATACAGCGTCTTATGTCGGCAAGTGGCACAACGACGGCAAGCCTGTTGACCGAGGGTACAAATTCACGAGAGGCCTTTATCGTGGCGGTGGAGGCAAGTTTGCCAAACCTCAGTTCGACTTCGCCGGACGACCGGTCACCGGCTATCGAGGCTGGATTTTTCAGGACGATCAGGGAAACCTGTTCCCCGAAAAAGGCGTCGGACTCACGCCGGAGATCAGCCGACATTTCGCTGACGCAGCAATTGAAACTATTCAGTCCAGCGACGAAGAACCCTTCTTTCTGCATGTGAACTTCACATCGCCGCACGATCCATTGATACTGCCGCCCGGGTGGGAAACGAAATACGACCCGAACAGAATGAAGTTGCCGGCAAACTTCCTGTCGGAACACCCCTTTGATCACGGCAACTTTGATGGACGCGACGAGAAGCTGTTTTTGTGGCCGCGCACGCCGCAGGAAACTCGACGAGAGATCGCGGTCTACTACGCCGTCATTTCCTACATGGACGAACAGATCGGCAGAATCATGGCCACCCTGAACGCGTCCGGTAAAGCCGACAACACGATTGTCATATTCAGCAGCGATCACGGCCTGTCGGTCGGCAGCCACGGACTTCGTGGCAAGCAAAGCATGTACGAACACACTATCGGAGTCCCCCTGCTGATGCAGGGACCTGGCATCCCGAAAGCCAGGCGTTTCGATGCTCAGTGTTACCTGCGAGACCTGTTTCCAACGTTGTGCGATCTGGCCGGCGTTGACGGTCCTGGTGAGCAGATTGATGGCCTGAGTCTGAAGCCGGTGCTTGACGGAAAAACGGATCGCATTCACGACTTTGTCGTCGGATACTTCCGCAACTTTCAAAGGATGATTCGGACAGACGACTGGAAGTACATCGAATATCCTGCCGTTGACCGTCAACAGTTATTCCACCTGAAGCGGGATCCCGACGAACTGACCAATCTGGTTGCCGACGAAGCTCATACTGCAACTCGAGAGCGATTGAAAAAGCAGATGCGGGGCTGGTTCCGTAATCAGGGAGATTCCGTATACGTCAGTGCCGACGCTGAGAAATAGCAGCGGACAATTGGGCCGGTCCTGCATTCCGGCTGGCTGAAGTCGACAGCCGTACTACAATCCCATCACGATAAAGTTGACGGCCACACAATTCACCATAAAGGAACACCATCATGGCTAAGATTGACTGGAGCTATCACCGCAACGGCTGAACATCGTGTACCCGCGCGCAGGAGTTTCTTGCGACTCATGATGTTAATACCAAAGAACAAGTCGACGCCCGAAAAGAACGCTACGGCGAATCTGAGGCTGTGAACCTGCTGGCAGGCATGAACACCCTGCTGGTCGCGAAGGGTAAGAAAGTCACCCGAGTCGACCTGAAAAAGGACCGTCCCGACGACGCGACGCTGACTTCACTGATGATTGGACCGACCGGAAACCTTCGTGCGCCCACAATGAAAGTGGGAAAGACTGTGATGGTTGGGTTCAACAGCGAAGTGTTCGAAGAAGTGCTGACCTGACAGTCGGCAGATCACACCAGCACATCTTCTATGACGTGTCCGTGGACGTCAGTGAGCCGTCGTTCAAGGCCGTTGTGATAGAACGTCAACCGCTTGTGATTCAGGCCCAGTAATCTCAGGATCGTGGCGTGGAAGTCGTAGACGGTGGTTACGTCTTCAACGGCCTTGTACCCAAACTCGTCTGTCGCTCCGTACTCAAAGGGCGCTTTCACTCCGCCTCCGGCCAGCCAGCAAGTGAAGCCGGATGGATTGTGGTCCCGGCCGCTGGCACCTTTTTGAAATGTCGGCATGCGACCGAATTCCGTGCACCACACGACCAGCGTGTCCTTGAGCATGCCACGCTGTTTCAGGTCCCGGAGTAGTGCAGCGACGGGCTGGTCCAGAACCGGACCGTGTTTGCTGTACTGCTGTTCCAGCACCTTGTGTCCGTCCCAGTTGCTGACACCTTCGCCGCCCGTCTGATAGGCACCGTTGAAGAGCTGGACAAACCTCACACCTTTTTCAATCAGTCGACGAGCCAGAATGCAGTTCTTCGCGAACGATGCCTTCAGGGAGTTCTCTGCGTCATCAGCGCCGTACATTTTCAGAACATGTTCCGGCTCAGAGGCGAGGTCGCTGACGTCCGGGATGCTCTGCTGCATCCGCGCAGCCAACTGGTAACTTGAAATGCGGGCCGCCAGTTCGGTGTCGCCCGGAAAACGTTCCTGATGTCGTTCATTCAGGCGGCGCAGAAAATCACGAGTTGCCTTGTCTTTCTGCTGCGAAATACTCTCGGGGCGAGCGAGATTACGAATCGGATTCGTTGCGTTAAAGTCGGTTCCCTGAAACGCGGCCGGAAGGAATCCAGGCCCCCAGTTGTTAACACTCGACTGCGGTGTCCCTCGCGGGTCAGGAATGGCCACGTATGCTGGCAGATTCTGGTTCTCACTCCCCAGAGCGTAGCTGACCCATGCTCCCATGCTGGGAAAGCCATCGAGTGTGGAACCGGTGGACATAAAGTTTTCGCCGGGGCCGTGTGTGTTCGTCTTGCTGGTCATTCCATGCAGAAAACAAATATCGTCTGCCATATCGCCCAGTTGCGGAACCAGGTCCGACACCATCTTTCCGCATTCACCTCGCGGCTTGAACCCCCACGGACTCTTTGTGAGATTTCCCTGCTGTCCCTGGAACGTCAGCAGACCATCGGCTCCGGGCATTGCCTGGCCGTGCCGTCGTATGAGTTCCGGTTTGTAGTCAAACGTGTCAAGGTGGCTGCAGGCGCCGGAACAAAACACCACAATGACGTTTTTGGCAGCGGCGTCAACATGCGCGTCACGTGCGGCAAAGGGGTTCCCTGGATCGACACGGGGGCGAATCGGACTGCCGTCATCAGAGTCATCGGCCAGCAATCCGTCTTTTTGCAGCAGATGGGCAACGGCGATGCTGCCCAACACAGTGGCCAGGTCCCCGAAAAAGACACGTCTTGGATGTTGTTCAGCAACTGACATTAGCAGGGGCACAGGAACTTCGTTGCGGAGGGAATGTTCTCGTCAACTTCCCGGATGCGCCAGGAGACTAAGACTTAATTCCGAAGTCCCCTGAGCACATCAAGTGAACGATTGTACTCGCTCCTGCCGGTTCGATTCCAGCCAACGTTTCAAATGCCGGCGGAGACCGTTTTCGAAATCGAGTTTCGGGACAACAACGTCGATTTCTGCGTCGTCGAGTTGCGAACTGATCCCGGCATCCGGCATCGAGGCAATTCCCAGCAAGGTGGCCGAAGGAAACATTCGACGAGCAGCCGTCAGTGAGAATTCCGTCAGCTCATCCCACGGATCAAGGTCGTGAAACACAAGATGAACAGGACCGCGCGACGTTTCCCGGGGAACGATCCGTTGGCACGATGTGATCAGGGGCAGATGAACGGAACGCAGGCCGTAGTCACGGAGCGTTGAACATATCGTTTTCCGAAAGACTCGATCAGGACCGATTACGGCGCCATTCATGTCCTGCAGTCGTGATAAATCGCGGCCGTCCGGAGTTGCCGCCATCCGGTGAGCAAACACTTCATCGCGTGCCGAAGTCGGAGGAATTGGCGGATGACCACAGTTGATATCGTGCAATTGGTCTGCAATCACTGACTCCGCCAGTCGAACCGAGACACGAAGAGCATCAGGCCATACGTCTCGATTTCGTCCGTCTGATTCACACCATGGTCCGACACAGCACAGCAAACGCTGAAACAACGTCTTCCCAATCAGTTGATTCACATCGGGCTGTGCAGATTCGTCGGACCATGACTGCAGCACAACGGTCATATCCGGTTCGGCAGCAAGACTGCCCCAGTCTTCGAGGGCCGCTGCGACGTTTTTAAAGTGCCCAACGATTCGGGTCGCCGAATTCTGCCGTAGCGAGGAGACCAGCGTCGAAAACTCTCGGCGCGACGCAGCTCCCACAAGCACAAGATTTCGGACGTCAGATTGGGCGAAACTCATGCAATTCACAGTTCACGATTGGCAAAACGGTATTGGAAGATGCACATTTTGATTCATGGGATGGCTCGTCATCCAACGATGAACGCAATAGAGTTCGTCCCGTTCCATGAAGACAATGCAGCCATTCCTCACAAGTTGGAGACGTTTGTCGCGCATTTCTGAGGAGAACGACGAAAGGCCACCCGTCAGTGGCTCAAACCTGGTTGCCCCGGCGCCACGATCGGAAAACCCTCTGGATTCTTGACGATTTTCAGCTGGGAATGTCTCACAGACAGAATTTAGTACATAATCCATTGGTCCGGCTGCTCGTCACCTGATTCTGGTGAATCTGCGGTCAGCAATCAACACCAGAGTCGTGAAGGGGGTCCATGAACGGCGTCACCTTTGAAAAGCATTCCGGTTACTGCACGTTGCGGTTCACGCCCGAGTTATCAGAAATGCCGTGGAAGGATGTTGAGCAAGCGACGAAATGCGTCCCACAGCTCGTCCACGATGCTCCCGCGAATTCCGTCCTCGTCGATCTTTCGCCTTTACAAACAATGCCGAGCGGTGTCGTGGCTTCCCTTGTACAAACATGGAAAGGCATGGACGAGAAGCGGCGTCGGTTTGTGGTCGTGTCGCCTCAGCAACTGGTCACTGACGAACTTGCACAGACAGGTCTGACATCGCTGTGGACGTTAACAACGTCACTGGAACAGGGACACTCAGAACTGGGCGTGGTCGGCGAGACCAGGGCAGAGCTCAGTCAGACTCCGCCGCCATCTGCCAAAGCGGTTGTCAAATCGGATGAGCCATTCCTCTTCGACGAACAGCGAGGTTTTTGCTCCGTCCAGTTCGATCCAATCCTGATGACGCTCAGCTGGGCGGACGTGGAATCCGGGACGACACAGATCATCCAGCGACTCGAACAGTCAAACAAGAAAAGCCTGCTCGTTGACCTTAGTGCGATGGACATGATCAACAGCGGTCTGATTGCATCGCTCGTCCGGATGTGGAAAACGATGCAACAGAAAAAAGGTCAGTTCTCTCTGGTTAGCCCGAATGAAATCATTACTGACGTCCTGAAATCCGCAGGCCTCTGGAAACTCTGGTCCGTCGTCGACGATCGAGAAGAAGCCGCTTACGATCTCGGGGTGTCACGCGGGGCTCAGTCCGAGCAACGGGAGCGACGAATTCTATTGATGGTGACCGTTTCGTTTTCTGTCATGTCTGCGTTATCGATGATGGCGTCAAAATCAACGATTCCGATTCTGATGAAAGAAGCAGACGACGTCGGTGTGAATTTTCAGTTAGCCGCATTGATGCTTGCGGCCGCTGCGTTGATGACCGGAATAATCTCCGTCATCAAGGCCCGCGGCTTTCCACGATTCCTGTCAGCGATGGCTGTCATCGTGGCACTGGGAGTATTGTCATCGCTGTTCGATGGCAACCCGATGAAGTTGAACTAAGTCCAGACAACAACAATTGCGACCACGTTGCCACGAGGATTGAAGCCACCGCGGAGGACACGTCGGACGTGCAGAAAAACCGGCCACCAAAGCAGCCAGCATTGGGTCATTATCCGTCGAACAGACTTTCTTGTCTCAACAGGTACACAACAGATGACAGAAGCGGCCACAACAGATCAAGCAGCTTCCGGCGAACAACTTGTCGCCCAACACGCTCGCCCGAACAACGCTGCCCTGGCGGCCGAGCTGAATGAGTTGCTCAGCGTTGTCGAGCCCGCCTCTGTGGCGAACATGGTGTTGCAGCGAGCGTTCGCTCACGGTGCCACGGACATTCACCTCGATCCGACGACACTTGGAACGAGAATTCGATTTCGCGTGGACGGCACGCTTCAGGACATTCTGCCCATTCCGGCCGAAAAAGCGGCGGTACTGCTGTCGCGCATTCGCGTCATGGCAAACATGGACATCACGGATCGACGGCGACCTTCAGATGGCGCGATTTCAGCGGATCGCTATCCAGGCTTGCTGCGTGATATCCGAGTGGGAAGTACGCCCACCGTTAACGGCGAACGGCTGGTCCTGAGATTGATGCCCGACGCTGACCAGCTCAACAACCTGACGTCACTGGGATTTTACGACGATCAGCTGTCGGCCGTCCGCACGCTGCTGGACGCACCCTATGGATTATTGCTGGTTGTCGGGCCTGTCGGATCGGGCAAAAGCACGACTGTTCACAGCCTGTTGAAAGAACTGAACAGCCCGGAAAAAAGCGTCGTCACGATTGAGGATCCTGTTGAAAGAAGAATTCCGGGCATCAACCAGATTCAGATCGATACGAAAACCGGTCTCACATTCGCCAACGCACTGCGGGGCACGCTGCGACAGGATCCCAACATTATCTGCGTCGGAGAAATCCGCGACTCGGAGACAGCGCAAATCGCATGTCGAGCAGCCACGACCGGCGTTCTGGTCCTGTCAACTCTGCATGCCAACAACACTGCGTCGGCCGTCGACGTGCTCCGTGGCTTCGGAATCTCGTCGATGGCGATTTCAGATTGCCTGCGAGGCGTCATTTCGCAGCGACTGGTCCGCAAGGTGTGCAACTTATCTCGTGAAGAGCTCGAACCTGACGACGAAGCACGGCGTTTTTTGCACATCGACGAACACGATCACGACACACGAATCGTGCGGGGCATCCCAACGGACGCCAACTTCAACACCGGCTATTCGGGCAGAACGGCCGTATTCGAGTCCATGCTGGTGTCACACGACATTCAAAACGCAATTTCAAACGACACCGCGGCGTATGAAATTCAGCAGGTCGCCCGCAGTGGCGGAATGATGAGCCTGGAAGATGCAACACGACGGAAAGTGTTCGACAGGATCACGTCCGTCGACGAACTCCGCCGTGTCATGTGTGATACACAACTGGGATGACCCGTATTCTGCATCAGGCCGACTGAATCCAACCGCCGCCGAGCACACGGTCGCCATCGTACAGCACGGCAGCCTGGCCGGGAGCCACGCCCAAAATTGGTTCCTGCGGAAAAATCACGGCTTCGTTCTCGCCTGTGATCTCAACCGAACAGGCACGCGACGGTTGCTGATATCGAACCTTCACAGAGCAATCGAACTTCTGACCTCGAGGCTCCTCAAGCCAATTCAGATCGTTGATCCGTACCTCAGACGACGCCAGATCTTCCCGGTCACCGAGTACGACCTGTCGACTTTCCGCATCGACGCGAAGGACAAATTTTGGCTGCCCAAAGGCAACCCCAAGTCCCTTTCGTTGACCGACCGTAAACTTTTCGTAGCCATCGTGCTGACCAATCACTTTTCCTGCCGTATCTACAAACTCACCTTCTGTTCCCTCACAGCCTCGATACCCTTTCAGAAATCCCGCGTAGTCATCGTTGGGTACGAAGCAGATTTCGTAACTGTCCTTTTTCTGAGCCACGCGCAATCCGGCTTCCTGGGCGAACGCGCGAATGTCCGGCTTTTGATACTCGCCAACGGGCAGCAGGATATGACGAAGAAGTTCGCGGCGGATACCGAACAGAACGTATGACTGATCCTTGTGCGGATCGTTGCCACAGTGCAGCGAATGTTCACCGGACTGGTCATCCTGCAGAATTCGAGCGTAGTGTCCGGTGGCGATATGATCGGCACCCACCTGCTGAGCAAAGTCCCAAAGCTTGCCGAATTTCAGCCAGTTGTTGCACTGCACACACGGGTTTGGCGTGCGTCCGGCCAGGTACTCGTCTGCAAAGTAATCCTTGATGCGGGTAAAGGAATCCTGGAAGTTCAGAGAATGAAACGGAATTCCAAGTTCGTCGGCGACGCGCCGTGCGTCGGCCGCGTCCTCTGCACTGCAGCATCCCTGCTTGTGAGTAGGCGTAGCCACGACCGGCAGCAGCCCGTCACCGGAAACAGCGCAAGCGACCTTTTCGGTTTCGCCCGATCGCATAAACAGTCCGATGACTTCATAGCCCTGTCGGTGCAACAGCACTGCTGCCGCCGAACTATCAACGCCGCCGCTCATTGCGAGGACAACACGTTTGGCCATGATTCACTTCAGTTCTGATGTCACAGGAAACATACGGTTAAGTCCGGATTTAAGTGAGAATTCGTACCGACGGCACCGGAAGTCCACCATCAGTATGCAACATGGTCGAAGAGTACAGAAACACAAGGGCCAGGACCGCAGCCGGCTGACGCGTTTACGAAACAAATCAAGGACCATTGCGGCTGCCCCTGTCGCCTTAAAGGCGTGACCACTCAGAAGACCACCGACCAACGACGATGCAAAATGCAAACGGAGCTGCTTGCGTGAGCGAAGTCAGTGCAGCATGATGCAGGAAACACTCGCTTCCCGCCATCACTGATTCAATGTTGGCAGGACAGGTGCATCACATCTGTCCCGGAAGAAAAGTGTACCCTTCCAAAGCACGGAATCAACTTCAGAAGCCATCCAAATGAAACCTCAATCCCGCGTATTGCTGACGTTTGCTGTGTGTCTGTTCATCGCACTGTCGCGTACGTCATACGCTCAGGAAATTGACATTCTTTTGCGTGGCGGCAGTGTGATTGACGGATCCGGCAGCGCAGCTATTGTTGCCAATGTCGCCATTCGCGATAAAGTCATTGTTCATGTCGGCGACGCAGACGATGTCAAAGCGGCATGGACCATCGATTGCACGGGACTTGTCATTTGCCCTGGATTCATTGACCTGCACAACCACTCGGATCGACAGATCGTCCAGCCGAAAACTCGTGCTGCTGTCAACTATGTCACTCAGGGCTGCACAACGATCGTAACAGGCAACTGCGGGTCCGGCCCCGTCGACACTGGTGCTTACTACGAAAAAATCGACCTGCACGGAGCCGGCCTGAATATCGCCCACCTGATTCCTCAAGGGTCTCTGCGAGAACGCGTTCTTGGATCAGGCAACGTCGAGCCAACAGAAAAGCAGCTTGAGGAGATGCTTGAACTCAGCGAAACGGCTATGCAGGACGGCGCATGGGGAATGTCGACGGGACTGATTTACGTGCCCAGCTCGTATGCGCCAACTGCAGAACTGATTGCCATTGCCAGGATCGTTTCAGCGCCCAACGGAATTTACGCCCGTCATATCCGCGGCGAAGGAACGGTACTGCTGAAATCTGTCGACGAGGCTTTAACGCTCGGCCGAGAAGCTCAACTGCCGGTCCATATCTCGCACTTCAAATCAAGTGGTCGGGATGCATGGGGGCTTGTTCGCGAGGCCGCG
>JAQWLN010000250.1 GCA_029247265.1 Fuerstiella sp.
CCAAACCACCAAACTGCGATCCGCCTTTGAAAATGTGATACACATCAGGCAGCAGGCATGCCTTTGGATGGCTGGCTTCGACGCAAGCCATAACGGATTCTCCCAGTCGTGACAGGTTTGTGCTGTGGCCCCAGACTTCAAGCTGCGGAACCACTCCTGTTTCGTCACCGATTTCCAACAGTGTCCGGTAACGTTCAGCCACGACAAACAAATCCAGCTTCGGTCCCTTGGTCGCCCCTGTCGGTGGAGCAGCGATCCGCAGGCCTCCGATCTGCGCCAGAATGTCCATGTCCCGCTTTGCATCTTCCAGCCCCTGTTGGCGACGTTCGGGGTCGTCTGCGATCCACTGAGCAAATCCGATCGCGCTTTCGACGGTCAATCCTGCATCACTGATCCTCTTTCGTAAATCGGAGAGGCTTCCGCCGGCTTCGACATACTGCGACAGATGCCGCATCCATGGTTCAATGCCCGTGTAGCCAGCATCAGCAGCGATCTGAACCTGCTCTCGGATGTCCTGAGTCTGTTCGCGAATCGTGCTGGTGTTCAGACAGAACGTGAATGAATCGGCTGCTGCAAGAGGTGCCGGCGCTGCGGCGGTTGCCGATGCTGCTGCAGGAAGAACCGTGGCTGCTGCGGCCGAGGAAAGAAAATTGCGGCGGGAGGTTGTCATAAGAATTCAGCGGCTGGGGAACAGCGGACAAACGCGAGTTCCGGGGTTTGAAGAAGAATGAACGGGAGCGGCATTCTGGCGGCAGAAGGAACCAGATGGAAGCCTGCCGTCCGTCAAAGCATTCAATCCCCCTCCTAAACAGGGTGGCTTGAGAGCGGGAGATGCCGGGATGAAGTAGCCCTCATGCATCGGGCTCTCCCGGGCACACCATCAGCCTGGACTCGGCGTTACCACATTTCATGAGCTGATGGTGCTGCAGAGCCGTGTCGACTGTTTGCCTGCAGTTGCTGTGCGAAACAATTCGGTCAGCCCGCTCGATTCATGCAGGATCGCACAAAGCGTAGAATACCGAGTAACGGAGCTGTGCGCACGAGGAGCTTCAATTCGGCAGTTTCTGCCGGTGTGCGGGCGGTTACGACCATTTCCCGGATGTGCCGAACGTTGCCCGACGAATGCACTATCTGCCGAAGTCAGACGTGGGCGGCTGAGGGCTTTGTTGACAAGCCTTGATAGCCAGCTGAATCGTATTGCGTGGCGCAGATGGCGGACATATTGTCTACGTTGCTCTCCGGTCACGTCGGGTTCGTGACCACCATTGTCCGACGGTTGCTTGCTGAGTTGTTGCTAATCGGGTCTGCGGCTTCTCACTCTCGCAGATGTAACACTCAGTCCACGCCACCGACGTATGTGTTTTGTTTAGATATGGCCCTAACCGGCCTTTACTTCCACCACTCCAATCGCCGTGTGTTCCGTTCCAAACGGGACAGGCGATACCTTTCCTCTCACTCTTTCCTTCTTCTCTGCGGTTTCGTCTGATCGGTCGCCATGCGCGACGGATCATGGTAGTGACCGCCATGAAACATCGTAGCTTCCACGGGATCGCTATGTCTTACATTTCACGACAGCGCCAGTTGAGCATGCGCGTCCTGGCGACAGGCGTGCTGTTATGCAGTTGTGGCTGCGCCAGCAGTCTGCTGAATCTGTCGGGGGCGAACGCGATCGGTTCAAAATTTGCCGGCATGATCAGCGGCGAGCGGCAGCGAGTGGTGCGGAAGGAAGAAGACAACGACTTTGGGACGAAAGTCGAGACACCGTTGCTGCGCGAGTACATCAGCGTCACTGGCAATAATCTGGTGGCACTGCGTGGGGTTGGCCTGGTGACGGGGCTTGACGGGACAGGCGGAGATCTGCCGCCGTCGCATCTGCGCACGGAATTACTGGAAGAAATGACGCGACGCGGGATCAAGAATCCCGGTCATATACTGGCATCACGCAACACGGCGGTTGTCATTGTGACGGCCTACCTGCCCGCCATGGTCAGAGAGGATCAACGATTTGACGTACGAGCCGTCCTGCCTCCCAATAGTGAAGCCACCAGCTTGAAGGGCGGATGGCTGCTGGAAACACGATTGTCCGAAGAGCAGTCGATTTCAGGGCGAGGCAATGTCAAGGGCCATCAGTATGGCATGGCTCATGGAGCGATCCTTACCGCGCTGGGTGACGGCGGCAGCAAAAAAGCCAGTCCGGCCATGTTGCGACGAGGGTCGATTCCCGGCGGTGCTGTGTCGAATACAGAACGCAACCTGAAAGTTATTTTGAGAAACGAAAACCGCGGACTCAAGACGTCCAAGCGAATCGAAAATGTGATTTCCGGTCGACTGCACGATTACAACCGCTTCGGCCAGCGGATATCGATGGCCGAAGCGAAGACGGATCTGATGATCGAATTGAAGGTGCATCCGCTGTATCGCAATAACTTCCCGCGGTACCAGCAGATGATTCGCAGCATGGCCTATAAAGAGACGGATATTGGGCGCCGGTTACGAACGGAAGAACTGGCTCGTGAAATTATGGAACCGGAGACGACCGAACGAGCGGCTCTGCAACTGGAGGCGATTGGAAGCGACGGTATCCCCTTCCTGAAAGCGGCTTTGCGCAGTTCGAATATTGAAGTCCGTTTTCATGCAGCTCAGGCGCTGGCGTATCTGGAAGACAGCAGTGGTGTCGAGGTGTTGAAGCAGGCGGCCATGGAAGAATCGGCGTTCCGGGTGTACGCCCTCGCGGCCCTGTCAATAATTTCCGATGCCGATGGTGTGGTGGCCCTGCGGGAACTGCTTTCGGAAGAGTCACTTGAGACGCGTTACGGAGCTGTTCGCGCGTTGAAGGAAAATAACCCGAATGATCCAGGGCTTGGGACAAAGGTCTTTCCGCACAAGTTTGTCCTGCATGCAATAGATACAGATGTTAAGCCGGCGGTTCATGTTGTGCGGTATCGTGCTCCGGAGGTCGTCGTGTTTGGTTCACGACAGGAACTTCGCCTGCCTGCTGTGTTGAACGTCGGCAACCGAATTCGTGTGATGGGTGAGGCGGGTGACAGTAAGGTCACGATTTCCAAGTACTCACTTGGACGCGATCCCGAACGTTACGTTGTGTCCACAAATCTTGTGGAAATCATTCACAGTGTCGCAGGGCTTGGAGCAAGTTATCCTGATGTCGTGCAGATGCTGCTGGAAGCTGATGCTCAGCATAATCTGGCGGGTGAACTCGGCATCGACCGTCTGCCTCAGGCCGGTCGCGTGTTCCTGCGGCGGTCCGGTGCCAGCGGCACTACAGAAAAAGAAACCAAACTGGGAACGCCGTCACTGACACCTGGCCTGTTTGATCGGGTGGAAGAATCCGAACAGGACACGACAGAAGAAGACAGCTCGTCGCTGGCGCGGATGTTTGCGGCCCGGGACACGAGCGACATTGAAGAAAGCGCCGAAGTCGAAGAATCAGACGCGCCGACGCCGGATGCTGTGCCGGAAAGCGTCAACGACGAGGTGACCACTGAACAAGAGGGCACCAGCAGGCCTGATGTTTCGGAGCAGGCCCCGCCAGGTGACGCTGCGAGTGACTTCGAGGTGGAACAGGCAGAATTTCGGGAGCCGTTCACTTCCAGAGTGCGTCGCATTTTTACTTCGCCGTTCCAGAAAGAGGAATGACTTCTCTATAGGCGTTCTCAGGCCGGAGTCTGAGAGCCAGTCGTCGATTCATCAGGCCCAAACAGACCGTTTCTCTATCCAATGCTCAAGTCGCTCGAACTCTTCGGCTTCAAGAGTTTTGCCGACAAGACCGTCTTTGAATTCCACGAAGGCATCACCGGTGTTGTGGGACCAAACGGCAGCGGCAAGAGCAATGTCGTAGACTCCATCAAGTGGTTGCTGGGCGATCAGAGCGCAAAAAGTCTTCGTGGCAAGGAGATGACAGACGTCATCTTCAACGGTTCTTCAAGCCGCGGCGGAGCTCAGTTTGCCGAAGCGACGCTCGTATTTGATAACTCTTCGCGTTTTCTGCCGCTGGAACTCGACGAGGTTTCTGTCGGACGGCGTTTGTGGAAATCCGGCGATTCTGAGTATCTGGTCAACAGAAATACGGCACGTCTGAAAGACGTTCGTGAACTGCTGGTAGGCACCGGCGCAGGGGCCGCGTCCTATTGCATCATCGAACAGGGGCGGGTTGACCAGATTCTGCAGTCGAACGCCGCAAATCGCCGTCTGATTTTCGAAGAAGCGGCCGGAATCAGTCGCTTTAAGCAACGTCGCAACGAAGCCGAACGAAGACTGGAACGTGTCGAACAGAACCTGCTGCGGCTGACCGATATCGTTGACGAAGTCGAATCGCAGGTTAACGCGGTGAGAAATCAGGCCAAGCGGGCCATGCGGCTGCGTGAGGTGTCGAGCGAGCTCGAAATGCTCTGGGTGGGCATGGTGGCGGATGACTTCCGCCGGCAATCGATGGTGCGTGAGACCCTGACGAACACGAAAGATGAGGCGGCGGCGCATCTCACAGAAGTGCGTGACCGACAGCAGAGGGCGGAACGGGAGCTGGCAGATGCCGATCTGGCGCTGGCTGAAGTTGACGATGAATTGCGTGAGGTGGAGCGGAGTCGTGCAGAACTGCGCAGTCGTATTGCCAGTCTGGAAACAACACTGCGGCATCACGCCGGCCGTGAATCGGAACTTCAGACCGAAGCGCTGCGTCTGACGCGTCAACGGTCATTGATGGACGGTCGTGTCACCAAAGCGGAGAAGGAAGAGGAACATCTGCACAACGTCCTGGCTCTCGAACAGAAACGTTTCGCTGAACGAAAGGCAGAACAGGAAGGTGGGGCGACACGGCTGCAGGAACTGCACGCATCGCTGGATACAGCACAGGCAGGCATTCAGGAATCCCGTGACCAGTTGATTCAACAGAGCCGGAAGAACACGGAATCCGCCACGCAATTGGGCGGTTTGCAGCATGAACTGCAGTCCCTGCAGCAGCGTCGCGGCGAATTACGGGAGGCTCACGACGTTCTGACGGCTGAAGTCGCAGATCTCGAATTGCAGTTGAAGAAACAAAACGAGTTGCTGGATACGGCACAGGCCGATCTGCACGCTGCCGAGGAATTCGGGGACCGCCTGTTGAATGAGCGGGATGATCTGGTAAATCAACAGTCTCTGTCACGTGATTCTCTGGCCGAATTGCGTGAACAGCGCAGCGCGGCAGTCGCCAGAAAGACGGTCCTTGAGGATCTGGAAGACCGTCAGGAAGGGTTCGGTCTCGGAGCTCGGGAGATTTTGAAGCGCGCTGAGGAAGGTGCTTCCGAGCCGTGGAGTCTGATTCGTGGCAGCGTGGCCGATCTGCTCGATGTTGATATGGAGAATGCTGCGCTGCTGGAAATCGCGCTGTCAGGACGAGCTCAGTTGCTGGTCATTGACCGATTGATGCCGCTGATTGATTATTTGAATTCTGGTCGCTGCCAGATTACTGACCGAGTCGGCTTCGTGTCGCTGGAGTACTCCCCGCCGGCTGTTTCTCCGGAAGAAAATACTGCCAGTGACAAAGATGCCGAAGTTCGCCCTGTATCTGAAGACGCGGCCGAAGATACATCACCAGCTCCGACATGGTGCGGTGACCTGGCACTGGGAATGTTTGGAGACGATTGGTTGGATTCTGATGTCGGGCCTTCGGTGAGTGATGAATTCGTACCCGAGCTGAATGTTACGTGGGTTGACGAAAATGGTGAGGTGCCGACAGCGAAATCGGTCTTTTCATCTGTGAACTCACAGATTACCAGCCTTGTTGGCATGCCCGGAGTGGTCGGTCGTGCTGACAGTTTGGCGCGGTCGCCCAGGCACATTCCCACTCTGGCTTCGCAATTGCTGGCGGATACATGGGTCGTCCGGTCCCTCAACGATGCTCTGCGACTGCAGAAGGAAGTCGGAGACGACTACAGGTTCATTACGCTACAGGGAGAATTGGTTGAAAAAGACAGTACGCTGTTCACGGGCAGTATTCGCAGTGAGTCAGCTGTTGTGTCTCGCAAAAGTGAACTGCGTCGTTTGAAAAACGAACTCCATCGCATTGAACACCTCGTCTCTGAACGAAATATTCGGCTGCAGAAGCTTGTCGCATTTATCGAATCGGCCGACGTAGAACTTCAAACCGGCCGGGATACCGTTAATCGCTGCGCTGCGGAACTCAGGACACACCAACAGTCGGCTGCCGAATTACAGCAGGCTTTGAACGCAGGTCAGGCCAACGATAGAAAGCTGACGGACCAACTGGGTTCGTTGAGTGCAGCCGTCGCGACGATTGAAGAACAAATTGTTGACGGCCGTGCCGAACAGGAAGCAGCGGAAGAACAGTTCCATAGACTTCAGGAACTGATTGAAGCGGCTGAACGTGATCTGGTGGAGGACCGTCGCCAGGTCGACGTTCTCGAAAAAGGCAGGACGGAAGCAGACCTTGAGCTCACCCGTTCAGAAGAGCGGTTGCTCGGAATTCGTGACGCCGTCGAACGCATGGAAGACGATCTGCAGCAACGCAGGCTTCAGCAGCAGGAAGCGTCCCGCCGACTGAAGGTCGGCACAGAGCGGCTGTCGGAACTGAATCTGGGTCAGTTGAACGTAAACGCAGAAAAGTCGGAATTGCACGTTCATGATGATCAGCTGGCAACGTTGATCATGCAGCGCAGCAAGGCCCGTCAGTCGCTGCGGCAACATCGTCAGGAGGCCACTTCTGTCGAGCAGCAGGCACGTGAGACATGTCGTCAACACGAAACGATGTTCCACGAAGCAGAAATGAAGATCAATGCGATCAACCATCAACTTGAGACGTCAGCGGAACGTATCCAGGACGAATTTCAGATTTCAGTCGAAGAGGCGGTTCAATCCGGGCGTTCGGCCATCGCTGTCTGGCTGACCGAGCAGGCCGAAGCCGACAGTGGCACACGAACGGAGAAGGGCGATGGACAGGGCGATGTGAATGCTGACGAAGACGATTCCTCTGAGGCAGCAGTCACAGACACCGAAGATGATCCGTTTAACGAATCCGTTGAGATAACGGTCGACGATGCTTCCGTTCAGCAGATTCTGCGCGATGACGAACGGTACGATGCACTTCGTGGTTCCGTGGACGAGCGCGTCAGCGAGCTTCGGCGGAAACTAAAGAAAATCGGAAACGTTGGCACCGAAAGCCTGGACAACCTGAATGAGCTGGAAACTCGCTTCGGCCGACTGCACTCGCAGCTGCAGGACCTTGAAGCCGCTCGTGATACCCTGCGTGAAATGGTGCGACAGATCAATGTCGAGAGCCGGCGAATGTTCGAGGAGTCCTTTGAGTGTATTCGAGGGCATTTTCGCGAGTTGTTCAGACGATTGTTTGGCGGAGGCGAAGCAGACGTCATCCTTGAAGATCCCGAAGACGTCCTGGAATGTGCGATTGACGTCGTTGCGCGGCCACCGGGCAAAGAGCTACGCAGTATTTCTTTGTTAAGCGGCGGAGAAAAGACAATGACGGCTGTCGCGCTGTTGCTGTCAATCTTTAAGAGCCGACCAAGCCCGTTCTGCATCCTGGATGAAGTCGATGCGGCCCTTGACGACGCCAACATTGGACGCTTTGTCGGTGTGCTGAAAGATTTTCAGCAGGAAACACAGTTCATCATGATCACTCACCGTAAGCCAACCATGGCGGTCACGGATGTTCTTTATGGTGTGACGATGGAAGAGTCAGGGATTTCCAAGAGGTTGGTCGTCAGATTTGAAGAGATCGACGAGAAAGGCAACTTCATGCCGAGTGGAAGTAACCGGAATCGTGCCGCCTGACCCCAACCTGAGTGATTCGGGCGGTGGGCAATCGCCACCGGTGCGGGCCATCATCCGCCGCTTTCGATCTGCATGCAGGACAGAATTGCCGCACACGGCTCTGTCCCGGCAGAATTTCAAAGAAAAATTTGCTTCCGAATGCAGCGCTGGACTCGAGTGGGAAAGCTGCGTTGACTCTGTCGGTCTGGTGGTCTGAGAACGGTGGCAGGGACTGGATGGCGACAGATTGTGCCTGCAACTCCGCGAATGCGAGTTATGAAGAAGATAGGCAAGTCTTACAGCAGGTCGTTCTGCTCTAGGTGTTGCTGCTAGGTCAGGTGGCACTCTGTGCAGCGCTGTTAAGAAGCTTAAAGTCGGCGCTACCGGATTGACGAAAAACTTCTCAGGCGAATGTCACCTGTTGTGGCAGTGAGCAACCCGATGCTCACTGTAGGGAGGCCAGGAACATGACCGGCTCGTTCGCCAGGGGGGATAATCAGTTTCGACCGTGCAGAATGGAATCTGTCAGTGTGGTTGCGCGTCTATTTTATAGTCGCGTGATCCTCGATCTCTGAGCATCCTTCCGTCCCAATGTGTCATGTGATGATACAGGGTTGCCCGCACGCAGCTCAAATTGGACCCCTGTCACTTCCCCGACCCGTAATCTGATTGCGGTCACACGACGTTCTGATTTTTTGGACTTGTTCCGGCAAATCATCCGCGGTTGGACAGTAGGGGGTGACGATTCGGTTTCTCAGGATGGGAAGCCGAGTTGTGAAGTGAGAATTGATTGGAGAGCCCGCCCATGAAAACGATCTTCACTACTGGACAAGTAGCTAAGATTTGTAAAGTTGCCCCGCGCACAGTCTCAAAGTGGTTCGATTCCGGACGACTTCGTGGCTATCGGATTCCTGGCTCACAGGACCGACGCATTCCACGCGAACATTTGATTCGCTTCCTTAAGGAACATGGAATGCCTCTCGGTGAGTTGGAAGACGAAGCGATGGGTAAGATATTGTTGGTTGGATCAGACGTCACGACTCGTTCGAGTCTTGACGAAATGATGGCCAACGATGACTTTAAGATCGAAACTGCCTCCAGTGGCTTTGAAGCCGGAATCCAGGCCGAGTCTGTTCACCCCGATTGTGTGGTGGTCGACTTTGTTATGGGCCGCGAAGAAGCGTTGATGATCGCACAGAATCTCAAGAAAAACGGTGAGTACGAAGAAACCGTTTTGATTGGACTTCTGAGTGACGAAGACAATGCGTCCGGTTTCGACCGTACGGTCTTCAACGAAACGTTCCGAAAACCATTCGATGCAGCCTTGCTGGCTGAACGAATTCGAACGCTCGTAAACCGCAGAAAGCAGCTGGCCTAGCCAGTTGATAAGGTAAGGCACTGCTTGCAGTGCTGACCCTGAAAATATGCCATCATGGAGTTCATTCTTTCGGGAATGAGCTTCTGATGGCATTTTTTTTTGCGCGCTGGCTGAATCCCCTGCAGTCCCCGGATTCCCGCGCAGGTCCGACGTGGCCCTGTTGCTTGCAACAAGGGTTGCGCAGCAACGGGAGGTCCGTGTCTGCTGCGGCGATTTCGTTTAAGTTGTCTAATCCCAGCCTCATGTGCCTGCGGCACACCGTTTGCGAGGAAACGGTGCTACTCAGCCAGATCGGCGTCCTGGCGCCAACGGGTCCTCACTCATCGTCTCTGATCATTCAATCGTCGACGTAGACCTGCTAGCATTCTGCGGTATGGGCTAGTCGGACGAAATGACTTTTCCGATTGTCGCGCCAAACGACGTTCAACGCCACGGACTCTGTGCGGAACCACACCATGAATCACATGCTGACACTTTTTGAATTACTGCTGATCGGTACGGTTTTTTCCGGATCTGTTCTGTCGGAAGACGCTATGCCAAAACAGATTCGATCGATCGAAGGAATTACCGAATACGAACTGGATAATGGCCTGCAGGTCCTGTTGTTGCCGGATTCGTCGCGACCGACCGTCACCGTAAATCTGACGGTTTTCGTCGGTTCACGGCATGAAGGATACGGTGAAGCCGGCATGGCTCATCTGCTGGAACACATGGTTTTCAAAGGCACGCCGGACCATCCTGAAATACCGAAAGTAATGAAGGAACGCGGCGCGCAATTCAACGGAACGACATGGCTGGATCGCACCAATTACTATGAAACGCTGCCCGCCAGTGACGAGAATCTTGAATTTGCAATTCACCTGGAAGCCGACCGCATGGTCAACAGCTTCATTAAGGCTGAAGATCTGGCTTCCGAAATGACGGTCGTTCGTAATGAATTCGAACGAGGCGAAAACAGTCCGTCGAGAGTGCTGATGCAACGGATGATGGGAGCTGCGTTTGAGTGGCACAATTACGGAAAATCAACGATCGGCAACCGAGCTGACATCGAACGCATTCCTGTGGCCAATCTGAAAGAGTTCTACAAACGCTTCTATCAGCCCGACAACGCGATGCTGGTTGTCGCCGGCAAATTTGATCCAGAGAAGGCTCTAAAGCTAACTCAACAGTACTTCGGTGCACTGCCACGTCCGGAACGAAAACTCAACAGTACGTACACAGAAGAGCCCGCGCAGGACGGTGAACGGCTCGTCACGCTGCGTCGAGTCGGCGAAGTACCAACCGCTGGCCTGATCTATCACATTCCCGCCGGCGGTCATCCGGACTATCCTGCCATCGACGTTCTGACGACGATCATGGCCACTGAACCGTCCGGTCGGCTGTACGAAAATCTCGTCAAGAAGCGACAGGCCGCATCTGTTGTGGGTGGAAACTACGCTTTGCACGATCCGGGCATTGTGTTCTTCCGCGCGGATGCCGCTCAGGGGATCGACGGCGCCGATCTGCTGCAGGGCATGATTGATGTCGCGGAAGGCCGAGGCAACAAAGACTTCACGGAACAGGAAGTGGAACGAGCCAAACAGGAACTTCTGAAGCAACGAGAATTGAGCGTGGCCAGTTCGCGAGGCATTGCCGTTGAACTCAGCGAATGGGCGTCTCAGGGCGATTGGCGTCTGTTTTTTCTGTACCGAGATCGTCTGGAAAACGTAACGGCCGATGACGTTCAGGGTGTTGCAGCTGCATATCTGATTGAGAACAATCGTACGGCCGGCCTGTTTGAACCCACCGAAGGACCGGAACGCGTCACAGTACCTTCGGCACCGGACCTGGCGGAAATGATTGGTGATTACAAAGGTCGTGCACAGATCGCCCAGGGTGAGGATTTTGACGTTACACCGCTGGCGATCGAAAATCGTATTTCCCGCGCTACGCTGAAATCGGGGATCAAAGTAGCGCTGCTGCCGAAGAAGACTCGAGGCGAAACGGTTAACCTGAAACTGACCCTGAGATACGGCAGCCTGGAGACGCTATTGGGCAGGGCAGCCGCGGCAGAAATGATGCCTTCGATGCTGACCAAAGGCACCGAGAATATGTCGCGACAGGACATCAAGGACGGATTGGACAAATACCGTGCTCGACTACAGGTTTCTGGCAGCCCAGGCGAAGTCCGAGTCTCGCTGCAGACTCTGCGCGGCAACTTGGTGCCAGTACTTGAGGTGATTAGCGAAGTGTTGCGAAAACCCGTGTTCCCGGCAGAAGAACTGGAGCTGATCAGGGAGGCCCGACTCTCTTCCGCCGAACAGCGACTGGTCAGTCCGACGTCGATTGCACAGAACATGGTTCTAAGGAAAATCAGCGTCTACAAGTCAGAGGACCCTCGTCATATCGCAGGTCTAAAAGAAGAAATCGATCGCATCAAAAGTGTGACGATCGGACAGGTGACGGGCCTTTATTCCTCACTGTTGTCCGGTAAGCATGGCGAACTATCAATTGTCGGTGATTTCGACCCGGCCGAAGTGGTTCCTGTAATTGAAGAAATCACTAATGGCTGGCAGTCAGAGTCTAGTTTCGAGCATATTCCAAAGATCGCGGTGAACAACAAAAGAGGTGGTCTGCAGAAAGTAAACACACCCGACAAAGAGCAGGCAACTTACTTTGCAGGCATGACGCTGCCATTCAGAAATGACAATCCGGACTTCGCTGCGTTGTCATTGGGCAACTACATCCTCGGAGGCGGAATACTGTCCAGCCGCCTGGCTAACCGAGTTCGTCAGGACGAAGGATTAGCATACTCCGTTGGATCTGGGTTCCAGGCGTCCGCGATAGATGAGAGGAGCGTGTTTTACATGTACGCAATCGTCAATCCGGACAATGCTGACAAACTTCGTGGTGTGATCCGGGAAGAACTGGATAGGTTGCTGGAATCCGGCGTCACAGAAGACGAGCTTAAGTCTCAGAAGGCCGGATTTCTCCAGGGGCAACAACAGGGACGCACCAGCGACTCTGCACTGGCATCGCTGATGGGAACTCACATACAGACCGGACGTACGATGCAGTTTACGGCCGACTTCGAAGAGAAAATCGGTGAATTGACTGTTGACGACGTCAACGCCGCTTTACGGAAGCACATTAAGCCGGATCGTCTGTACATCGTGATGGCTGGTGATTTTGAAAAGCCACAGCCCGAAGCAGCGTCAGAGACAAAGGCCGAGTAATTATGAAAACGAACGTATTGCTTTTGTCACTGAGCCTCCTTTCCGCTTCAAACTCCCTCGCTCAGGACACCAACCTCGTGTATCCCGAGACAAAAACTGTGTCGCAGGTCGATGACTTTCACGGCACGAAAGTCGACGATCCCTATCGTTGGCTGGAAGACGATGTCCGTGAATCCAAAGATGTCGCTGCGTGGGTGGAAGCTCAGAACAAACTGACGTTTGATTACCTGAAACAGCTGCCCGGTCGAGACAGCATCGAAGAACGGATCACGGAACTCTGGAACTACGAAAAGATCAGTGCGCCGTCAAAGGAAGGCGGACGCTACTACTTCTTCCGTAACGACGGCCTGCAGAATCAAAGCGTTCTGTACGTGCAGGAAACGCTGGACGATGAACCGCGAATCCTGATCGATCCCAACACGTGGTCCAAGGACGGAACTGTCGCGCTGTCCGGCTCTGAATTCAGCGACGACGGCAAATATGGTGCGTATGGCATTCAGGACGGCGGTTCTGACTGGCGGACGTGGCGGATTATGGAAGTCGAATCCGGTAAATTGCTGGACGATGAACTGAAGTGGATCAAGTTCAGTGGTATCTCATGGACGCCCGACAGCAAAGGTTTCTTCTACTCACGCTACAACGAGCCAGAAGAAGGGGCCGAATTCCAATCGCTCAACCTCAACCAGAAGGTGTTCTACCATCGAGTCGGAACGGCTCAGTCAGTAGACGATCTTATTTACGAACGGCCCGACAATCCGGAATGGGGTTTCGGTGCCGAGGTATCGGAAGACGGCAAGTACCTAGTGTTGACGATTTGGAAGGGGACAGACGATCGCTACCGCGTTGTTGTCAAAGACCTGCAGACGCCGGGTGCAGAACCTTTCATGCTGATCGATAACTTCGATTACGAATACAGTTTTCTGGGCAATGAGGGATCGACGCTGCTGTTTAAGACCAACCTAGATGCTCCTCTGCGACGTGTGATAGCTATCGACCTGAACAAGCCGCAGATGGACAACTGGGCGGAAGTAGTGGCGGAAGCCGAAAACACGCTCACGAGTGCCAGCGTCGTGGGTGACATGATTGTCGGACGTTACCTGAAGGACGCGAAAACTCAGGTGCGATGGTATGGCATGGACGGCAAATTCGTCCGCGATGTCGAATTCCCGGGCATCGGTGCGGCGTCCGGGTTCGGCGGAAAGAAAGATCACAAGGAAACGTTCTACAGCTTCAGTAGCTTTGCAACTCCACCCAGCACGTATCGGTACGACATCGAAACCGGTGAAAGCACGCTGCTTCGTCAGGCCGACGTGAAATTCAATCCGGAAGATTACGAAACTAAACAGGTTTTCTATGCCAGCAAAGACGGCACCAAAGTGCCGATGTTCATCTGCCATAGCAAGGGACTTGAACTGAACGGCAACAACCCCGTGCTGCTGTACGGTTACGGCGGCTTCAACATTTCGTTGCCACCATCGTTCAGGGTCAGTCGTTTGTCGTGGATGGAACTGGGTGGCGTGTTTGCGATGCCCAATCTGCGGGGGGGGGGCGAATACGGAGAGCCGTGGCACAAAGCCGGCACGAAAATTCAGAAGCAGAACGTCTTTGACGACTTCATCGCAGCAGCGGAATGGCTGATCGACAATAAATACACGTCGTCAAAGAAACTGGCCATTCAGGGAGGCAGCAATGGCGGTCTGCTCGTCGGTGCCTGCATGACTCAGCGCCCCGACCTGTACGCAGCCTGTCTGCCAGCCGTGGGTGTCATGGACATGCTTAGATTTCATCAGTTTACCGCCGGTCGTTTCTGGACGGATGATTACGGTAGCGCAGACAACCCGGATGAATTCAAGGCGTTGCTGGCTTATTCACCGTATCACAACCTGGAGGGCGGTACTCAGTACCCGGCGACTCTGGTCACTACTGCCGACACCGACGACAGAGTTGTCCCGGGCCATAGTTTCAAGTTTGCAGCTCAGTTGCAGGCCTGCCAGTCAGGTACGAATCCCACTCTGATTCGCATTGAAACGCGAGCGGGCCACGGTTCCGGTAAACCCACTGCCAAGGTCATCGAAGAAGTTGCGGACTTGTGGGCATTTTTGGTGAAGAATCTCGATATGCAATTGCCGGATTAATGGTCGCCCTGCTCTGCCGGTGATCCCGATTTACCAGCGCTCTACAGGGCCGTTCGGAACCTTCACCAGCGCCGTGGGAATCGTGGATTGCCGTTCACCATGGCGCAGGCGAATTTCGTCCACGATCTGGGTGAATTCGGTGGCTGATTCAAATCGACGTAGCCGATCTTCCAGGTCTTCCGGAATGCCCAGTCGGGCTCCGTACCAGGCCGCGAACTTGCGAAACAGCTCGCAGCTGTAGTCACCGTGTTGCTGAGTCATCAACTCAAAATGATCGGACAGAAAGGCGATCTGTTCGTCCGTCGTCGGTTCTCGTGGTGTCAGGCCAGATTCAATATCACTGAGCTTACGAAAAAGCCATGGGTCAAGCATGGCTCCGCGCCCGATGGCAACGGCTGCACAGCCGGTTTCCTGCAGCATCGAAAATGCGTCTTCCGGCGTACACACGTCGCCGTTTGCGATTACCGGCATCGACTTAACTGCGTTCACCGTTTCCGCGATTGCGACCCGGTTGACTGATCCCTGAAAGCCCTGATGTCGAGTTCGTCCATGCACTGTTACGGCCGCAACGCCGATCTGTTCAAAGGCGGCCGCCAGTTCCGGTGCTGTAAGATTGTCACTGTCCCAGCCCAGTCGCATTTTGACCGTGACTGGCAGTTTGACCGCGTCGATTACTCGGCCCACCATCTCAGTTGCACCGGATGTGTCGCACATCAGGCGCGCTCCGCCCCCGGCTCCATTGACCTTCGCCATGGGGCAGCCCATGTTGATGTCTATGCTTTTGTAATCATTGTCCTCAAGCCACCGCGCAGCGGCGATCAGGTGTTCGATGACTCCGCTGAAAATCTGCACCGACAGCGGCCGGTCTTCCGGCGAAGTTTCGACCAGCTCCATGGACTTGCGAGTCTCCGAAACCAGCATCTGTGCCTGGACCAGGTCTGTTGTCGCCAGTCCCAGTCCGCCAAGGCGGCGCAGCATGACGCGAAACGCCAGATGGGTATATCCCGCCAACGGGGCCAGGAAAAAACGGCTGGTTAGTTTTCTGCAGCCGATCGTGATTCCACGCGGGGCCGCAGATGTTTCGTCAGACGTCGTTGTTTGTTCTTTCATTCTTCCAGCACGCCAAAGTCCCGTAGAGTGCGAGTGACTTCCATCATGGGCAGGCCGACCACGTTGGTGAAGCTGCCTTCCACGGCTAGGACCAACATCGACGCGCGTCCCTGAATTCCATAGCCACCGGCCTTCCCCACAGATTCGTCGGTCGAGATGTACCAGTCTATGGTCCAGTCATCCAGAGTGCAGAACAGAACCTTTGTCTTGACGATCGATTCGCAGAATTGATCACCCATTGTGATTCGAAAACACGTCCAGACTTCGTGATGTCGGCCGGAATAGTACTCGGCAAACCAGTGTCGCACGGTTTGTTGCCATGACTCAACGGGTGGTTTTCCCAGCACAACGGCCTCTTTGTCTGCACTCCAGGCGACGACAATGGTGTCGGCGCAGATCACCACGTCTGCGGACTGAGAAGCTGCCAGCTGTGCAGAAACATCAGCGTGCTTAAGTGCCACGATTTCTCGCAGCCTGGTTTCAAATTGTTCCGCCGAGTGTAACCCGTTAAACCCCGGCTCATCGTCGGACGCTGGCGGCACGATTCGAAAATCAACATTACCCAGAACCGACTGCAACAGCTCACGGCGGCGAGGTGAACGAGAACCCAGAACAACAGACATCGACGATTTTTCCAGACACAAAGGCACACTTCAAACAGACCGGCATGATAACATGCGGCCGTCCGTTGACAGCAGCAAACGTCTCAAAACAACAGGAAGTCCATACGTGAAGTCTTTGACCAAAGAACTGTGGGTGGAAGTTCCTCAGCGGCGAGCACCAGTCCATCCATGACGACGTCGAACGGCTTGTTCATGAAAGCGGCGTGCAGGACGGACTGGTGCTCGTCAATGCCATGCACATCACCGCCAGCGTTTTTATCAATGACAACGAGTCCGGTCTGCACGCTGACTACGAGCGCTGGCTGGAAGAACTGGTTCCCTTTGACGCTGGCAGCGACCCCGTCAGCGGCGGTTACCTGCACAACCGTACGGGCGAAGACAATGCTGACGCACATCACAAACGTCAGGTGATGGGTCGCGAAGTCGTTGTTGCCATTACAGATGGACACCTGCATTTGGGACCGTGGGAACACATTTTCTACTACGAATTCGACGGCCTGCGTCGGAAACGAATCCTGGTTAAAATCATTGGCGATTAGTCCTTCATCATGTGCGTTGAGTTCTGCGCCGAGCGGCGTTAAGGGCTGATGTTGCTGGCTGGCGGAATGTTATTCGTCCGGGCGGTTTGTCTGCGCGCTGTTGTCGGCGTTCAGACAGAAAAGTGACGTTACTGTGCGAATCAGTAACCGGTCACCGGAGATGGCGGGTGTTGCCATCACCACATCGTTCATGTTGTTGCTTCCGACCTGACGAAACGTGCGGCCCGCTTCGATGACCGTGACTTGTCCGCGTTCACTGGTGAAATAGATGTGGTCGCCGCTGGCAACAGCCGAGGCCGAGTACGTACGGCTGCCCGTGCCGACTCGCTGGCGGTAGACCAGATTGCCGGTTAAGCCGTCGTGAACCGCCAGCCGACCATTGTCGCTGCACGTGTAAAGCAGGCCTTTCATTGCCAGGGGAGTTGGCATGTAGGCACCATCTTTTGGCTGCCACCAGGCGAGACCATCGTTGTGCGTTTCTTTTTCGGACGGCGTGATATTGCCTTTGGCGGTTGGCACAACGGCGTAGATTGGTGATCGGCCATGTCCGTTGGTCAGATAGATCAATCCACCGGCGAACAGCGGCGAGGGAACGGGAACGTCGCCGCCGTTATTCAGATGCCACAGAGTTTTACCAGTGGCCAGATCATACCCGGCCATTTGGTGGTAACCGTTGCAGACAATCTGCTGGCGGTCTTCCGTGATCACCACCAATGGTGTCGACCACGTGGCAACCTCACCGTCCCGGTCGATGCGATGAAGCTCGTTGCCCGTTTTGACATCAAGGATCGCCACGAAATTCGTGTTCAGGCAGTCGCACTGCACGATAACTTTGCCGTCGTGAATAATCGGTGAACTCGCGAAGCCCCATTCCAGGTCTTCCTGGTCGTACGGTCCGGAATGCAGTCGGCCCAAATTCCGTTTCCAGAGCAAGTCGCCGGCCATGTTGAAACAGTGCAGACCTTCGGATCCAAAAAATGCAACTACGTGCTTTCCGTCCGTTGCAGGTGTGCAGTTGGCATGCGACGCTTTCAGATGCCGCTTGATTGTCGGCACACCGACATGAACGTTTCGGGTCCAGAGATTCTTCCCCGTGGCGAGCTGCAGGCACAGGATCTGCCATGTCCATTCTCCCGTGTCATTCGCGGACTCACCTGCTCCCCCGGCCCAGCCGGTTTCCACTGATGGATTGTCTGTATCCGAATTGACGGCCGTTGTCAGGAACACACGGTTGCCCCAGACGATCGGACAGGAATGTCCAAGTCCGGGAACCGCAGTCCGCCACTCGACGTTTTGTCCCGTGTCAACATTCCATTCGGATGGTGGATCGCCACTGCCGTTTCCCGATCCGGCGTGACCGCGAAACTGAGGCCAATTGTCATCAGCGTGAACTGCTGCAGACATCAAACCAGACATGCAAGCCATGGCAGTAAATATTAACTTCGTCATTGGTGTCGTTCGATGTTCCGGCTTGCGGATTCTGTTGTTAATCATGCGGAGCGTATTATCGGCTGACTGAGTACACAACCCGTCTTTTGATCCAACGCTGCTAATAGATGCACAGCTTTCTGGTGAGGTGTGAGTGTGCCGCACAGGGTTTTCCCATCAATCGCGACTGCCTGAAGCTCTTCTTCCAATGACAAATTCAATC
>JAQWLN010000253.1 GCA_029247265.1 Fuerstiella sp.
GTGAGCACTCAGGATCCTGAACGGCGTGAAGATCGCGACTATCAAACAGATGGGAGACGATCGTCACGGCCCATCTGCCGGCCTTTCCGTTGGCTAAGGGTATCGGTCGGGCAAGAAGTTTCTTCCGCAAATTGCAGTGAAGGCATTTTCGGAATCCTGTTGCATGGTCGCAGTTGTGACACACTGGCCCGCAGGGTAGAGTCTTCTTACAGCGTTTCACGCTGATTTGTGGACGCGAAGAACAATTTCCGACAGCAGTTTCGTTACTTCCACGAGCCAGAATCGTCTACGACAATAAATAAACTGCTCGAAGTAACATCGATTCGACCTGTGCGCTGTTGGCGAAGACGGTGACGGGAACGGTCCATTCGTTCAGGAGTATCAGTTCGCCTCCGCCCGTGGGTGACATCGCATAAGACAAGCTTCGCGTTGATCATGCCGTCTGCGTCAGTGAGCCTCAGATCATCCAGCACCGAAAGTACTTTCGTGACCGACGCTGCTCCCAGTACGTTTCATAAAGTCATCTCGAACCGGCACTTCATTGGTCGACCTCTGATCACGTCAACGATCGCAGGCATCGCTGCGGCTTTGCTCCTGATCGGAATTATTCTTTGTGTCGGCGGCGTCACCGAGTTGCTGACTTTAAGAATGCTGGCCGAAGATCGGGGACTTCTGCCAACGACGGAAGGACTCACCGATACGCCAGTCAACCGAATTCTCAGCAAGCTGATTCTTGGTGTCCCCTTTCTACACGAATCGGGATCAAGACTGACGTTTCTGTTCGTCGCCGCGGCAGTCATGCTGGTGTTGCGAAGCGCCCTTCGAGGATATGCGCTGACTCAGATAAGCCACCACGTCGCTGCGACCGTCAAACGTTTCCGAGAACACATTCACCGGCACACGCTGAGGTCCAATCCGGGAGATCTGACCGGCGTTCAGCGCAGATCTTCCGCCAGCTTATTCCGACAGACAGCGCAGACGCTCGAAGACAGCTCGCGGGACTGGGGCTTTCGCCAGTTGACGTCGTCCTGTGATATCACGGTGCTGGTGATTCTGCTGCTGGCGACTCAGTGGCGTGTCGGTCTGGAATGCGTCGTTCCCGTTCTTGTCTGCTGGTATGTCTATCGGCTGGAAACAGAGCGGCATGAAGCCTCTGCGAGCCTGCTTGGTGAACAGATGGAACGTGGTGTTCAGAAACTGACGGAAGATCTGGACAAAGCGCAGATTGTCGCCGGGTATGGAATGGAGAAGCTGGAGCATGAGCAGTTCAGCAGCAGTCTGAAGTTGTATCAACAACGCCGAGAGCACCTGCACCGACAGTTGCTTCGTGGTCGATGGGTATCTCTGGCGATCGTCATTGTCAGCGTCACTGTTCCAGGCTTTCTGATTGCTCGTCATCTGCTGTTCGGTGGTGCCATCGGACCGCCAGCGGCAGTGATGCTGACGACGCTGGTTGTGATGATCACATTGTCATTGCAGCGGTTGCAGGAAGTTCCCGTCCTTGCCGGGATGGCCGTCGTGGCGGCGGACGAAATTAATCAGTTTCTGCTTCGTGTTCCGACAGTCAGCCAGGTGGTCGGCGCGAGGTTTCTTGAGCCCATGTCTCGATCACTGCAGTTCAATCAGGTGAGCGTCGAAACAGAAACACATCCGGAACTTATCTTAAACCTTGACTTGAGGTTCGAATGTGGTGAGCGCGTAGCGCTGCTGGCGCTGGACAGGCTCGAAGCAGAAGCTTTAGTCAGCCTGATTCCGCGATTCCGCGATCCGATCAACGGTCAGGTGCTGATCGACGGCCAGGATATTCGCCGAGTGACTCTGGAGTCACTGCGTGCAGAGGCGGTCAACGTTGGTGGTCAGGAACCGGTTTTCAGGGCCTCTGTCCTGGAAAATATCACGGCCGGGCAGGAAGCGATCTCTCGGCAGGACGCCATCGAAGCCAGCAAGTCGGTCCACGCCGAAAGTTTTATTCGTCAACTGCCGAAAGGTTACGAAACACCTCTTGGTGAACACGGTGTGGTGCTGGACCCCGGCCAGGTCTTTCGGTTAAGTCTGGCGAGAGCCGTCGCCCGCAAGCCGGCGTTACTGGTGATCCAGGAGCCAGAAGCGATACTGGATGAAGAGACCAAGACAATGCTGGACGACGCGTACCAGCGAATTTGCAACGGTCGTACCGTCATCTTTCTGCCATCGCGTCTGTCGACGGTCAAGAGATGCAACCGCCTGGTCCTGATTCATCAGGGGCGAGTGGCCGCTGACGGAACGCACGAAGAACTGATGCGTTCTTCAGAACTGTACCGTCACTGGGAATACATGCGGTTCAACGTCTTTCGTTAGAAATAGCAGATTCAGGTCGGCACAGTGAATCACTTCCCCGCAAAGTGAAGCGTTCTGAGAACTGGACCGTGCCCAACCTTGATGGTAGAATAACGGCCCTTTCCAGTCGCTGTTATCCACTGGACTGAACATGTACCGACCTGCCAACTTCCTGCTCGTAGCATCGCTTCTCATACCGGCGGCAGCGACTGCGGATACGCCCGCTGAGCAACAGCAGGCAATCGATGCATTAAAAAACATCACCTCCAATCTGCAGAAGAATCGTGATGGCACTGTGCGATTCGTCAGGTTCAGTAAGCCGGTCGCCACGGATGAACATGTTGCTCAGGTAGGGGCGTTCGAGCATCTGGATTACCTGGCAGTGGTGACTCCCACCGTTGGCGACGCAGGACTGACAGCTGTTGAAGGTCTATCGAACCTGGATACGCTCTTCCTGTCGGACTCCGGAATCACCGATTTGACACTGTCGAGATTATCGAACCTGCAGAAGCTTGAGCGGCTGTACCTGGATCGCACGTCAGTGACCGACGAAGGCATCAGTGACCTGGTTGATCTTTCGGCACTGACGACACTGTCGCTTAACGAAACGAAAATCACGGATAAGTGTCTGAGTACGATTGCCGGACTCGGCAGCCTTCAAACATTGAATCTTGCCGACACAACCATTACCGACGATGGACTGGCGTGCCTGGCAGAAATGGAATCCCTGCAACTGTTGTCGCTGGACGGTACGAGCATCAGCGGTGCAGGACTGATGCACCTGACATCGTTGGTGCAGCTGAAGACGCTGAGTCTGCGACGCATACAGCTGACAGCAGATCTCTCGACACAGCTGGAGAATCTCACCGGGCTTGAACATCTTGATCTGCGTGAGACAAACCTGCAGGTCGTCGATGTCGCGCAACTCCAAAAACAACTACCGAACCTCGTCATCGGGCTTTCTCCATCCTCCGAAAACTCCCGGAATGCATTCCAGAGGTATCTGGCAGGGGAAACGCTGCGGGGACCAGTATCGCGAACAGATCCCCTGCCTGAAGCTGATGCCCCGAGCCCCGGCCGGAAGGTCGTGGACGCTGTGACCCAAATCACAGAAGGCGGCAACGTTCCGGATTTCCAGCGACACGTAATGCCGTTGCTGGGACGACTGGGATGCAACGGCCGCACGTGTCATGGATCCTTCCAGGGAAAGGGTGGCTTCAATCTGTCGATGTTCGGCTATGACTTCGCCGCCGACCTGACCGCACTGGCGAAAGGCGAGAACCCACGAGTCGATATATCCTCACCGAAAAAAAGCCTGATCCTGAATAAACCCACCAGTGACGATGAACATGGTGGTGGACAACGATTTACACATGGAGGTCCGGAATACCAGGTGCTGAAGAACTGGATTACGGACGGAGCCCGCGGAGTCAAAGACAAGCCCGCACGACTGCTGCGATTCGATGTCACACCACAGGACATCGTATTCGAAAAGATCGGGGAGACCAGAAAACTTCAGTGTGTTGCCGTCTGGGCAAACGGGCAACGAGAGGACGTAACAGCCTTAACACGCTTTCAAACGAATGACGATACCGTGGCCGAAGTGTCGGAGGACGGAGTCATCACATGCAGATCTCCGGGCGACACATATGTCGTGTCGTTCTACGACAAAGGCATCTTTTCAAGTCAGGTGATGATGCCGGTCTCGGACAGCACAGGTGACCGGTATCCGGCAGTGGAATCGCCGACGGAAATAGACCGACTCGTCGTCCGGAAACTTTCACCAATGGGCATCGTCCCATCCGCGGTATGCACTGATCAGGAATTCCTGCGGCGTGTGAGCCTGGATCTTGTCGGAACATTGCCCTCCGCTGACGAGGTGCGCGAATTCATGGCTGAATCGTCACCCACTAAGCGACAGCAAAAGGTTGATGAACTGCTGGGGTCTGAAGCCTACTCGACATGGTGGGCTGTCAAGCTGGCTGACCTGACCGGCAGCAATTCTCAGTCGCTCGGTTCAACCGACATGAATTCACCAGCGTCGCTGCAGTGGAACGCGTGGCTGACGCGACGTCTGAAGGACAATGTTGGCTGGGATCGAATCGCCGCAGGAATCATTCTGGCGACCAGCCGTCGCCCGGGACAAACGTACGAAAGCTATGCCGCGGAACAGAGCCTTCATATGAAGCGTACCGACGGTACAGATTTCGCGGCCCTTGACAATCCGATGCACTACTACTGGTTCCGCGGTAACAACCAGACCGACACGGACCGTGCACTGACGTTTGGCTACACATTTATGGGCGTACGCCTGCAGTGTGCTCAATGTCATAAACACCCGTTCGATCAATGGTCGAAGGACGATTTCACAAAGTTTGCGGGCTTCTTCAAACGCATTCGTCCGGGGATCGCGCCCGATGGAAAGTTACAGCAGGAACTGTTGAAAACCAAACTCGGCGTACCTGTAAAACTCGACACGGCCTCGTTGCGGCGACAAATGTACATGCGAGTTTCTGCGGAAGGCCTGCCCATCCCATGGAACGAGATCTGGATTGATCCGCCGACGGACGATCCGTGGCCGGCGAGAATTCTGGGGGGTGAGGAATTCGAGTTGAACGAGTTTGAAGACCCTCGGGAACCATTGGCGGCCTGGCTCTTCCATAAAGACAATCCGTACTTCGCTCCCGCATTTGTGAACCGCCTCTGGGCTCACTATTTCGGCATTGGCATCGTCGATCCACCGGATGACTTCAACATGGCCAATCCGCCCAGCAACAAAGCCCTGCTCAACTGGCTCAGCGACCAGTTCATCGCAAATGGCTTCGATATCAAATGGCTGCACCGGACGATCGTCGCCAGTCACACCTATCAGCGCAGCAGCGTTACGACGCCAACGAAACGCACGGATGAGCGAAACTTCAGTCATGCATTGGTGCGACGGATGCCGGCGGAAGTGACCATTGACGCCATCCTGCGGGCGACAGCTCGCGACGATGTTGCCGCAGAATATTTAGCGGAGTCCAACGGTCGCAAGATCGGCCAGCACCCGAAATCGTATCAGGCACGGGGTATCGATTACTCGCTGCTGGTTTTCGGAAAACCACGGCGAACGACGAACTGTGACTGCGAACGACAGGATCAGCCAACCCTGCTGCAATCACTGTACGTGCGGAACGATTCAGAGATGATCGGATGGCTGGAACGCAGTGACGGCTGGCTAAAGAGTGTTGCGAAGGACCTGGGGCTGCCACTTGCTACGGAGACAAAAGCTCCTAAGCCGGAGACCGATCAACAGACGGAAAAGACATTTGCAGACGATAACAAAACAAGACAACTGATCGACGACGCCTACGTGCGGACGTTGAACCGTCAGCCAACAGCGGTAGAACTTCAGACGTCGCTGGATCATATTTTAACGACAGAAAACACCGTTGAAGGTTTGCGGGATTTGATGTGGGCATTACTGAATACTCAGGAGTTTCTGACTAACCACTAGAAACATCCCGCTGTCATTGAAGCAGCAACGAACAACCAAACCGTCTTTGCGAAGGAAATACAATGACATCACGTTATTGCGATAACATCACTCGACGTGACTCACTGCAGATCAGCGCCCTGGGCTTGGGTGGACTGACAATGGCGAGTGGCCTGCGGGGCGCAATGGCGGACGATGCAGCGACGGCAGATGCCGTGCTGTTCGTGAATCTCGGAGGAGGCCCAGCTCACCTTGATACTCTGGACATGAAGCCGGACGGGCCTGCCGAAACGAAGGGGGAATTCAAACCGATTCAAACGAATCTGCCCGGCTTGCAGGCATGCGAACACATGCCGAAGTTTTCACAAATGGCCGACCAGTTCACGCTGTTGCGGGGGATCAGCCATACGGTGGGCGACCATCCTCAGGGACAGTCCTACATATCAACGGGAAACCGTCCAACGCCGGCTCTGCAATATCCGTCACTCGGATCTGTTGTGACGAGGGAGATGCCCGGTGATCCGGATCTGCCACCGTATATAGCCATTCCGGATACGGAATGGACCGCTGGCTACATGGGCGATGGTTATGCTCCGTTCAAGACGAATGCTATCCCAAAACTTGGTCAGCCATTTGCCGTACGTGGCATCACTTTACCGGAAGGCCTGACGTTCGATAAAGTTGCACGCCGTGAGCAGCTGTTAAGCAAGGTCAATCGCACCTTCAAAGAAGCCGACAGAAACAGCCAGCTACTGGAAGCTCTGGATACGTTTGGCCAGCAGGCCTACAGCATGATTACATCGAAACGCACAATTGAAGCGTTTGATGTCAGTCGGGAACCGGAAAGCATTCAGAATCTTTTTCAGACGGACGAGATGGGGCAGAGTCTGCTGCTGTCCGTTCGGCTGATCGAATCCGGCGTGAAGTTTGTGACAGTGACCAACACGGGGTGGGACACGCACATCAACAACTTTGCCGGTCACAAAAAGCTGATACCGCCGCTGGATGGCGCCATCACCGGAGCAATGACTGCTTTGCGAGAAAAGGGACTTCTGGAACGAACGCTGGTGATCATCATGGGCGAATTCGGTCGCACTCCGAAGATCAATCAGAACCGGGGACGCGATCATTATCCGCGAGTCAACTGGAGCCTGATGGCTGGTGGAGGAGTAAAATCCGGCCAGCTGATCGGCGCGACGGACGCCGGAGGAGAAAGCCCGACCGATGACACCGACATCCATCCTGACGACATCGGTGCGTCAATTCTGCATGCCCTCGGAATAGACCAACACAAGGAGTATTACACGAAAACCAATCGGCCGGTGAGCCTTGTTCCGGACGGACGAGTGATCAACGAGTTGTTTGCCTAAAGCAGACTAGAGCAGTTTTCGAAAACACGGGACACGTTCTGGCTCGTGGGAAGCTGATACTGCAGGCCAGAAAGCGTTTTTCGCGGCCATGCGTCAGCGTAGTACGCTGTAGAGCAGTATTCGAAAACACGTAGCACGTTCGGGCTCGTGGGATGCCCACTTCGCAGGTAGGAATGCGTGATGCGCGGCCCTGACTCAGCGTAATACGCTGTATTCGCGCAGTGAACTGATGGGAAGAATCGACAGGCCGCAGTCTTCTTTACCAATCGAATAGACAACGTACAGCTTGCCATCGTGTTCGTAACCATACGGATAGGACCACTGCTTGCCTTTGGCGTGTCCGGGAAAACGGGGCGGCTCTGACTTCCCGTGACGAATGCGATACATCCGGTTAAGTGTTGCCGTTCCCGGGGCGCCGACGGAGATCACCAGCGTGTCACGATTGCCAAAGTTAGACAGCAGGTAAAGCTCTCCCGAACTCAATCTTCCCAGATAGGCTTTGGAGCGGGGCATCGGCAGATTACTTTCCACCGCCTGTGTCCATGTTCTGCCAAAGTCACTGCTGGTTGAAACCCATGCAACCCCCCGTCCGCCTCGAATCACAGCGAGCGCATTCTGTTCATGGATCTCCACCGTTGTTTCCGCAAATGATGGGGCCAGACGCGACGGAAACGGAATAGACACGGTATCCCACTTCGCCACATTGTCCCGCCGACTGATGGCGACAACAGGAAATCCATCCTTGTCCTGCCCCCCTGTGATGAGACTGCCATTCTTCATGCGGACGGGTTCGTCATAGGGCCAGCAATTGTGCATCACGATGCCTCGTGACTTCCACAGATTGTCCTCTTCGTTCAGGACGAATGCTTCGGCTGCAAGTCCTGGAAAGCGACGGCCGGCGGTACCGATGCCGAATCGAGAACAGATGGTCCAGAGTTCATCGTTGTGTTCAAACAGCACACCGTGGCTGTGGCGGTCCTTCGTTTTGAATCCGCTGCCAATGACCTTCAGATCGGACCACGTTCTGCAATTGTCGACGGATCGTCGTCCCTGCAGAGTTTCCTCGGGGCCGTTTTCGTTGGTCGGGCTGTTGGCCCAATTGGCGAAGAACGTTCCATTGTGATGCACGATGGCGGCACCATGCAAAAACTTGTATCCGTCGGCCGTCGCCCGATGAATCGTCGAGTGTTGTACTCCGGCGACGAAGGGAATCGCTTTGGCATCGCGGGCAATGGTGGACCCGGTCCACAGCTCGAAAGGCTGAGGAACTGCAGTGGGATCACTGGGTGTGGGAAGGTCGGTTCCGCCGCGGACAACAATGTCGTCAATCATGTACCAGGCGTCTGCCGCGATTCGTCGACCGGACACCAGATTGAATCCGGCGAGCGGCAGCCTGGTCCGGTAGGCAGCTGCCACGGCGGTTGGTTTCTTCGGGAGATCCGTGCGGCCGGGCTGCGACAGCCAGAAATCGATGCCGTTGCGGTTCGCATCCACAACAGCGCGCACTCGATGCCAGACGGGGGATTCTGTGGATTCCGATGACGTGACCTTGCTCGAAACAACCTCCCACGTGCGAGTGCGACCATCGAACTGCTGCAGCACGCCGCCCTGAATGCACAGATTCAACTGACTGGCGTCGGTTCCCTCGGGCTCGTGAGACCAGACGTGCAGCGTACGCCCTTTGGCAGCAGAAAACGCGAATAAAAACTCAACCTCGATTCGCTGCTGCACGACATCAAATTGTTTTGACAGCGCAACCAGATCATTGAAGTCAGATCGACGGCCGACAACGCACCGTGTCGAATCACCGGCGCCACCACTAGTCACCGTCACATTTGCGACTGTGCGGTCATTAAACGCTCCCCAGCCAGTTGGCACAGCGCCCGGGGATTCTGTTTCAAAATCCTGCGACAGGATCACATCCTCGGCGTTCGCGTGCATTGCCGGAATCAGCAAGACACCGCATGACAGAACCAGGACTCGCATGATGACCGCACCCTCAAGGACAAAACATTTGTTGGAATCCTAACCGAACGCCCTGTGGTTCGGCTGGCATCGATTCGTCATGGTCCTGGAATTTCACAGAAACATTTCGCATCTGTTCAGCACGATCCATCATCGGCTGGCAAGTCTACGCGCAAATTGTGCCGATCGGTGCGTTTGGCGTCGTGGTCAGAGTCATGGATTCTGTTTGCGTGGTTGATTCCGCGGCTGGATGGTTCTCCGTCACGTTACATTGCCCCGAACCACGGACGTATTGGTATTGTATTCGGAGCCTGGCGATGGATGGCCTATTTCGTTACGGAAAAAGTATTCTCACGACGCTGACCATCGCATTGCTAGCGCTCGCAGGCCGCTATGGCGAGGCATGGCTTTTCCCTTCTGTGGAAGACCCTGATCCAACGACCGGCGTCGTGCTTGTTGACAAGTACGCCCAAACATCGCGTTCGCATTCTCCAATGCGTTCGCTGACAGGTAATGGAGAATCAAACTGGAAAATCGCAGTTGTCACAAACCGAGCACCGGCCGGCAGATCGCCTCAAGACAACACGGAGATTCGAAATACACAATTTCCAAGAACTCTGGTACAGCAGGCGCAGGATGCCGTCTTCGCAACTCCGAAAACAACGTTCGGGTTCACCAGTGTCACTCTACCAACCGTCAGAAATCGTGGCGAATGTCCTGTGGATGCGGACCGAGGCAACCAGGTCACTGTAGATGCGCCGCAATACGGATCGGATGAGCAGTTTTATGAAGCCCTCAGTGCGTGCGCTGACAATGCTGAGGCGAAAGATGTCTTCGTATTCGTCCACGGCTTTAACGTCACCACAGAGCAGGCTCTTGCACGAGCGGCTCAGGTGGCGGAGGACATGCCGTTCCACGGCGTTGTGGTTGCATTCAGCTGGGGATCCCTGGGACGCGGCGAAGCCTATTTGATCGACGAACTTCGGGCCGAGCGTTTTTTCTGGAACCTGGCGGAACTGCTGGCAAATCTGCGCAGCCAACTGGGTGATGACGTACGGCTGCACGTGCTGGCCCACAGCATGGGAAACCGCGTCACACTGCGGGCGCTTAATGCTCTGACAGGCACGATAGGACCAACCGGCCTGCCGGTCGATCCGTCTGTCGCAGCAGAGCTTTCGCAAATCACAGCCGCTCAGATCACCGACCCACCTCAGGAAACGCCAGCAGGCCTGTCAAAGTCACTGCCTCACGGGTTTCGAATGTCAGGCCTACACGGCATAGAAGAAATCACGACGCGTTTTCCGCGGTGGGGAACCTAGACTGAGCAGCGGTTGTCGACTCCGGCGCTGGCAAACCTGATTCTTGCGGCCCCCGACGTCGATACTCAGGAGTTCGATGTGCTGGCAGGCAGTATCCGTCATGTGGCCGGCAAAATTACTCTGTATGCATCTGACACAGACTTTGCCCTGGAAGCCTCTAAGAAAGTTCATGGCGGAGCATTTCGAGCTGGCGATTCCAGAGCCACAGTTTCCGTTGCCGGACTGCAGACCATTCGGGTCTCCGGCGTCAGTGCCGGAGACCCACTGGGTCACTCGTACTACGGCAGCAACACGACTGTACTAACGCAGCTCAGTCGACTGCTGCGTCCACCCGTCCAGCTCTCGAATCCGCTCGGTGCCTCCGATGGAGGCGGCAGTCTTTTTCCGATTCAGGACGATGAGGATAGATAAGACGTTGCCCGAAAAGGACTCCCGCCGCTTTGCCCATCAATTGAAATGACTTCTGCGTCCAACATATGTTAGAATCAGCGGCGTCAAATCAATGATGTGACAGCCATGAATCATCGGACGGCGGAATGCTCACAATAACAGGTTCCCATCGAAATCGATTTTGCGATGGAGTCACGCGACGTTCGTTTCTGCGAGCGGGCACGCTGGGAGCGTCAGCGCTGTGTCTGTCCGACGTCCTGAAGGCAGATAAACTCAATCAGAATGCCCGCCGTGATCATTCCGTCGTGATGATCTATCTGCCCGGTGGTCCGACGCAGTACGAAACCTTCGATCCCAAACCACGTGCGCCACGAGAAATCAGCGGTTCGTTTCAGCCAATCAGCACGGCAGTGCCAGGCACGCAGTTCTGTGAGCTGCTGCCAAAGCTGTCAGCGATGGCGGACAAATTCTCCATCGTGCGATCGCTGGTAGGGTTGATGAACCGCCACGAATCATTCCAGTGCTACACCGGGCGAACGGCCGGACGAGCCGGCGATAACGAACCCGCTGGCGGCTGGCCATCACTGGGTTCGACCATATCCAGCGTACTGGGGCCAAACCGAGATGGCATGATTCCGTACGTCGATGCCGCTCCCAAAATGGGGCACATGCCGTACAACAATCGCGGGGTTCACGATCCGGCGTCCAACCTGTCATGGCCAGGTTATACGGGCAGCGACCACGTGCCATTCACCATTGAAGGTGACGTCAAAGACGACCTGATTCTTAACGGCATCGATTCCGTGCGTCTGCAGAACCGCCGCAATGTGCTGACATCGCTTGGGCGGCTGCAACAACAGGCTGAGACTCAATCCGGACTGAACGCATTTCAACAGCAGGCATTCGGATTATTGACATCCAGTAAACTGGCGGATGCCCTGGATCTGGAAAAAGAAGACCCGGCGATTGTCCGGCGTTACGGAGAAGGGCAGGGGACTGATCCCAGCTTCGGTGGTGCTCCACAAAGTCCCAAACATCTGCTGGTGGCCCGTCGTCTGGTGGAAGCCGGAGTCCGCTGCGTGACAGTGGCTTTTGGCGCATGGGACTGGCACGCAAATCGAGAAGGTACCATCGAATATCTGTCTCGCAAATATCTGCCGGTCTACGACCATGCTCTGTCGACCTTTCTGCAGGATCTGGACGAGCGAGGTCTGCTGGAAACAACGTCGGTGGTCGTGTGGGGAGAATTCGGTCGCACGCCAAGGATCAACGCCAAGGGCGGTCGCGATCACTGGGCAGAAACTCAATCGGTTCTGCTGGCCGGTGGTGGCATGCACGGCGGAATGGTGATCGGCCAGACAGACAAAGAAGGTGGGCGTCCCGTCGACCGGCCTGTTCACGTACAGGAAGTATTTTCCTCGCTGTACAAAACGATTGGCATCGACGTAAACAGCACCAAGATCAACGACCTGAACGGTCGTCCTCGGTATCTGGTCGATCAGAATCGGCAGCCGATACACGAGTTATTCGGTTGATGCAGCGATCAGGGGCACAGAATGGCGAATGCTGATTTCAGAGAGCAATTACTCGAATGCCTGGGCGGTGCATGGCCTGATCCCGGCCCTCTGAACCCAACCGTGTCTGAAACAACTCAGGCCGATGGTTTTCGCATTGAAAAGCTGACGTACGAAGCGGAACCCGGCGATCACATTCCCGCTCTGTTGCTGATTCTCGACGGCATCACAGCTGCGACTGCGGCACCCGGCATCTGCGTGTGGCATCAGCATGCAGGTCAATGGCATCTGGGCAAGACTGAGCCTGCTGGTCTGGCAGGCAACCCGATGCACCACACCGGTGCAGCGTTGGCTAAGCAGGGATACGTCGTCCTGTGTCCGAATGCTCTGGGATTTGAGGAACGCGAACAGGGCAATTCTCAGAAGGGCCGCAACCTGGAACGTTTTCTATTTCTGAAGTACGTGGTGGAAGGTCAGTGCATGGCCTGGAAGAACAGCCATGTTAATGTATACCACAAAAAAACACATCACTTCGAATGTTGCTCGCTCAACATCTGCTGCTGACGCCGCGAGAACTCTTCATTTTCTCGATTGATGAATCCGCACTTGATATTGCTGACCCGTAACTGAACATCAGCAAGTTCCCAGATGTTGTTCTTCTTGTCTCTGACGGTCCAGAAGTCCCATAAATGCTGGTCGCCTATGCCACCGTCTTCGGCTGTGACGCGGCAGCAATAATCAGGGTCATCGCTGTCCTTCATTTGGTTGATCACATCACGAACAATTCCGGCATGTAGCTGCGTCTTACAGAACACAATGGTTTTTTGTTTCTGGTCTGCTTGCTCCAGAAAGATTTTGCCCCTGTATGCTTCACGTTCAACGATCTCGATGACTTTGTTGAAGTCTTCTTCTTTGTACTGTTTGTTGTTCTCAACTTCGCCGTGAATAATTTTGTCATCAGGCGAGTAAGTGTATTCGTCAAGCGTCGTTTTGATTCGCTTCACACGAAAGGGCGTAAGAAAACCGTCGTTAATTCCATCTTTGAGTGAGTACGTGTAAATCGGCTCACCAAAATAAGAATATGTGTCTACGTTATTTTTGCGTTTGGGCGTTGCCGTCAGACCAAGCTGAACGGCGGGTGAGAAGTAATCGAAAATGTCTCGCCAACCGCTTTCGTTACTCGCTCCACCACGGTGACACTCATCAATGATTACCAAGTCAAAATAGTCTTTGGGGTACTCATCAAAGTAGGCGGTTTCACCCGGACCACACATGAAAGATTGAAAGATAGTGAAGAAGATCCTGCCGTTGGTTGGCACTTTTTTATTTTTGGCGATCTCATCAGGCGTTATCCGAACAAGGGCGTCTTCCGGGAACGCTGAAAAGGCGTTGAACGCCTAATTGGCAAGAACGTTGCGGTCTGCCAGAAACAATAGGCGAGGGCGACGTGAACCGTCACGCTTGAGATTCCAGCGAGTGTGAAACAGTTTCCAAGCGACCTCAAAAGCTACACAAGTTTTTCCACAGCCAGTCGCCATCGTGAGAGGCACACGCTGTTTGCCGTCAGCAATCGCACTGGTCACACGGTTGATCGCGTTCTCTTGGTAGTAACGAGGTTTCCACTGCCCGCTGTTGTTGTCCATAGGCTGGCTATTGAACTTGTCTCGCCAATCATTTGCCTCTGAAAATGTTTTATTCCAAAGTTCCTCTGGTGTCGGATAACGGTCTACGGTCCCTTCCGCACCGGTTTTCATACAGATTTGGTAGATCGTCTTGCCGTTGGTCGCGTAGGTAGTGTCACAGTCAAGACGCTTGGCATATTCCTTGGCCTGACCTACTCCTTCTGCTGCTTCGAGTTCGTCGCTTTTTGCTTCGACCACGGCGAGTTTGCGTCCGCGATAAACAAGAACGTAATCAGCAATGAGCTTTTTTCCGCGACGACCACCGATTTGAATTCGACCATCGGTAATTTGTTCACGGCGAATCCGTGAATCTTCAACGGTTCCCCAACCAGCAGCGGCCAAAGCTGGGTCAATTAGCTCTGCTCTTGTTTCCGATTCGTTCACGGCACAGCCTCCAGTTCAGGAGATTTGGCGGTGAGCTGTGCTGTGAAGGTTTTTTGGAGGATTGACTGTTTGAGTTCGTCGAGAGCAGTGGACTTCCGTTGGGAACATCTTTTAAGGGCTTCTGCTTCTTGACTGATCTGGTCAATTACATCAGCCGAACGGTTTTGCTCGTCTATGTCAGTTGGAAAGCTCAACGGCAAAGCGGACAGATTACCTTGATTGATGTTATTAATATTTGCCCCGCCACCGTCTCGCGTGAGCAAGTAAACCGTACCTCGTGACTTCAAAAGCTGAAGCAAAAACCGAGGGGCAATCCTGTCTTGGTTACTGCGAATACGAATCACAAAACCTGAATAAGAAGTCACTTCGTTCAGGTCAGGCACCAGCATACAGCGACCAATCAAGTCTTTGCTCCCGTTTGATCGAACTGTGAGAATGTCGTTCTTCTGTAATTCGTATTTAGCATCGAGAGTCCCGTCTATCATTGCCGTTCCAAGCGAATCAATAGGAACGTAAGAATTCGTCTGAAAATCACCAACACCAACGACGGGCAAAGTCTGACCGTTGCTATTTCTGTCGTAGTTCAGACCGTTCTTAAAGTTCGCTACTGTACCCAACGTCGTCTCTTCCCATCCCTCTCCCTTCTCCGTAAACACTCGATTCAAATAAGAATCAAACAACTCTATCGCGTTGCTGAGATTTATCTCAGCAACGCGTTTGGCCCTATCAATCGCCCCAAAGGCTTCGTCTAGGATGGAGACGATTCGTTTTTGCTCCGCCACCTCCGGTATTGGAATCTGTAACTGCTTGTAGGTCTTGAAATCGAGATTCCGAATCCCAGTTGACCGTCGCTGCATCGTCTCCGTCACGCCCGAAACGTAATAGTACAACAAACAACGATGAAGAAATTGAAAATCTAGCTCCGCTTTATCTTTGATTCGGATTACGGAAGTGAAGTTGCTAAAGGAGAAATCTCCTTCGTTGATTTCAAAAGGAATGACGCGACCCACCGGTTGTTTCGGTCCACCGCCAGACTTCTCAAGAATCAAATCGCCGTATTCAAGACGACGCTTTTCAAACTGCTTCACCTCAACATCGTGATAAGCGATATCTGAGTCGTCCAGAAATCCATTCTTTGTGAAGTTGGTGTTTCGGATGATTCCAACCTCGACAAACGGCGGTTTCTTGCCCTTCCAAAGGCCGTTCCGAAACTCGCAAAGTTCCTCAAGTGTCTTTATCTCCCAGCTCTCGCTCATACCAACCCCCGAATCGTCTCAAGGATTTCAGAGGCTTCACTGTCTAACTGCTCGATCTCATCAAGAATTTCTTCCGGCTCGCGTAGCACAACTTCGTCGTTGTTGTTTGGATTCTTAGCCGACAAGTCAAATGAGGTTTGATCCACGTCTTTAATGCTGACCGTCCAAGAGTTGTCGCTGTCTTTCTTCTTTTGCTGTAGCTTTACGAACTCGGCCAGATCGTTTTCATTAAGAGGGTTGGTCTTCCCCAGATTTCTTTCAAGATTGAGCTGATAAAACCAAATCTTCTTAGTGGGTTTGCCCTTCTCAAAGAACAAGACGACCGTTTTTACTCCAGCACCCGTGAACGTTCCGCCCGGAAGATCAAGCACCGTGTGTAGGTCGCAGCTTTCCAACAACTCCTTACGAAGACTCACACTCGCATTGTCACTGTTGCTCAGAAACGTGTTCTTAATCACGATTCCCGCACGACCACCAGCACGCAGCATCTTGATAAAGTGCTGTAAGAACAGAAACGCTGTCTCACCCGTCTTGATTGGGAAGTTTTGCTGTACTTCCTTTCGCTCTTTGCCACCAAAGGGCGGATTGGCAAGGCACACATCAAAGCGGTTATTCTCCTGAATATCTGACAGATTTTCCGTCAGTGAGTTGGTGTGAACAATGTTCGGAGCTGAGACGCCGTGAAGGATCATATTCATCGTGCCAATGATGAACGCCATTGACTTTTTCTCTTTGCCAAACAGCGTGTCCTTCTGGAGCTTCCGCACGTCTTTGACCGACAGCTTCTTGCCCTTGTGATTCTCTGGGTCTCGCATGTAGTCGAAAGACTCGACAAGGAATCCAGCAGACCCAACGGCAGCGTCGTAGACCTTCTCGCCAATCTTTGGAGCGATCACTTTGACTATGGAGCGGATCAAAGGGCGAGGTGTGTAATACTCACCGCCATTTCGCCCAGCGTTGCCCATGTTCTTGATCTTGTCCTCATACAGATGGGACATCTCGTGCTTTTCGGAGCTTGTCTGAAAGCGAAGCTCATCGACATAGTTCAGCACGTCACGAAGGGCATAACCACTTTGTAGCTTGTTTTTGATCTCACTGAATATCTCACCAATTTTGTATTCGATGGTGTCAGAGGAATCAGCGGCTGTTTTGAACTTGGACAAGTACGGATAGAGCTTGCCGTTGACGAACTCAATCAGGTCATCGCCCGTCAGAGCAGAGTGATGGTCGATCTCGCCGTCATCTGTGCGAGGCATGGCCCAAAAGTCCCAGCGATACTCGTCGCGTAAGATCGGCTCGTAGGGCTTTCCTGAGAGGCTTGCCGCTGACTCTCGTTCTTTCTCCAGATCGTCCATATATTTGAGGAACAGCACCCACGACGATTGCTCAACGTAGTCCAATTCGCTGCCACATCCGGCGTCTTTGTGGAGAACGTCATCGATATTTTTGAATGTCTGTTCAAACAAGTTTTCTGCCCTGTCATAAGTCAGCTTCCGTTACAGATCGCGGCTTCTGAGTGTCGAATCCGCAACAGCGACAGATTCTAGCAATTTAGGTGGTGATTTGCGT
>JAQWLN010000258.1 GCA_029247265.1 Fuerstiella sp.
GTCATCGTGATAGTCAATTCCAGCGTGCACCGTTAAACTTGTCATGTCTGTTGCTCCCGATGTGTTGTCTAATTCACCAACCAGCATCGTAGCTGATTCGTGAGCAACAGACTTTTCATCCCCATCTGGCTTCGCCAGGGCAACTTCGAGGATCGCCTGAGCCACCTGGAGTCTGTCCTTGCTGCAGTCAACGAAGAATACGGGGTATCGGTCGATGCGTCTCCGCAAACGCCTGTGGCGTCACAAGCAATTCCGCACGCGGTTTCGTCTATCGTCCCGCCCTCACAGCAGCCGTCGCCGATCGCCTGACGCCGCAGACCCACCACACTATTGCCGTCCAGCTCGAGGCAACGCGAACGTAGTCGTATCCATCTTGGGAACTTTCGGTTCCGCTTCGACGACCGGAGCTCGGCCAGCGGAATTGTGATCTTTGGCGGAGGAACGTGGCCCCGCATCACTCAGGATATCGCGGCGAATTGCGGACTCAGGCCTGTTGGACGTCTTTGCAGCCAGTTGCACCTCGGTGTACGGTGACGAAATCACTCGTCCCTCCGGCGAAACATACTCGACTCGCAGGGCGCAGGACGCATGTCCCTTGTCCTTTAAGACGTAAGGCAGGAAGACATTATACGATTCGCCGAGAGTACTTTCCGTCCGGTGAGCATTCCATCCCCCGTCGTCAAAAGTAAACTTATGAATGGGCTGGGGGTCCTCATCCTCAGGATCGAAGTCGACATACTCGTAGATGTGAATCTTTCCGTGAACGGGTATGGGTGACGGACTTCCGTGCGGAAACAGCAGAATCTGACCGGCGAATCCACGACTGGGCCTGCCGTTCAGGCCCTGGCCTTCCGCTGGTTCCCACAGACACAGAATCTTGACGATTCGTTTTTCCGCTCCGATGCCACTGACGAATGCCACAGGTGACTTGATGATCGTCGCTGAGGTATGCAGAAACGATGAACACCCGGTCGCTGACACAGTGATCGCGGCAACGGCAAACAGCCTGGCAATTGTAACGCGCCGGATGATGACGTTCGCCCGATTGTCTGTTTTCGTCAGACGTAATATGTTCATCGTCGTACCCATCTGTGTCTCGGAACATGAGCCAGTGGTGGAGTTCAGCTGGTCCTATTCTTTTTTGCCTCTTCCGATGAGTCGCTTGACCCAGGACGTTGCGGCGCTGTCCGTCTTATCAGCCCCGGGCTCCTCCTGTCCGTCAGCGGCTATGTCTGAATTCTCCGGTTTCTGTTTTTCGGAGCTCAGTTGCTCACCGCTGGTTGGAATAATCGTACGGCTCGGCGTCTCGTCGCTGGCTTCCGCAATGGGAAGTCTGTTCCGTGAGATGGCCGGCTGTTCCGATGAACTCCTGGTCTGGGGTGGAAACTCCAGATCGCCTTCCACTGGCGGAACGGATTCAATGACTGGAACAGCACCACCAGGATAACCGTCCGGCTGAACACCATCAAAGTCCTCATCGTTCGGCAACATGAACTGATCCATTTCGGACGGCGGTACACTGAACAGCGGTCCGTGCATCTCTTCGGCTTCGGATTCGACAAAGTGGATGCGTTCTGATTCCACCTGCTTGATCAACTCTGAATCGATATCATTGTAGATGATGCGTGGGGTCAGAAAGATCAGCAGTTCCGTACGAACCGTATTCGTCCCGTCATAGCGGAACAGTGAGCTAAGCACGGGAAGATCGCCCAGCCACGGCACCTTGCGTTCCAGCGTCTCGTCAGTTTTCGTGATCATTCCACCAATTACGATCGTCTGTCCATTGGGAACCGCGACAACGGTGTCAGCGATGGCCGTGTCAATAATGACCGATTCGATCACGTTACCACTGGCCACATCAGTGAACACAGGCACACCGCCCCCGGAGAGCTTGCTTTTTTCCGCATAGACTTCCATGTTGATGATGCCATCCGGAGTCACTCGAGGAGTTACTTCCAGGATAATGCCAACATTCTGTTGCTCGATATCCGGCGACACAATGTTGTCAGTCACGACCACGCCGTTGACGACGGGCACTTGCTGGCCAACCTGAATGCTGGCCAGATTGTTATCCGTCGTGCGAATCTGCGGACGACTGAGTACGTGAACCGTTCGTCTGGCCGCCAGGGCACGAACCAGAACATTGACAGCATCAGACTGTGCTGAGAAAACAAATCCACCAAAACCGAGATCGCCGTTTTCACGCCCCAGCGAAAAATTACTGAGGGACTGTGCGCCGACGACGCTGGAATTAACTCCGGCTGCTCCCGTGTTATTACCAAGTGCAGAATCCGTGTTATTGAATCCGAAACCCGGTGTCGGATTAATCGACTGAATAACCGTTTCCTGAAGCTGCTGCCCGTTCGCATTCTGGCTGATATTGGTGATTGAAACAATGTCCTCAGCCGTCTGCAGAATGCTTCTGTTAAACAGTTGCGGATCCTGGAAACCCAGTTCAATGCCGAATTCATCGGTATTGTCCAGAGCCACTTCAACCAGCAGGGCCTGAATAATCACCTGAGGCGGCCTTGCATCCAGATCGGCTACGATTTGTTCGATCTGGCTGTAGTACTCCGGTGACGCACTGACGATCAGCGAATTACTGTTGTCGTCCGGGGCAACGATGACTTCCTGACGCATCCGTTCGATGTTGCTGATCATGTCCTCAGAACTGTCCTGAAGACCCTGCTGTTGCTGCAGGAAGTCATTCATGGCTGCTGCCACGATGCTGGCAGGCGCATTTTCAAGTTTAATGACGTTCGTCGTTCGTTGACGTGAATCCGTCGTATCAAGACGCAGCAGAATGGCTTCCACCACCGACAGCGCTTCCGCGCCACCCACGGCCAGAACTGTATTCGTCCGAATATCTGCAGAGAATGTCAGTGGGATCAGACTGCTGGTCGCATCTTCTGCTCCCGAAATCTGAATCCCCAGCTGTTCCTCCTGGTTCTGGTTTTCAAACATCGTCGTCAGCAGTTCCACTGATTGCGATGCATCCGCGTTCTTCAATGCAAAGACTTTGATCTCAGCAACGGCAGAAGGTGGCCGGTCAAGGTTCCGTATCAACGCGGTCAGCAGCGGCATGCTGGCTTCGGGCGCCGATATGATCAAACTGTTCGATCGCGGGTCCGGGTTGATCCGAACATCAACCAGAATTCCTGATCGCAGCAACTCACGACCATCTCCGCTGGCGGCCAAAAACTCCAAAGCGACAGACTTACTGTCGCGGAGCTCCTGGGCTCCCTGCGTGCCGGCACCAAATCCACCACCTCCGGTTGTCGACTGTTGCGGAGGACTACTCACGCTTTGAATGGCCGTGTTGACAATATCAGCAAGCTCTTCTGCTGTGGCATGCTGCAGCTCTACAACCTCGACGCGATGAACGGCACCTGGCTTGTCCTGATCGAAACGTTCTACCAGTTTGCCGACTTCTTCCAGGTCGTTCGCTTGTCCCTGAACGATGAGGGCATTGGTCCGCATGTCAGCAACAATTCGGACTCGAGTCCCCAGTCCGTCTCGTTCGTCATAAAACTCACGCAGTGCTTCTTCGACCTGGGACGCAATCGCATTTCGCAGGCTGAAGACCTTGAACTGAGAATTCGGATCAAGCTCTCGATCCAGTTGTCGCGCCAGTTCAAGAACAGCTTCCAGCTCGATCTTCGGAGTGACGATCAGAATGGCGTTCGGCTGAACAACAGGAAAAAAGGCGGCGATGTCCCGTGAACCGTTGTCACGCTGCCGCTGCGAGACCAGTTGTTCATAGACCGATGTTAACAGCACGGCCAGTGATTCTGAGTTAATGTGCTGCAGAGCCAGAAGGTGAACGTCCGGCAGCGACCCCACGCTCAACTCTTCCAACTGTTTGATAATGGCTTCGACTTTCTGAACGTCCGCTTCGTTCCCTTTGATAATCAGAATCCCCAGGTCCTGCATCGCCTGCACATTGACTTCACCCCGCAGGTTCAAAGATCCTTCTTCGCCCTGCTGTTCGTTTCCGGGAGCAGAGTCGTAGGCCTGAGCATTCGCCTGTGCCGCCTGACCACGCAGCGCCACCATTCGGTGAATCTGCTCATTCAGGTCCTTGGCTGTGGCATCAGTCACACCCTTATTCGGCAGTATCTTGACCGTTTCGGAATCGTCCATCGGCGGCTTGTCGAGCTCTGCAACAAGTCGAACGATGTGCTTCACCCGGGTCTTTGACGCTTCAATCAGCAGTTCATTCTTCTTCTGATCAATTGCGATTCGGAAGAGTGTTGTGGCAGCGGGATCCGCCGGCCCCGCCGACTTAACCACAAACGTTGGCAGCCCTTCAAGTCCGTCTCGAATCAACTCAGCACGCGTTTCAAACACCAGATAAACAGAGCGAGCCACGTCAGCGGCCTTCGCATTCTGAATAACGATTCTACTGGACGTGAGCCGCCCGTCGTCGACTTTCGGAACTTCACGGGCAACTTCCACAGGTGCTTTTTTGGGTGTAATACTATCAGTGAATGGTGCTGCCGCAGACTGTTCCGCCTGTTCGCCAGTGGTTGCCTGTGGTGCTGCCGGTCGCGACTGCGAAGCCCATGCAACACGCGGTGATGCATCGTTGTTTGAATCGCTGGCAGTGGAAAACTGAGATTTCTTCCACGGACCAACGTCTACCGTCTGCTGTCCGGACGACGCCTCACTCTCTCGCTCCACCGGTGGAACGGTCGGACGAGCGTAACGTGTTCTGGCCTGATCCAGCTTCAGCACGACCAGATAATCGCCCTGTGTGATCAGCCGAAAACCCTGATTCTCCAGTTCCGCATTCAGAATGCGCACGACGGATTCCGGGCGATAACGCGCACGGTCCCGCCGCGCGTAGGTCCCGTGAGGGATCTTGTCCATGACCAGAATGAACTTGCCCTGTTCGGCGACATTCTGAAGCACGCGATCCCACGAGGCTTCGAAGTAGTTTAGTTTGATACCGTTCTCATCCTCCACGGGCGCGTCTGATGCAGACGTTCCCTGAAGGGCTTCTCGAAATGACCGCGATGGTTCTTCAGAAGCGTCGAGTCGGTAATCTTGATTAAGCAACCATGCTCCGCCAGCAGCAACGCCAGCCAACATAATCGCCAAAAAGCCATGGCGTCTCACCGTAGTGATCCTTCACGAAAAGCAGGCTTCTGCTTTGCCTCCCCGATTCACCGGCAACGTTGAATTGAATACAGAGGTCTCTCAGTCGGTTTCCAATCGCTGGCTGAAGAGTGGGCTTCCTGAGGCAAGGAGTACCGTGGCGCGTGCCTGTCTCTGTATTAAAGTATGCCGGTTACTCCGGTTTATCGGCTGGTGAGGGTCATAAGGATCACTCTGGATTCAACAGTTTTACGGGGTTGTCACACCAATGGACTGACGACCTGGCACGAAGTGAACATTCAGATGCAAAACAGAACCTCACGATCAGGGAGTCGCGGCGACAATGGCCGGTTACCAACGAGAAGAGACCCGGTCTTTTTGAAAGACCGGGTCTCTGTCTGAGTGACATTCCGTGTTGTACTCTAAGCAGCTGCCGCCAGCAGGTATTAGCTTCACGGGCTGGCAGGTGGTGTACCTGGAGCCAGATTAAACGTTTCCTGGCCACCTGTCCATATGGAGGCCGCGGCCGTTCCGGCAATCGCAGTTGCGCCCATCAAGGATCCCATCCCGCCTGCCATCATTTGCCCGCGAATCACGTGTGAGTCCGCAGACATCACCAGGCTTTTCTTTGCCGCAGAGGGAGCCGTGTGTTTCGCCCAGAATCGACACACCTGCTGTCCTTTGGACGTTTTGACCACGTGAAGACCGCTTCGAAGTCCCTTCACAGCGTAACGTCCTGCACGATCCGTTTTGACTTCGGCAATGACGCTGCCCTTGTGCGAGACCCGAACGACCGCGTTGGTAACTGCTCGGCCGGACGACTGGACCACCTGGCCGTGCAGTTCCCCATTTGCAGAAAGGGCGACATCCGTCACGCTGGCAGCAATCTTGCCTGTGTTCGTCTCAGCAAAAGCGTGTACGGGAATCGCAATGCCCATGATCGCCACGGCGGCCAGCGAGTTTCCAGCAAATGTTCTCATTTCAATCTCCAGTGACGGGGTCACCCGATTGGGTCCGGCCCGTTGCCTATTGTGCAGAAGGATGTCATCCTGCGGATTCTGTACAGTTCCTCTGTGATACATCTTCGGCAGGTCGTATATGTAAGTCTTAGAAAAAAGGCTCCAGCAATTACCCCGATTCCCCGGAACTGTCTGAACGAATCATCTGCGAGCTATGGTAAAACCGGATAAGATTTGACGACTGGAGGGGCACGCTTGATGCCAACGCCCCATGACCAAAGGAGAACCCGTGTTTCAAGTGCTCAGAAAACTTTTTTCGCCCTGGTCTGCAGCGGCAAAAAGCCGGCGGGTGTTGCTGAGTTTTCAGCGTCATCAGCAGGAATTGCAGGAGAATTTTTTTGTTCAGGCCGCGGCGACCGGAAAACCACGGGGCCTGATCTGGAAGAATTGTGAATGGCTGACCACCTTTGCACTGGTCGAGGATGTCACACAGAACATGTTTACAATGTTCTGCGGTGTCAACGTCTTCTTTGAAGCGGTTGAAGGCGGTGATATGGAAGATCTGGCCGCGGTCTCGACTGTTCGCGATGGCAGCGCCGTGTTTCACCTGCAGCACGGACGCTGGGGCAGCGGGGGACGCATACTGTTCAACATGCCACCGGCAACAGCCGCGCAGACGGCTGCTGCCGATCAGAAACTGCACGCCGTGTCCGACGAATGAAAGCTGCGGCCAGCATTAGCACAATTTACCTGTTGTTGTGAACGATACTGGCTCGTGGGAGTAATAACACGGCTCCTGTAAAGCACTCTTCGCGGCCACATGTCAGCGTGAAACGCTGTAGGATAATGGCGGCCGGTCGACCAGAAACTCGTTCAGTCGGCGAGTGTCCTTCTCCGTTCAGCCAGCCGGAGCCATTACGGCAATCCACGCATCAAGGTAGTTTGCCGGCGAATAATTGTGGCCATATCCCAGTGGCACACTGGTCGCCATGGGCAGGTCAAACGCGATCTGCAGAAAAGTCACGATCGGGTACCACTCCAGGTAGGGCGACACGTCGGGTCCGCGTTCTCCAATCAGCCACTCCGGTTTGTGGAACAGCAAATTGGGTGAAAAGAAGACCATTGGATCACTGGCATACTGGATGTACACACTGCGGATCGGCCCCCATCGTTTTCCAGACTGCAACGAATTCTTCTGCCCCGTAAAACGTACCATCGCGCCGTCTCGAAATTCCGGCCGCCACGCCGGAGTGCCTGGGTTACGCATTTTTGTGATGGTCGCCCACTGGCTGCTGGGAAACGGAGGACCACTCCAGACAGCTCCCTGGATCGGGTCTTCGAAAATCGTAAACAGATTCGCAGAAATCTCAGATCCCAGTGATCCCAGACTCAATCCGTGCACATACAGCTTTGGGCGATTGTCCCGCGGCAAAGTCGTCCAATGGCCGTAGATTTCTTCGAAAAGAACGCGAGCGGTCTCACGTGATTGATTGGGATCGGCCATGATCGTCAGCCAACTGGACAAATACGAATACTGCATACTGACGATGGCAGTGTCTCCGGCGTGCAGATACTCCAATGTGTCGACGGCACTGGGATCCAGCCATCCCGTGCCAGTGGGCGTCGCAACAACAAGCACGGAGCGTTCGAATCCTCCGGCCCGCTTCAGTTCTTCCAGGACCAGTTCTGCTCGCTGCCGCTGAGTAGGCCTTGTTCGCAGGCCTGCGTACACCCGCAGCGGTTGTTTCGCGTCCTCTCCTGCAAAATCGGTCAGTTGCAGCCGGGTCGACACGTGGGCACGCATCATCCGGGCGTCTGAAAATTAAAGCAGACCAGACGACGTCGTTTGTTACGCCAGGCTGGACGGACCAGATTCGCCTCTGCGGTGATCATTCCGACGGAGCAACGTTTTTTCGCGGGACGGCTGTGTGCCGGTACAGTCAGCGGTGTTTTCCTGCAATCCACCACAGTTTTGAACTGTGCGCCATGAGTAAGTGGCAAGTTGCGCATCTGTGAGGCGCGCAGATTCGCCGCAGATTCACAAACTCTTCGGAACCGGGTTCTTTAATTTCTGAATCACGGGATATAATGCTGCCCAATCTCCCTCTCACCCATTAATCCCTAAGCACCCTCTTTCGATGCCGCTGCGAACTGAATCTCTGGAAGAACCTCAGCTGAATCTGACACCGATGATCGACATCGTGTTTCTGCTGATCATCTTTTTTATGGTCGGCACACGCTTCAGCGAGATTGAACAGCAGTATGACATCGAGCTCCCAACGGCCTCAGCTGTGGAACCGATGACCAGTCTGCCCGATTCGATCGTGCTGAACGTAGCTCGCACCGGTGAAGTCCGGATCGACGGACAGCTGTTGTCCTTAGCCGAATTACAGTCACGACTGGAAACCGCTCGAAAAGCTTATTCTGAGCAGTCGGTGCTGATTCGCGGCGATGGCGAAGGCATGTATCAATCGATTGTGGACGTAATGGATATCTGCCACAAGGCGCAGATTCATCGGTTCTCACTGGCCTTCCAGCCGCATTTGTCGGGAGATGCACCATGATGGTGCTGAAGCAGGTGCTGCAGAAGGTCTGGCAGGGCGGTCAGCTGAATGGTGATGATATCGTTGCGTTGTGCCTGCTGATGGCGATGGTCGCGTCATTGTCGCACCTTCTCACGATGCTGATAACGCGGTGGGGGGATCGGCACATCGCCGCAAAGTCCCTGCTGGCATCCTTACTGGTTCACGCCGTGTGTCTGCTCGGCCTGGAAGTCTTTGACCCGCTGGATCCGAGTCGAACGGTGGCGGCGGCAGAAATCTATACGCCGCCGGATGTGGTCACTCAGATTCTGGTCGAGAGCGAAGACACGGTGTCATTGCGAGAATCCGGCAATACACCGGTCCCCGATCAGCCGACAGCAGCCGACACAGAACTGGCTCGACTGCCGCAGCAGGCCAGACTGATGGACGTTCCGGATGTTCCCGACCGAACGCAGGAGCAACTGGACAGCCTGAAGACTCAGGCAGAAGACGTGTCGCAGTTCGAAGAGTCGCTGAATCCAGAGTCCACGATATCCGTTGATGCCGGACTGGAAGCTCCTCGGGTTGCCGCAGCGAATGACCCGGCAGCAGAACTTCGAACGATGCTTGAACAAAGCAAGGCGGACGTCTATGCCGCGGATACAGAACGTGTGCAGACGAAAACAGGAGATATGACCGCAGCCGACGCGCCCCAGGAGCCACAGATGTCTGCCGGCAGCGTTAACCGTATCGACACCAGCATAGAGGTCAAAGACACATCAGTGTCCACACCGTCGACCAATCGGCCATCAGCAATTTCGCTGCCTCAGGCGGAAGAATCTGAAGTCATCCGGAACAAGGCGGCGCCACTGATGGGAACTGACCCGCTGGAAGTCGCAGGATTGAGTCTCGACCAGCCACGAAAACGCACGACACTGGCTCGTTCGTTTCAATCGCGACTGCCGCGACCGTCACGGACTCTGCCGAGTATGAATCCGGGGCAACGACCGGTACGTCAGAATTCGCTGACGCCCCGGACACCAGTCCCTTTATCTTCTGACTATGACGAAGTTCGCATCGGAATGTCGTCGGCTCGCCTGACTGATGCGCTGCGGTCTGCCGCGACTCTGGTCGACACCGATGTCCACAGCATCAGGCGCCGCGACACACGACCCGCCACGTACGTGCTGCGAAATCTGGAGCAGCGGCGCGAAGCGGCAGCCCGATTCGGTGGTACAGTGGAATCTGAGGCGGCGGTGGAACTCAGCTTGAAATGGCTGAGCGCCATGCAGTCACCGGATGGACACTGGGATGCGGAATCATACGGGGCCGGACTGGTACGTGTCGACGAAAACGGTGTGGCGCGCAACAACGCCGGCCGCGACGCCGACACGGGGATCACTGCCCTGGTAACACTTTCCTTTCTGGGCGCCGGTTATACTCATGAAAACGGCAGACACGCCATGAGTGTCGACCGAGCGCTGGGCTGGCTGATCGATCAACAGGACTCGGAAGGAAGCCTTGCCGGCGGCGCGAGCCATTATGCAAACATGTATTGCCACGCCATGGCGACCTATGCTCTGGCAGAAGCGCTGGGGATGCAGACAGACGTGATCGTGGGTCCGATCGTGGATCCACTCATTCCGGCGACTGGACCATATGTCGCACATCAGATGGCAGCGACGCTGATGCAGCAACAGGGACTATCGCCGCTCCTGGCGGCCGCCAGTGCCAATACCCGGGTGTCCACGAACGCAGACATGATTGGGTATGGTCTTCGCAGGGTCGATGAGTTTCGGCTGCGTGCCGCGTTGCTGAAAGCAGTGACCTATACCATCAGCCAGCAGGATCCCAAAAGTGGAGGCTGGCGATATCGGTTCGGTCAGGAGGGCGACGTCAGCATGTTCGGATGGCAGATGATGTCACTGAAGAGCGCCGCGATCGCCGGAGTCAGCATTGCCCCCACGGTTCGCCAGCGAATGATCGGATTCCTGAACAGTGTGCGTCAGGGAGACAACGGTGGTTTGTTCGGTTACCGCAGGTCAGTCGTGGTTGACGGTCAGGAGACAGAACCGGTCACGCCCGTTATGACCGCCGAAGCTTTATTCTGTCAGCAGATGCTGGGCTATCCGCGCGAATCCGCCGCAAGTCGCGAAGCGGTTCAGTACCTGCTGCGGAATCTACCGCGACTTTCTCAATTGAATATGTACTACTGGTACTATGGCACGCTGGCGATGTATCAATACGGTGGGCAGCCATGGGAAGACTGGAACAGCGTGGTTCGCGACACACTGATCAGCCAGCAGCGGCGCGACGGACAGTTGGCAGGCAGTTGGGATCCAGTCGGTCCGTGGGGTCGCTACGGTGGCCGTTTGTACTCCACGGCAATATCCACGATGACGCTGGAAGTCTACTACCGCCTGCTGCCGCTGTATCGCATGAATGAAAACGGCGACCGATAGAGCATTCTCCCGTGCCGGGAGAACAGGACAAGTCTGGTCTTGATGACCCCAGAGGCAGCGACCGGGATGTCGCTGCGCCGTCCCTCTTCAGAGAAAACCATCACCCGTCACCTTACCCGATGATCGTTCCGGTACGGGAACAGCCAGCGGGTCATCAAACGGGGCGATACCATCGAATTCGTTCTTCGCTCGGACACGTCGAGACGTCATCAACACGATGAGGGTTCACGGCTGACAGCCAGTGGTGTGGATGCCAGGGTCTGTTCGAGACCGATAACGGAGTCACCGGTGCCGAACACATTCGCGGGACAGGGACTCGCCGACCTGGGCATGCCCGCCGACGAAATCAGACGTGATTGGCGGGGGCGGCGGGGAATTCCGAATCTTTGTCCGCAGATTCAGCACTGCGAAATATCTTCGCCTTGTACAGACCCAGTTTGTTCAGCCAGAACTGAAACATCACCCACAACGTCAACAGGCCGTATCGGGTGCTGCGGCGAAAGTTGATACTGGAGGCTTCGGCAAAGTAGCGAACAGGCACCGGAATGTCCGCCAGTCGGAAACCTTGCGCAACAGACTGAGCAAGAAACTGAGTGTCAAAGACAAAGTCGTCTGAATTATTCATCCACGGCACGGATTCCAGTACCTTGCGTCGGTACGCTCGAAACCCGCTGTGGAAGTCACCCAGATTCTGCCCCAGAGCCACGTTTTCGGTAATCGTCAGGCAGCGATTGGCAATGTACTTCCAGGTGGGCATTCCTCCCTGCAGTGCTTCCGCGCGAGTACGAATGCGGGAACCCAGAATAACATCGCAGTTACCCAGTCGAATCAGCTCGGCGGCAATCGGAATGACGCGACTGTCGTATTGATAGTCCGGATGAATCATCACGACGATGTCGGCCCCCATTTCCAGAGCGCGCGTGTAGCACGTCTTCTGATTTCCACCGTAGCCCGTGTTCGCTTCGTGTCGGATGACTGTCAATCCCAGAGACTCCGCCACTTCGACCGTATTATCACTACTGCAGTCGTCTACGAGAATGATCTCATCCACACCACCGTCCGGTATATCCTTCACGGTCTTTTCGAGTGTCGCGGCCGCGTTGTAAGCGGGCATCACTGCAATAATCCTGACTTTGGACTCGTCTGCCATCTGAATACGTTTCTCAAGTGAAGATCGGTGCTACAAGAAAAACACGGCGGGCCGCTCCCGCTGCTCCAAGTGTAGTGCGCCAAATCAAGGACGAACGCTGGAGCATTCCATCCCGATACCTGCCGCGACTGATACATTCAGTCGTATCGGCAACGACCGGCGGCAATGATTCTTCCCGAAATAATTCCCAACCTCTCGCGCCGACTGAGATGTCGTCCACCGGTGAATTCGTCGCAGTCGGTACGATCGTCATGGGCTGCGGCTACAATCAACCACCATGAGCCAGAGTTCTGAACAAACATCCTCGCTGCACGTGCGCATCGAATCACTCGATGACCCGCGTCTGGACGTATATCGCCACCTTAAAAAGAACAACAATAACCGCCGCAATGACCTGATGATCGCGGAAGGGACCACAGTTGTCGACCGTTTGCTGCGGAGTGATTACGTCGTCCGTTCGGTGCTGGTCACAGATTCGAAGTTTCCTACCTTCGCGGCACGCCTCAGGCAGGACGTTGTCGTCCACCGTGTCACCAGGGATCTTGCCACACAATTGGTGGGATTTGAATTCCATCTGGGCGTTCTGGCTGCCGCTGATAGAAAACCGTCGCCCCTGATTCAGGACGTCGTGCCGGCAACGGGCAGCAGCCTCGTATTATTGGGGGACCACATCACGGACCAGCAGAACGTAGGCCTTCTGATTCGAATTGCGGCCGCCTTCGGAGCTGATGCTGTCATCTTCAGTGGTGGCTCAACCGATCCTTTTTCGCGGCGGGTCATGCGAGTTTCCATGGCTAACAACCTGCTGCTGCCAGTGATCGAGGCACAGGATTCTGATACTGTTTTCCAACAACTGGACGGGCTGAATTACAAACCCTGTGCAACAGTGCTGGATAGCGCCGTGACCGCACTGGGAGACTTCAGTTTCCCGGACCGAACAGTGTTGATCTTCGGCAACGAAGCTCACGGGATTGATTCGTCGGTGCTTTCTCGATGCACCACCAGGCTGACCGTCCCGATGCTAAACGGCACTGATTCGTTGAACGTATCCATCGCCGCCGGAATATTCTGTCACACTTACCGTGACCAGCATCGGAGTGGGTAGAGTCAGCGTATTCGAAAGTCAGCAACGCCAGTTCAAGATCAATTGATCACAGGAGCGAGTCGCCATCGAAGCCCCACCAGAAATCACAAAACGAGTGCTGTTCACTGGACAGGTCCAGGGGGGTGATTTTCGATGGACGACAAACCGGATCGCCGCGCGGCATCCGGTGACTGGATTCGTACGGAACCTGGCCGACGGCCGAGTGGAACTGGTCGTGACGGGCAGCGCGAATCCCACATCAAATGTGATTCGAGACGTTTGTGACCACTTTCAAGGCCATATCAACTCAATGACGGAACAGTCGATTTCACTGAATGAATCGATTCAGGGATTCTCTATACGACACTAGAACAAGACATAACCTGCGTAAAACAAACACCTTACAGCCCCACACACACTATTCCCGTGCACAATCAGACGGCTGTCACGTCAGGCTGAAAATTAATGCCAACGTCGAAGTCACTCACTGCGTATGCATGATTCTTGTGGTACGTCGCGTGTCACATCCTGGCGGTGCTGCACAGGGAGCAGCGACCGCAAATCGGAGGATCCGGTCTGCGTGTACGCCAATCTGAATTGATCTAAGAACGCCTTCCAACGTAAGTGTGGCCCCCGGTTTCATGAACAATATCCTTGTCTTCGCCCAAGCGGCCACAGATTCTCCGAGTTGGACGTCTACATGGGTCGTGGCACTGCTCCTATTCTTCGCGTTGATTGCTTTTTCCTACGGGACAAGAGCTGGAATAATTGCCCGGGCAACGACCAAAGAGGCAATTCGTCAACCGCTGTTCTTCCTGTTGCTTCTGATTTCGGCCGTCGTGCTGGTGGTCAACACATTCATGCCATTCTTCACGCTGGAAGATGATGTGAAGATGCTGAAGGAATGTGGACTGGCAACATTATTGATCTCGGGAGTTCTGCTGGGAGTGTGGACGGCTGGAACCAGCATCACAAATGAGATCGATGGTAAAACGGCCATGACCTTGCTGTCTAAGCCCGTCAACCGGCGACAGTTTATCATTGGCAAGTATATTGGCATCATTCAGGGCGTTCTGTGGTTGTTTCTGCCGCTGTCACTGATCTTCAGCTTTGTGATATTTTACAAGGTTGGGTACGACCAGCGGGAGATGTCAAAGGAGATCACCGCATGGTTTCAGACTCAACAGATCGTCGGCGAGTTCAATGTGCCCGTGCCGCACCCTGAGCGTCTTGCTGTGGTCACTCAGATTCTGCCTGGGATAGTGCTCTCGTTCTTCCAGGTCTGCGTTCTGACGGCGATCAGCGTTGCAGTGGCCACTCGATTGCCGATGGTAGTGAATCTGGTCGTATGTTTTGCCGTCTTCGTGGTGGGCAACCTTACCCCCATGATGGTCGCGCAGGGCAAGACCGTTATTCAGAACGAGGTCGTCACCTTTATCGCCCGGCTGATTGCGACGATATTACCTTCGCTGGAATCGTTCAACATCTATGCAGCCGTTGCCACAGGCAGGTCCGTGCCCCCGTCCTATCTGGGCATCAGTCTGTTGTATGGAGCCGCGTATGCCGCTGCCATGATTCTGGTGGCCTTTGTTCTGTTTGAAGACCGCGACCTCGCCTGAAACACTCGTCGAAACGCCGTAGTCGCTGTGCTCGTGGCAGGATCGCTGACTTCAGCGAAAATCGTTTATCGCGGCCATAAACAGGCTTAACTGGTGGTAAAATCGCCGCGCACGGCAATTGCCATAGCGGAGCGTCGCCGCGACGCATTTCGTTCGATCCACAATTCAGGTCGCCGCTGACG
>JAQWLN010000025.1 GCA_029247265.1 Fuerstiella sp.
TGAATGTCGTTTACGTCTCTTCTTCATCCGAGAATCTCCTTGCCCGTCATCGGGCTCTAGACTCTCATACCACCTAGACTAGGTTTTGGGGAGCACTCCACTGTTACTTGTCGGATAAGACCGTTTCGCCCGTGCCTTCCCGCAGATTCAGCGAACTGCGTGTCGAAAGGTTTCTCCACGTTTCAATTCGGCCGTGTGGCCAGAATACGCGGAATTCATCAATCCGCGTGGCCTCGCCAAGTGGGATGAGCAGCCGGTCATCATGGTCCGCCTGAAAGCTTTCGCCGGCCGGAACGTGAGTTACAAAACGTGTAGAGCCCAGCCGGGCTTCAACCCTCACACCGAAGGGCTGTCGAGACGACTGTGTTCCGATCAAGCGAATGCGCAGACTGGGACCTGCCCGTTCACTGTCGTTTCTTAACACAACCACATTCTGATCGATGTGAGTCACTACCAGATCCGTGTCGCCATCATTGTCAAGGTCTCCGGCTGCCACGGCTCGCCCCAGTGCTGGTGTTCGAAAATATTCCCCTGCCGACTGAGTCGCGTCCACAAACCGTTGCCCGTTTCGGTTAAGAAGTAACTGAGGGAGCATTTTGTATTCGCTATGTTGCGACACTGACGACAAATCCCAGATATGTCCGTTGGCAACAAACATGTCAGCCCATCCGTCCAGGTCAAAGTCTTTCAGTAGAATTCCAAAGCTGAGTGGCAGCATCGACATCTGGTCAACTCCGACATCCGAAGTTGTCGCAACAAAGCCAGCCTCGCCCAGGTTTGCAAACACGTCGTTAACCTGGTGGCGGAAGTTGGAAACACACAGATCGAGGCGGCCGTCCCGGTCGTAGTCAGCGCATCCAACTCCCATCCCTGCGCCAAGTTCTCCCATTCCGTTAAAGGCGACGCCACGCTGGATTCCGACTTCCTTAAACGTCATCTCGCCCATGTTTTGAAACAGAAAGTTGCCGGTGGTGTCATTGGCAACGAAGATATCGGGACGATGATCATGGTCAAAATCCGCGATCGCTACCGCCAGGCCTTTGCCTTTGTCCTTGATCGATATGCCGGCAGTCACACCCACATCCTCGAATTCCCCCTGACCCAAATTACGATACAGGATATCAGGTTGACCGGGATGATTGCTGGCTCCACACACAATCCGAACTTTCGGCTCGCCGATGGAAAAACAGGGAGGCTCCGCAGCGTTCCACGTTACGTAGTTGACAACGTATAGGTCCAGAAGGCCATCGGCATCAAGGTCGGCGAAGGCTGCACTCGTCCCCCAAAGTTCGTTATCAACGCCGGCCTGCATGGTGATTTCGTGATACGTGCCGTCGCCGTTGTTTTGCCACATCCGGTTGCGTCCATAACACGTGACATACACGTCCGAAAATCCGTCGTTGTTATAGTCCCCGACCGCGCAGCCCATGCCGAAACCAAATGCCTGCAGACCCGAGACCGTCGTTACATCGTCATAGGCCCCCTCTGCTGTGGCCCTGAAAATCTGGTTTGAGGCCCCGACAGTTTCCGCCGTTGCTGCGAACTGAGAGCCATTCACGAGAAAGACGTCGAGTACGGAATCACCGTCCAGATCCAGCAAGGCAACTCCACCTCCGTTCTGTTCAATCATATTGTGCTCAGGAGTCGGAGCACCGTAATAGCGGAAGACAATTCCGGATTGCTGTGTCACGTCAGTGAAACGGATGGGAGATTCCTCCGTCACCTGCGTTACGCGTGCCGCTGAAGCTCCATTTCCCGTCAAGGGAGAATGTACTGTTTCACGTTGCGGTTCCGCAGTCTGGCGTGTCCAAAGTACACCGAACGCCACAAGGCCGGCCAATACGACCAGCACCAGACTGAGGAATGTGATTTTGCGTTTCAAATGTATGGCTCGTCAGTCAATTGCGTCTGGGAAGTAGAATTGTTGCGGATCGACTATAACAGAACCCGAACCCCCTCTTGTCTGATTTTCGATGCGTACTGCACTTTTGATCAGTCGCCGCCATGCGGCTGCGTAGTCCTGTTTTCCAACCGTTGCATAGAGATCGGCGATTTTCCGACAGTCGTCTGCCGATGGAACCGTGTCGCCCTGCCACCGTACCGCAAAGATTCCCAGGTCGAACCAGGAACTGGCAAGTTGCGAGACCTGCTCGTGCAGCTCCGTAGCCTCGGCTGATTTTCCGAGGCGCTGATACAAACGTGCCTTGCGATACCGGTAGGTCCGATCAAAAGCATTCGCCGCCAACGCACGATCGATGGAAGCCATGGCTTGCTGATACTGTTTCCGTTGCTCTTCAATTCGACTGCGGACAGACCAGTATTGCGAGTTCGGTTGCTCCGCCCCCAAACCGTTCAGCAGAGTTTCCGCCCTGGTCACATCGCCGTCGTCAACGAGATAGTCCGCCACAATCAGTCTGACGCGCGGATGATCGGGATTCAGCTGGACAGCCTCCTCAAGGAATCGTCTCCCACGCTCAGTTTCGCCCATCTGCCAGCAGGCGAAACCAAGGGCCAGCACAACCGAAGTCTGTCCTGGCCGCTTCCTGTTGATTTCTTCATAGTGGGCAACAACTTCGTTTGCATTGCGAGCTTCCGCGATAACCAGCAAGTCGGGCAGAACGGAAAGATCGTGCGGCAGCAGTCTCCATCGTTCCTCGAGAAGTTCCCGAGCCGTGTCATTGCGAAGTTGCGAGTGATATAACTCGGCCAGTTCGTCACGCGCTATATCCGTGAGCGGATACTGATTGAGATGTTCTCGTAACGCGATTTCAGCTCGATCCAGCTGGTGGTCCCGAAGCAGGGCAACCGCCATCGCGATACTTAGCTGCTGCCGCAGCCCGGCGTCCTTCTGGTAATCAGCGGCGAGAGACTTTTCGAAACTATCGATCGCTGCCGGATAGTTGCCCTCCATCTGTTGGCTCATGGCCTGAAGATAGAGCCCTCTGGCGTGATTTGGCTTGAACCACAACAACCACGCGATTTCTTCGCGAGCGGCGACTGCATCACCATTCATCAGAGCCTGGTCTGCGGCCAGTACCGTTCTGTGTGCGTTGACATGGACATACGCGGCCATCAGCCCGTAGCCGACCGCAAAGAACAACACAGCGGCAGTCGCACAGCGCAAAGGCCGCACCACCAATTTCATGAGCGTTTCCAGTGCTTGTGAAGATCAGGAGTAAGAGACGCTTCCAGAGATTTAAGGCTGGTCATTGTATTCGACCGGATTCAGTATTCCACAAGCGGGCTCAGGGTGAGATCAATGATGGTCAGTGCTGCCCATGTGTCACAATCTAGGAGGGGACGACTGTGGCTTGGCGGTCAACCATTTGCAGACTGCAGAAATGGCTTCTTTAGTACGAAAATTCTGCTGTGTGCCGCGACTTACAGCTTCTGATTCAGAATATTTTAAAAAATATTTCATTTTTTCTGGATGCGTCCATTTGAATGGACTCCATTGAGTTTTTTCCGTACTGTTAACGGTTGCTGGAGTGTGTGTATTCACTCCTCGACTTTTTACTCACGGTTGTGCTTGACCAATGGTTCTGTTTTCTTTTTTGGGAAGGACGTAAACATGACTCGTCTCAAGACGAAAAAAGCCGGGTTCACTTTGATTGAGTTGCTGGTGGTCATCGCGATTATCGCAATTCTGATCGCGTTGTTGCTGCCTGCCGTGCAGCAGGCTCGTGAAGCGGCACGCAGAACTCAGTGTAAGAACAATCTGAAGAACATCGGACTGGCGACTCACAATTATCACGATGTCTACGGTCAGTTTCCGCCGGGAACGATCGCACCAGGCGATGCGCGAGCTAATCAATTCAACCCGCCCTGGGGTAATGGTTCACCGCCGCACGGCACCCTGGCATTAAATCATACTGGCTGGCTATTCCTGCTTCCGTATATCGAACAGGCGCCCTTGTATAATCAATGGAATATGGATCACGCCAGCAACAATTTTTACAGGGAGGGCATGACGGGGGTTCGCGGTGGTTGGCCCAATGACAACACCGAATTGGTGAAGACCAAGATTTCTTCGTTTATGTGTCCGTCAGACGCGTCGGACGGGTTGTCAAGGCGAACTGACGTTGCCGCCTACCATGCCAACCATGCCAGAACGAACTATTTGTTCTGTGCGGGTGGTCACGGCAATGGCTGGACTTTAGGGCGTCCATGGGGCCGATTCCATATTGCATCCTCTGCCCTCGCAGACGGACGCAAGAGAGTTCAATACCGAGGGGTCTACGGACATGACCAGTCTGCGAGTATCCGAGACATCACCGACGGAACAAGTAACACCGTTGCTATCACTGAAGGTCTTATCAAGGTGTCAAGCAACGTTGAAGTATTTGGCCGAAGGCACGACGCGTACACTCCGATCTGGAGCGGATATCGTCGTCTCGGGACGTTCGCCGTCAATCATCCAAATTCCCGAAACCATATCAACAACGCGCGTTATCACATCAATGGCCCTGTTTTCGTCGACGGCATGATCGGCTCAACAGCTGGTAGAAATGAAGTACGCGTCCATGTTGGCGTGGCGTCCAGTATCCACATTGGTGGAATCCATGTCGCTATGGCCGATGGTAGTGCAAGATTCCTGTCGGAGAATATGGACAAGTCCACATATGCTCTGATAACGCGAATTCATGACGGTGAGACGGTCGGCGAGTTTTGAGTTGGCAGGGGCCTGATGAATTGCGCGCCTGAATTCAGTAATGATGGGCGCACGGAATCGTGCCCGTCAGATTCACACCGGTGTGAATCAAAGTTGTATGCGTCTGGTTTAACTTGTCTCATTTCATTACGAAGGGTTTGTCCGTGAAGAAACTTGTTCCCACATTTCTATCTTTATTTATGCTGAGCATATTGGTTCTGCCTGTTGTCGGTTGCTCAGGGGGAGGGGGCGGAGACTCTTCGGACGAATCTGCCTCAGAAGATCTAAGCGCGGATGACGACCTGATGCCCGATACTGACGACGTTGACGGTGAGGATGACCTTTAGAATTCCGGCTTTCAGCGGAAACACGGCCGCACGTGACGCATGTCTTCACGTGCGGTCTTCTTTTGCGCCGTCCAGCAACGCTGCATTGAACCTGACCATATTCTTCAACGAGTTCAGGCCATAGCGAGACTGAATCGTGTGGCGTGTGGTTTTCCCGCAAGCCCCTCATTGATCAGCAAACGCTGGCCTGGAATAAACGCGGTTTGTCGAACTGGCAGGCAGCGGCGTCTTATCCGTTGTCAATTCAGATGCGTTTCTTCGTTTCGTTGCTCAGTCGCCTGAAGCGCAATGACAGATCCTGATTCGAAAACTGATCATCAGCCGACGGCAACGCCGCGCGCGAATGCGGCGATGCGCAGGCCAAAGCTGTTTCGCTGGTTCGTCGTCAGTGTGCCGATTCTGGCCGGATTGATCGCAGCAGTGGCAATCCTGGTTCAGCGTGATTGGATCGTCGTTGATCGTCAGTCCGGGAGCCTGCAGCTACAGAATCCGCCGCTCTATTTGCAGGAAGCAGGCAGTGAACTAACAGGGCATAAGTATCTGTATGACGAATTACTCGGCTGGAAGAACATCCCCGACTGGAAGGCCACGACACACAATCGTGAACTCACGATCAATTCAAAAGGACTTCGCGATCGTGAATATGAATATGATAAACCGGACGGCGTTCGTCGGATTCTTGTGCTGGGTGATTCTTATGTCTGGGGCTATGGGGTGGCGGATCACGAAGTCTTCACGGAAGTACTGGAGACTCGACTTGCGGGCGACCAGTGGCAGGTGATTAACAGCGGTGTCTCCGGATGGGGGACAGACCAGGAACTTCTGTTTCTGACAGACGAAGGATTCAAGTACTCGCCCGACGTCGTCATCCTGGCGTTCTTTTTCTTCAATGACCTGCAAAACAACTCGTCATCAAGGCAGTACGGACTCTACAAACCCGTGTTTGTCGACAACAGCCTGCAACCTGCCAACGTCCCAGTCCCAAAACCCGACAGCGGTCGTGCGGAAATTTACGGTACATTAAGCCCGATTGAGATAACAGCTCGGCTGATTCACCGAATTGCGGACACTTGCGAGGAGCATCAGTGCCGCTTCATTGTGATGAAATTCGGGAGTTTTCTGGAGCCGGACAATCAGGCGCTGCAGGCCGACGGCGCGGCGATGCGGGAGTACCTGATCGATCACACGAATATGGAGTATCTCGACCTTGACGCAGAGTTCTCTGCGAACCATGCGTCCGTGACCAGTTTGATCGAAGGTAATCTGGACGGTCATTGGAACGTTTTCGGTCATCAATTGACGGCGACCATTATTCACGACTTCCTGACCCGTTCGGGCTACGTGGATGCTGATTCACAACAGCTAATCCCCCTCAGCATCGCGGATTGACTTCCCTGCCGTTTCCACAATTTGACTCCTTCTGAATGGGTCGGCAGCAGCAGTTTCAGCGTGGCAGCCTTCAAGCTGCACGGATACTATGGGTAGGAGTCCCAATTATGAGTGCCGCATGATTGCTGTCGGTAGAGGTTTGGAATGTCGGGAATGGTGAATCGTTCCGGAAAATACTGGATTGCCGGAATCGTCGTCGTTGGAATCGTGGTGGCGGTTGTCACTGTACGGCGCCAACCGTTGGATTCTCGCTCGGCTGCACACAGCCGATTGACCGGTGAGCCGCGCGCCCTGAACCTCGGCATCGTTTACAACTGGTGGGACGCCATTCCGGAGGGCGTCCGCAGCGTGAGCGTTGCCTCAGGTGAGCACACCAACATTCACCCCAACGACTACATCGGTCCGGAAGCCTGCGGTAAATGCCACAAAAAGAATTACGAACTGTGGTCAGGACATTCCCACCGCCTGATGAATGCGATCGCGACGCCGGAAACCGTCCGTGGCGACTTTTCTGGTAATGCAAGCCTGTCCTATCTGGGCGGAGTCGCTACGTTTTTCAGCGAAGACGATGGCTGGCGCATGCAGCTTGACCGAGACGGAGTGCGGCGGACATACGAGATTCATCAAACCATTGG
>JAQWLN010000010.1 GCA_029247265.1 Fuerstiella sp.
GCGACTGCTACATGAGGACACCGGTTTCAAACACTGACATGGGCACAGCGCTTACAGCTGGTTCGCCAATTGGAGTGCCAGCAGTGGATATGCTGTTCCACTGTACGTCACAAAATGCCATTTTTCGGTATTCAGCGAACGCGTCCACCAGCGTCCGGAAACTCGTTGATTTTCCTTTAACCAGCTGAGCCCCCGTCGTACCGAATCGGCATCATGATTCATACCGGATTGCTGCAGTACAATGAGAGCCAGTCCGGTCATGTGACCATCGCTTGACGGTGTATCGAAGTCTGTTTCGCCACGAATCTTCTCGGCACGATTGCCACGTCCCCATTGCTCGGGCGCCGCGAAGTTGCGCAGAGCCCAGCCGCCGTCAGGTTGCTGATACTTAAGAATCATCGAAACAATCGCCTGCTCCTGGTCAGTATCAAGAATTCCGTCGAACCGTTTTGAAGCCCAGAGTTTCAGAACCTGTGCGTATTGGTGCGGCGGCTGTGTATCGCGAAGATATGTTCTTAGTCGGTCAACACGTTTCAGCAATTCCGGATCGTGGATCGAAAGTAACCATTGAGGGAAAGCGCCGACGGCCATCGCAGCCATCGTCGCTTCCTGGTAAGCACTCGATTCGAATGGAGGCCAGCAGTCGAGCGACTTCCAGGTACCGTTGTCTTCCTGCAATTCGAACATCAACTTCAACGCCGCGTCGGTTTCCGCGGAGGCCTGGTGAAAGACATGGGCGTCCCATTCGGCAAGTCCGGCTGCGGCGTATATCACCTGAGCCGGACGAGTCCCGGTCTTGAGCCGCTTGTGACTCGTCGCCTGCAGCTCCGCCAGCTCATCCAGGAAAAACTGACGCACTTCCGCGGACGGTCGTCCCAGAGAACTGCTCAGACGAGGCCTGATAAACAGATACGTCCCATTGGTATGGCAGGTGATGCACTTTTTCTGTCGTGACCAGCCGACGGCCCCGTCGTCCAGGTGATCTGCCGCCCGCTCAATAGAAAGGTCACGTATCGCTTCATCTGCAAATGCCGCTGGCACCGTGATCTGTTCAGTTTCATACTGATTCTGCCGCTCAACCTTTAAAGGTTTCGGCTGTGCATCATCTTCAGCACGGCAGACAGAAACGACAATCAGAAATAAAAACACCGGAATTGTTTGACGCATCGGCAGCACCTTTCGCCACATGTTTTGATTCTCTGTGAAACCGGTGTCACTAAAGCACGTCCAGCGATCTTCAGCAACACACACACGCTCTTCCTATTGAACCACAAACTGAAACGCAAAGACATCGGCGTTGTTCAGCGTCAGCCGAAGCCGAACCTCCTGCCCCGCCAGCTTTCCAGATGTTTGCCCTGAAGTCCAGCGAATCCGGTGGTCAACGTTGTCGCCACCAAGTGGAGCACATTCGAATCCGGGAATTAGTACTCCGTCTGAATCACACAGCTGCACGATGACGGACCCTGCCGATGCACATCGATAATTCAGTGACAGAACAGCACCATCAAACACCAGAGGTCGAGTCAGAACTTCGCCCGTACCATTCAATGCAACGAAGCCGTCTTTTCGGTAAGTGAACCGCCGAACTCGGCTGTCGGGTCCGGTGTAATAAGCTTCAGTCGCGTAAACCGACAGTTCGTCGGGCTGGCCTGGCAATTCCAGCAGGCCGTTTGTCATGTAATTGCTGCGGTTACCATCTCGATCCGCAGGGGCGGTCTGTGGAATGATGGCGTCGCTGAAACGTTGAAAGGTGATTCCGTCTCGGCTGGACATGAACACAGGTTCGACCTGCTGCGTTTTTGGCATGTACCGAGTTGGAAATCCGATTCGAATGTGTGGTGCTGAAGGGTACGGACGAATGGCATTTGTGTACAGATGCTGATGCGGAGTGTCCGGATACGTAAGTGCGACCGGTGTTGACCATGTAACGAAGTCGTCGGAGGTGCACATCAGAATCGAACGCACTTTGTTGATGAATGTGCGGTGGTAGTCCACGTACTGTTTTGTCACGGGATCCCAGAACGCGAGATTCTGAGAATCAAAGTAGCCGTCCGTAATCACCGGTTCGTCCTTGATCAGCGACCAGTGAATAGCATCCGGAGATTTGAAAACGTAAAGCCCCTTTTCCCCCTGCGGCCGCCCTCTTGAGATCGCCTTGTATCGTGCGTCGGCCGAACATTCCGGATTCGCGTCCCGAAAGGCCACAAAACAATGAGTCCCGATGCCATTCCAGACGATGTTGTTTTCCTTCGAGCCGCCCCATTCGTAGAGACCAAGCTTCGGCTTCGTCCAGTGAATTCCGTCTTTGCTTTCGGCGTAACAAGTGACCTCAGGATGCGCCGCCTTCATGTCGATGGCATGAGAACCCCGGTAGTACATCCGGTAAATATCTTCGTCCTGAAAGATTGAGTAATACGCGCACGTATTCCCTTCCCATGGTTCGCCGGTCACAAGGACGACTTCCTGAGCCTCCGGCTGTTGCACCTGCAGTTGCACACTGTTCGACATGGAATCGATCAGATAACGATCGACAAACAGTTCACGACGAGAACCAATGTCAATCGCGTCAGCGGCAAAGGCTGCACTGCCGTACACAATCAGACACAAAGAGGGAATCGTGCGAAACAGGCAGTGGAACATTGGCAAATTCATGAGGCTGACTTTATTAGCGAGACGGAAACCAGCAGAATGCAAACAGCATCGCAAATTCACCGGCAAACTGAAAGCATGCGTGAACGAAGTGGACCCGTCTCTCCGAAAAGAGCGTCGTCCGTCAGCACACACCCAAATACCCCGGAAATCGTGGCTAGCGACACCGTCTGACTTTGTGCAGAATGCTCCTCCCTCGACCATCGCCCTTTCACACAGGTTCATCTGACGTTGGACAGCCTTCCCGACAATCAACTGATCCAGCTTTCAGTTGAAGGCAGTCTGGAGGCGTTTGATGCGCTGGTGATCCGATATCAGGATCGGCTTGTTCATAGTCTGACCCAGGCACTGGGATCTCGCGACGACGCACTGGAAATTTCTCAACAGGCTTTCGTGTCGGCGTGGCGCCGTTTGGATTCCTTTCGCCAGGACGCCGCATTCTATTCATGGCTGTACCGCATCGCGATGAACGCAGCCATCAGTCGCAAGCGTCAGCAGCGACTGTCGACAACGTCACTGGACAACTACGTCGCCGCGTCCGGTCAGTCTCCTGTCGATCTGAACGTCGATACGAATCCGGAACGTCAGCTGGTGAGTGAGGAACATGTGCAATTGGTACAAGCCGCGCTGGGAAAGCTGGACGAAGAATTTCGGCAACCGCTGGTATTGAAGGAGATCGACGGGTTTTCTTACGACGAAATCGCAACGATCCTGGCAATTCCAATCGGAACGGTCCGGAGTCGCATTTTTCGAGCACGGCGGGAACTCACGGAGCAGCTGAAACGGATTTTTCCGGAGTAACGCCGCCCGATCAATCACCGTAAGCGGGCACCCACGGATTCCATGAACAATAGTACATGGCCTTGGGAACGGACGCGCTCAGCAACTCATCCCTGAAGGTGTGCTTTGACTGCACGGCCCCGCTGAGGATGACGTCCAGCAATGTTGGTGTCGTCGAATACTCAATGACTTCGTATTCCGACAGCCCCAGCGACTTCGCAAGAGCTTCCAGCGCCTCTTCCTCGTAGCCCACTTCATCGACCAGACCGTTTTCGACTGCCTGGCTGGTCGTGTAGATCTGTCCGGTTGCGAGTTTACGAACCTGTTCATCATCAAGCGTCGCGCGATTCTGCTCGATCACGCCGACGAATCGATCAAAGGAGTCCTTCAGGATGGCGTCCCAGACTTCCTGTTCCAATTCAGACAGATCGCGAAACGGATTCAGCGATCCCTTCAGTGGCCCGGTCACGAGTGGTTCCGCAGTCACTCCAATCTTCGAAGCGAATTCAGCAGCGTTGTAGCGAGGTATGATCACGCCAATCGACCCTGTCCAAGTCGTCGGTTCGGCAAAGATGCGGCCTTCAGTTCCAATCCCCATCGCCAGGTAATATCCGCCTGACGCAGCCAGACGCTTCATGGCGACGTAAATGGGCTTTTTCTTCGCCAGTTTCTGCAGTTCGTGGTATAGCTGATGGCTGTCAGCGACCAGCCCCCCCGGGCTATCGATGGCCAGCAGCACTCCCTTAACGGCATCGTCCTTCTGAGCCTCTTCAATCTGCGTCAACCATCGCCGCGTGAAGGGAGGCATGATGGTGCCAGAAAAATTGATCACGGCCAGCTTTGCCGCAGCCGACTCGTTTCCGGAATGATGGGACTGCTGTACGTCCTGACTTGTCGACGTCGTTTCGACAGCCGTACTCAGCAGCAGCAGCATGTTCATAAAAACGGACGCCATCAGCACGGCCACCAGAATTCTGCGGCCTACAGAACGCATCGTGGATTCGCCGGCTTCCACTCGAATGACCACAGAATTCGCTGACACGGACTTGGTGTCGCCAATGGACATCGTTTCTTCGGTACTCATTTACGTATTTCCTGAACAGCGCCGGTGTGTTGCCGACCCCATACTTTTTATTGGGAAATTCTGAACATTGCCCCCGGTCACGATGCGACTCAACCGCGATCTCTGACCGCCCGCATTCTGGTGGAAAGCGAGACAGATGTGAAGACAGGCAGCCTGGCCAGGCTATTCGGGTATGGAGATCTGTTCGGTTTCTAGGCGTCCTATCCGTCACAACAGCAGTTTTCAGCGACTTCCGTTGGAAACCCATTTTTCCAAACAGTCGATACAGATCACGGAGACCTGCATTTCTTATGTGAGGTCCGCCTGTCATTGCGGGCTGCTGGCCCGGGTGCGTCCACGAACACCGGCGGAATTGCGATACCAGAATGGAATCGGGAAAATTGACAATGAGAACTCGAAAAAGTGTTCGACGGTGTCTGCTGGCGGCAACCCTTGCCGGAACGCCAATATATGCAGGTGCAGCTGACAAACCGTCCACTGACACAGCCACGTCGCAGCAGAAATCGGCAGCGCTGCGCTCGATCAGCGTGTCGGCACTTAAAGCCGTGCCGCAATCGAAACAACCAACATCCGGAATTCAGCCGACACAGTATCAGCCCGGTACAGATCAGAGATCCAACGGAACATCAACGGTAAACGGCGAACTACAGAGACTCTTCCATAAAAACGGTCAGTCGATGCCGTCGATGCGGACTCAAGATCTTCCGAACACGAATAGTCCAACAATTCGCATGGTTCGGCACAAGAACGACGGCTCTGAGCCAGCGGAATTATCGCAGGAAGAAGCGGCGAAGAAGCCCGGACTGCTGAAACGATTCCTTAACACATTCAAGCCGAAAAAGTCAGGCGATGGAGAGGAATCTCTGACCGGACAATCAGCCATCCCTGCAGTTCCGGCGCCGCCTGCCATCGTGTTTGACGGAACCTCGCACGCTCGTCCGAGTAGTACCGGAAATTCTGTGCCGGCACGCGTGACAGGGTATAAAAAAGGAAATGGTCAATCGATCTTTGCTTCCGGCCAGGCACGTAATGCCGGGGCATCGGCTCACGACACGGCTCAGCCACTGATTCAACAACCCCAGCTGCCACCTGGAAAGACACCGCCGGCAAATCAACCTGCAACCCAAAAGCCGCGGGGAAGTGATTCACGTTACCAGGAACCACCACGCGTTCAGGTTCTTAGCGACGATGGTTTCGTGGATCCGTTTGGCGATCCGGAACCGGCCGAGAGCAGTGATGCGGTACTTGACCTGGATTCTCTGATCGATGCACTAGGCGATCAAGACGACGATGCTCCGGCACTTTCACCGCCGCAAGACAGCCGTGATTCGATTGCTCAGGAAACGGCAGCTGTGCCACGACAATCACCTGAGTCTGAGACGACAGACAACCCGTTCACGACAGACATTCGATATGCAGATGAACCGTTGTCTTCAGAACCAACTGACGATTCGACAGCGGCAGCGCCATCCGGCATAGATGCCACCGATATGCAGCCAGCCCGAACGCTTCCTGCGAAGACTGAGTCTGAACAAAAAACGGAACAGTCACAAAGTGACTTCGGTGAAACAACGATCCCTGAGACACAGGCACAAGCCATTGAAGTTCCGTTGTTAGAACGAGAAGAGGCCCTCACCTCATCAACCACGCCAAAAGAAACATGGACACCGTCTGCAGGGGCAGTGGGCAGCGGAAGAGCACTTGCTGCACCGATCGAGCTGAAGCCGGACCCGGAACGACTTCGCCAGCTGAGCAACAAGGCGCGACGTGAGCAACAGCTGTACCGGATCATGTCACGTACGGGACAGGTCGGGTTCAAGGGATTCTGCCCGGTCGTCCTACGTGATCACCGCGAACTCCACGATGGTCGCCAGGAATATCGTTCAAAATTCGGTTTGAAGACGTACCAGTTCAGTTCGCCTGATGCAAAAGCCGCGTTCGAAGCCAATCCGGCACGATATGCTCCCGCCGGTGGTGGAAGCGACGTGGTGCTACTGGTCAATATGAATGAAGAGGTTGCCGGAATCCTTGACTTTTCGTTGTGGTATCGCGACCGATTGTACATGTTCCGTTCACGAGAAACTCAGGCGATTTTCTCGGGCGACCCGGAGAGATACGCAAGTCAGTACTGATTTCGTGCTGCTGCGTCGGCCATCGGATTTCAACAGAGCAGTAAACGTATTGTCGTCGACGGTACCGACTCGTGAGTGCAGTAAACGGCAGTAGAAGATCGATATTCGAGCCCACTAACCAGCGTGAAACGCTGTAGAGGGTCACGGAGCTCGGCCGCTCTGTTTCGCTGCAGTCGCACGACGTTTTCCCGTTCCCTGTCGCCAGGCATCAGGCGTCAGGAACGGTTGCTGCCGAACGAACGCCGCAAGACCAATCGATTGATCACGCACAGCGGCTCTGCGTCTCCTTGGTCCACACTCCCGGGTCTGCACTGCGCAGCTTCACGATTGTTACAGCTGTCACTGCAGCTGATTCGGAGAAAGTGACACCCTGCACGCATCATCTTTCCACGGAAACGTTCTGTCACGGCAGTATTCTGTCCCGCTTTGCCGACGTCTTCGTCTGACGGGATGATTTTTCTTCCACGCTGCAGCACGCTACATTCCGTGATGTGATTTGCCCTGACGCAGCAGACCGACGTCCAGCCCGCGTCGAAAAGACCTCCGTTTTGTATTTTGAGAGCCCGCCATGCTTACCCCTTACTACTTTCGTTTACTGCCCGTGGCCGTCCTTTTGGTGTGCCTCAGCTCAGTCGCAGTGAGTCAGACTGAGCAAACCATGCCATACACGATGCCTGTCCGCGGCATCTGCGCTCATCGCGGGGCCAGTGACACTCACCCGGAAAACACACTGGCTGCGTTTCGAGAAGCCATCGTGCTGGGAACGCAGATGATCGAATTCGATGTAGCGCTAACCAGCGACAAACGACTCGTACTTCTTCACGACGCAACGCTGGACCGCACAACAAACGGCAGCGGACCTGTGTCAAAGGTCACTTTTGACGACTGCCGAAAGCTCGATGCGGGCTCGTGGAAAGATAAGAAGTTCAAAGACGAACGCATTCCGACTTTGACAGAAGCATTGACCATGATGCCACAGAACATCTGGCTGAACGTACATCTGAAAGGTGGTGCAGAACTTGCCCGGCAAACCGCCAGGGTTATTTCCGAGACAGGACGACTTCATCAGTGTTTTCTTGCCTGCCGACGTGACGCCGCGGTTGCTGCCAGGGCGACAGTGCCGAACGTCATGATCTGCAATATGGAGCGTCAGGGAAATTCACAGACGTATGTCGATGAAACCATCGCCGCGAAGTCAAAGTTCATTCAGCTGTACGGTGGCGATACTGTTGATTCTTCGCATACGAAACAACTCAGAGAATCAGGTATTCGTATCAACTATTGTTGCGCTAATGAGGCAGAGAAAGTCGCAGCACTGTTTGCAGCGGGCGTGGAGTTCCCGCTTGTCGACAAACTCAACGACATGCTGAAAGTCGCTGATATTCAGGGCATTGAGCGACTGACTCCCGTCTATCGCACACGCCGAAAACAGGCGGGCAAAAAGGCGGCACCCGTGGTCGTTGATGGCGAAGCACAGATCGTTCCGGCGTTTGAGGACCAGAACCGGTGGATTCACCACGACCTGTGGGTGGAAACGGAATTCGATTCTGACAACGATGGCCGTCCTGATCGTATGCACGTCAGCGTCACTCGTCAGCGTCAGACAGACACCGAAGGACTAAAGGTGGCTGCCGTCTATGTATCCAGCCCGTACTTTTCCGGCACTGCATCGGGCACTCGAGACTTCTTCTGGGACCCACGTCAGGAAATCGGCCAGACACCGAAGGAGCACGCAGAGCCACCTTCCATTGCGCATCAATCGCGACGAGTCGTCATATCGAAGTCACACTGGAAAGACTGGGTTCCGCGAGGCTTTGCCGTGGTTCATTCCGCTTCGCCCGGTACAGGACTCTCGCAGGGGTGTCCCACCATCGGTGGCGACAACGAATCCCTCGCGCCGAAAGCTGTCATCGACTGGCTGAACGGTCGCGCATCAGGCTTCACGACACCGAATGGCAACAACAGGGTCGAAGCATTCTGGTGCACGGGCAAAGTGGGTATGACGGGAACTTCCTACAACGGGACCATTCCTCTGGCCGCCGCCACTACCGGCGTGGATGGACTGGAAGCAATCATCCCGATTGCACCAAACACGTCGTACTATCACTACTATCGCTCGCACGGACTGGTGCGACACCCCGGTGGATACATCGGCGAAGACGTCGACGTTCTGTACAACTACATCAACAGCGGCGATCCGGACCTCCGCGAAACATGCAACTGCAACGTCCGTGACAAAGAGATGGCCGATGGATTTGATCGCGTCACTGGTGACTACAATTCGTTCTGGGCGGGACGTGACTACCTCAACGATCTTGCCCCTTTGAAGGCCCCGCTGCTGATGGCGCATGCGTTCAACGACTGGAACGTCATGCCGGAACACAGCGTTCGCATTTACAAAGCCGTGCAGGCGAAGGGTGTACCTGTGCAGTCGTATTTTCACCAGGGAGGACACGGAGGGCCGCCGCCGCTGAAAATGATGAATCGCTGGTTTACTCGATATCTTTACGATGTTGAAAATGGCGTCGAAGACGACCCAAAGGCGTGGATCGTGCGGGAAAACGTGGACCGTCTCAAACCCACATCCTATGCGGACTATCCGAATCCTGAAGCCAGCACTGTCACACTGCATCCCGGTACCGGTGGCAAAGAACGCGGCTCGCTCGGACCCCAAAGCAGCACAAAACAGGGAACTGAAATACTGAAGGACAACTTTTCCTTTGATGGTGCCACACTTGCTCAGGCCGAATGGACTGAGCACCGGCTGCTGTACGTTACTGAAACTCTGAAGAAACCTGTCCATCTTTCCGGCATCGCCAGACTGAGAACGCGACTGTCGTGCAACAAGCCCGGTGCTAACTTTTCCGTCTGGCTGGTTTCGCTGCCGTGGTCCACCAACGACAAAGCAAAGATCTACGAAAATGTGATTACTCGCGGGTGGGCAGATCCCCAAAACCGAAACTCGCGGTCGAAAAGCGAACCGCTGATTCCCGGACAATTCTATGACCTGACGTTTTACCTGCAGCCGGACGACCAGATCATTCCAGCCGGCCAGCAAATCGGCATGATGATCTTCTCAACCGATCGCGAATTCACCCTGTGGCCGGATCCCGGAACAGAATTAACAATCGACCTCGACGCAACAGGTATTGATTTGCCGATCGTCGGCGGACTGGACTCTATTGCTGAAGCGATTAAGTAATCAGCTCCAAAGTCTCAACGACGAACGCCGGGGCGCTGCACAGAAGGCCCCGGGCGGAGCTTTCCTGCAGCGAGCCTAGCTGGCCGGGCCTTCCTGAACAGCAAGCTTTCGCAGGATTTCTGCTCCTTGCCGCAGCTGATCATCGGCCGCGGCAAAAGAAAGTCGAAAGTGAGTGTCTTCGGGGCTGAATACGTTGCCTGGAATGACCAGCAGGTTGTTACGAATGGCTTCGGTCACAAATTCAGTCCCAGTTCCCCACGGCGTCTTCAGAAACAGATAGAACGCCCCCTGGCCTCCCTGAATGTCAAAGTGTTCCTTTAGCTCTGAAACGATTAAATCGCGTTTGCGACCGTAGTCGGCAAAGTTCTCGGAAAGGTCCATTTCCCACGCCGCCAGCGCCGCCCACTGAACGGGGTGCGGCGCACAGACAAACGTGAACTGCTGCAGTTTCATCATCTGCTGAATCACGGCCGCTGGTCCGTGAACATACCCCAGTCGCAGTCCCGTCATGGAATGAGACTTACTGAACCCGTCGATGACAATCGTGCTGTTATTCCATTCCGCCGGACTGCTGAATTCACTGTCATAGCAGAATGACTTGTAGATCTCGTCACTGATCAATGCGATATCGTTGTCTTCAGCGATCTGTGCCAGAGCTTTCACTTCTTCTGCAGAAGCCACGGCTCCCGTGGGATTGCTGGGACTGTTGAACAGAATCACTTTCGTACGGTCAGTAATGGCAGCCTGCACGGCTTCCGGACGAATTCGAAAATCAGGATACGTTGATACCTGCACAACCTTGCCGCCGGCCAGTGTGACCAGATGTTTGTACATCACAAACCACGGGTCAAAGACCAGCACTTCATCGCCGGGATTCACCAAAGTACACAACGCCAGCATCAGCGCACCGCTGGTGCCCGAAGAAATGAAGACTTCGCGGTCACCATGTTGATACGCCGAATCGACATCGTCCTGCAGTCGCTCCCGCAGTGGTGCAATCCCCTGCGTCTGACTGTAAGCGTTCTTGCCCTCCTGGACAGCTTCGCACAGCGCGTCTTTGACGGGTTGCGGCGTATCAAAATGTGGCTGACCGATGCTCAGGTTGATCGGATTTTCCATTGTGGCCGCAAGGTCAAAAACCTTTCGGATCCCCGACGCATCGATCTGATGCATACGATCTGCAATCCATTTCTCACTCATTCTTCTATCGACTTTCATTGGACGGAAGTACTTATGCAACAGCGACTTGCGTGGACTCTAATATCTGTCCACGGCCTCCACAATCGATCGGTATCGACTTTAGCCACAGACCGAACATCGGAATCCCGATCACTCACCCCGCTGAGTGGTTAGTATTCAGCGGAAATGCCGGACTCTTTCACTCAGACGGCAGCATCCTGACACCGCGACTTTCAAGTGGATCGGCCTGAACATGGAGAAAACGAGAATCAGAAACCGCGACTGCAGGACCATCCTCTGCGTCATCTGTTTTGCCGTGGCCAATACGCTGGCATCAGATCAACTGTTCGGCGCCGACGATACACCAACGGCCGTTCACATCGGTTCGCAGCGTGAATTGTTTGTCGACCGGCACATTGTTGGCAAACTGAATGGAACAGCGTTGAGACTCCACACGCCGCAGCTCATGTCGCCGGTTTCGCCACCGCGACCTCACGGACACTACGCCACCGTGCTGCGATCCGCCAACGGGTTTCAGTTCTATTACCGCGGTGATACGCAGCCCGGTAATCACTGGAAGAAAGGCTGGGAGCAATATCACGAAGGCGAAGTGACGCTGTATGCAGAAAGCAGCAACGGCATCAACTGGACATTACCGAAGCTGGGTATCTACGAAGACCATCCCACATTTCCCGCCGGCAACGTGGTCCTGATGAACGAGTTCCTGGTCAACCACAACTTCACACCATTCATTGACACCCGCCCTGATGTGCCCGCCGCTGAGCGATACAAGGGACTCGGCGGATTGGCATATCAACCACATAAAGAACATCTTGAAGTGCGGAAACGTCGCGGCCCTGGCGGCCTGAAAGCGTACACATCACCAGACGGAATCCACTGGACAAGGCTGCGAGAAGAACCCGTCGTGCCGGAAGAATGGGGCAAGTATTTCGACTCACAGAATTATGCGTTCTGGTCAGATTCTGAGCAGGCCTATGTCTGCTACTTTCGCCGCTTCATCAGGGGATATCGTGGCATCGCCCGCACCACGTCAAAGGACTTCATCAACTGGACTCCCTTTGTCGAAATGAAGGCGAATCTCCCGAACGAGCACCTCTATACACCATGCACGCAACCGTACTATCGCGCGCCGCATATCTACATCGCTCTGCCGACACGCTTCATGGCCAAACGGGGATCTGCAACAGACATTCTGATGATGAGCACACGTGGCGGCGATCGCTTCGACCGCGAATTCACTCAATCGTTCATTCGGCCAGGCATCGGAGCCCAGGGCTGGGCAAACCGCGCCAATTACGCGGCCATCGGCATCCACCAGACAAGTCCCACGCAGATGTCGCTGTTCCTGACCGGGGGCCGTCGATACGCTCTGCGAATCGACGGCTTTGTCTCGGTGAACGCTCCACTGCCAACAAGCGAATTCACAACACGGCTGCTGAAATTTACCGGCACGAAACTGGACATCAACTATTCGACAAGCGCTGCGGGACAGTTGCGAGTCGAAATACAGGACGCAGAAGGCGCAGCAATTCCGGGGTTCGCCCTTGATGATTGTGAACCCATTTACGGCGACCACATCGCACGAACGGTCAGCTGGAAGGGAGGAACCGATGTCAGCACTTTGGCCGGTCAACCGATTCAGCTTCGTTTCGAGATGTCCGACGCCGATCTGTACTCCCTGAAATTCGATGAGTAAGACACGTGCGGACGTGTATGATAAACGGCTGCTGCGGAGTCAGCATTGACCTACTTCGAGACGGCCGTTCCGATGCCACTGCGACCGTAGCCGTTGCCGCAATAGAACATTCGCAGGTGATCTCCTTCGCGAATCACCGTGGGATATTCGACCATTTGCTGTTCCCAGCCGCTGCCTGTCGGCGCCAGCTGTAAGTTGTCACCAGATTGTTTGCCTCGGCGCCAATGAATTCCGTCGTCAGATTCCGCGTAGCAAATGGAATAATAGCCCCAGCGCGTACCGATTGCTGAATACCACATGCGAAAGGTTCCGTCATCCTGCTGGTGAACCACCGGACCGGCAACACCAATATCTTCGTAGTCGCGGTCCGGATCACGCAGCATCACGGACCCTCGCTTTTCCCACCGGATGCCATCGCCAGAAACAGCCAAACAGATCGTCTTTTGCTGATTCAATGCATGTGCCTTTCCTGTCGTGGGACAGCCTGTGTAATAGAATCGCCAGTGTGTCGATCCATCCGGTCGGACGACACGTAGAACCGCCCCCCCGGCGACTCCAATGGCATCCGGATTTCCATGCTCTCCGCTGCTGGCCAGCACTGGTTCTTCACCAAACCGCGACCAGGTCACCCCGTCATTGCTGGTCGCCAGTCCCATGCCGGGAAACGCACTCAACCCGGAACCTCGACCGGCATTCCCTGTGTAGTACAGATGCCAATGATCGTCGGCCATCCGGACCACATGAGGCAACACACACCACTGAGCATCAAACGTGCCCGGCCCGCCAATGTCGAATAGGGGCCCAATGCGACTCCATTGCGTCGGATTTTCGATGGTCGCCGTGGCGAAACCGATTCTTTGCTTCTGATCGTCGCCGCCACCGGAATAAAACAGACGATAACTTTCCCCGACTCGTACGACCCAGGGATTCATACAGCGCGTCGAATCGAATTCCCCATTGCGCGGAGGCAGTATCGGATTGCGCTCGTCTCGTTGCCATTCCACGGGCTGCTTCAGGCCTGAGTACTCATCGGTGTGTGACAGCCGCATCGACACCACCTCACGACTGCTGCGAACGATGCCATACAAAGTGCCGATATCACTGCGATCCCAGGCAATGCCCTGCCCCGCAATCGGAGCAGCTACCGTGGCGACATGGTTCAACTCACCGGATTTCTTCGGAACGTCCAAAGTATAAAGTTCGGAATGATCATGACCGGTCACGTACAGTCGCCCATTCGGTCCAAAGGCTCCTCCCGAGTTGCTGTTGGGCAGAAAGCGTTGAATCACCGATTCGGGAAACGTCCAGACACCGGTCCTGTTCCATTCGTCATCGTAACGAACAAGCTGTGATCGTCGTACGTCCGAATCGCCATAGAGCGCGAAGACGATCCACCACGATCCGCGATGGCGTTCAATCCAGTTGATGGCCCCTTCGGTCTCGGGAAACTCTTTTCTTTCCAGATGCTCCAGTGTCTCTGCGTCAAATATTTCCACCGAGTTCTTCAGCGGAGCCTGCGGCCAGTTCGAATTGGCACAGTTCAGACGGCCGTCAATCACCATGCCGCTGTTGAGATGAAGAATGGGAGACCCGGCCGGAGCCGTCCACTTTGCCAGAGATCTGGACGTTCCTTTTTCGTATCGGGCGATCGTGCGACTGGCAATCGCATAGAACGACGATGCATCAACAGCGACAGCCTGATGAGCTTCAGGAACAGCATACCGTTTCAACTCGCGCACCGTGATTTCTGACGCTGTGCTGTCAGAAATCGTGTTTGCTGCAATGAAGGCCACGCACAGAACTGCAAGTCGTTTCATTTCACGATGTTTCATGAGAACAAGTGCCAATTGAATGATAATAGAACAATCTACGATGCTGAATCAGGACACCTTCGATTGCTCAGTGGTTATAGCCTTCGGAACAACGAAACTGGCGACCACGAACAGAGTACAGTTCTCACTGCGGTTACACCATCAGACCGCCAACAGCGCCAATCCGTTGAGACGATCGAAGTTTGTTGACGCTCCGCCACGTTTCTGAGACAACCTTTGACACAAACGACGCCTGTCGCGTTTGTAAAACCATCGGCCGCCCACCTCACTCAGCTTCCGGAACCCACCGAAGTCATGTTCATCAAATCAATTTCCCGTACCACTTGTGTGTCCCGTCTCTGCCTGACCGTGTGCGTTGGCGTGATGTCCGGCCCGGCGTTTGCCGACGACGGATATGCAGAAACCCCTGGTACAGAGGGCAACGGCAACTTCAAAATTGGTCCCGACTACAGGATCGATCCTGACCTGACGGATCAGGGCAATCCCAAAGGAAAATATTTTGAGTTCTCGATGCGTCTGGCAGACAGCAAAATATTCCGAGGCGACGATTCCACGCTGGACCCACGGAAAGACGTGCGTGAACAGCGCAAAATCTTTGTCTACATTCCAGCCGCATACAAAGATGGCACTGAAGCACCGATCCTTGTAACACACGACGGACCGAGCCGGCTGAATCTGGTGCGTAACGCGCTGGACAATCTTACAATTTCAAAGGACCCCAGACGCAGACTGCCCGCATTCATTGCGATCGCCGTGCAAAATGGCGGCAACGACAGCAAAGGCAGTGAGCGAGGTCTGGAATATGACACCATGTCCGACCGCTTCGCACGTTTCATCAATGACGAAGTACTGCCGGCTGTGCTGAACAATGCAAAAATCAAAGCGGCTTACCCCAATATTGCCTTCACCGACAATCCATGGGGCAAAGCTGCGATGGGTTGCAGTTCCGGCGGTGCGGCGGCACTCACCATGGGCTGGTTCCGGCCGGACTTATTTCGTCGTTTGATTACCTATTCCGGAACGTTTGTGGACCAGCAGGACGACTACGCTGCAGAAGAATCCACTTACCCGCTGGGCGCATGGGAATATCATTCCAGCATGAAGCTGATCGAAACCGAGGACAAAAAGCCTCTGCGCATTTTCACCCACGTGTCCGAAAACGACAATCGCGCCAAAGATCCGGAAAGCACGTATCACAACTGGGTGATGGCCAATGAGCGAACGGCGGCGGCTCTGAAAGCCAAAGGCTACGACTACCGTTACGTCTACAGTCGTGCGACTCGCCACTGTGATGGCAGGGTATTCGAACAGACTCTGGCGGACACACTGGTCTGGATGTGGCGTGGCTACCACGCTGAATGAGCAGGCGAGAAAATCGTTTGAAGGCCGACATTACGGGAGTGGGTAGCCGGAGCTGGACTGAGCTTGCGAAGGAATCCCCGGAACCTATCGTCGCATCGGTTCTCAGATTACGCCGCAGCCTTCTGTGCCAGCCAGCGGTCGTAGACAAATGGCCCGAATGGAATAACGGCAGCCACGATGCCAGCGAGTGCCATGCTCCGCGAAATGGGGATCCTTGTAATCGCCATCATCAACATGACGGCCAGCCCGATAAACAGGAATCCGTGCACCGAGCCTGCAATCCGCACGGCCAGGGGCATATCTGCCATGTACTTTAAAGGCATGGCAACGCCGAACAGAACCAGCGTTGAGATGCCCTCAACAGTTCCCATGCGTCGCACGTTTTTCAGGAAGGCGTGGTCGACCGCTGTCGCTTCGCCCATTTGATTTTCAGTCGGTTTGTTCATGGGCGACAGGGTAATACCGCTAGCCCCCACGTCGCAACGACATTACCTGATGTATGTCGAATACAGTTCAGATCGTGGCGATGATTCTGCCGGTTAAAATGGGATTCCCGTATTGGAACCATGCGCATCCGGCAAAGTTTGAGTCCAGACGGCAGACGGCACGGATTCGCAGGAGTTAGCTGTCGGGCTGATCTGTCGAAATGAATTCGTAGATCGTGTCGATGATACGTTGATGATGTTTCGAACGGTTTAAGGTATTGCTTTGCATCAGCAGCACTCCGGTCAGGTCTCGTTCAAAATCGATCCACGCAACCGGGCCGGAATAGCCGGGATGCGACAACCAGCGCGACTTACCGTTGACTTCGCTGTCGTGAATCTGGAAGGCCAGGCCATAGCGCCCATTGGTTCCTGGCTGCGGTTCATACAGCTGACTTAGCGTTTCTGCACGAATGAGCTGTCGTCCGTTATGGACTCCTTTGTTCAGGTGCAACTGCATCAGCACACCAAGATCATCCAGTGTGGTATAAACCCCTCCACCAGCTGTGGACAGTCGCTTTTTCTGACGTTCGGCGACCTCCAGACCGAATGAGTCCGGATCAAAAACTCCCGGTTTTCTGGACTGATAAAGCGGCGCCAGACGTTTCAGGTCATCTGCGGTTGGCTGTATGGTGCTGTCATTCAGGCGCAGCGGCTGAAAGACGCGATCTTCCATCAGCTTGACAAACGTCTTACCGGTCCGTCTTTCGGCCACACAGGCAAACAGGTCAATCGGACGCCCGTACATCATCTTTTGCCCGGGCTCCACAACGAGTCCTAGTTTCAGACAGGCATCAACGAAGTCCTGCGGCGTCTTCGGAAAAAAGTAACCCGCATGCGCAGGATCATTTTCTTCAAACCCCTGTTGAGCCATCCAGCCGTTGTTGGGTACACCGGAGGTATGACTGAGTGCATGCCTCAGCCGGACAGATTGCTATGGTTTCGATCCGTCGTGAAGGCGGACGTTGGCAAATTCGGGAAACGTCTTTGCGATCGGATCGTCAAAGGACACGATGCCCGCATCAACAAGGCTCACCATCAGTGTTGCTGTAAACAGCTTTCCCGTGGAAGCCAGCCAGCACAGTTCATCAACCGTAAACGGTTGTTTCGTTTCCAGATTCACCACGCCGTGAGCTTCTCGCATGACCACCTGGTCACGGTGAATCAGCAGAATCGAAATACCGGGGTAATGGCCTTCCTCGATTACTGCCTGAATTTCGGAACGAATTGTCGCGCGGGCCGTATCGGACAGACTGTCGGAATCAGACGACTCACCATTTGCCTTCAGTCGTTTCAGGCGAATTCGACGGTACTCAATCTGACCACGATCCCCCTCCAGGCCAATCGGTCCGGATTCCGGGACAGCCATGTCGTCCGTCAGTAGTTCTCCGTTGCAGGTTGCATGGGCCATGCCGCCCTTTACGGTGACAGTCAGCTCGTTCCAGCCGCCAGCCCGGTACTTCTTCAGATCGTTGTACGGTCCGGCCAGTAGGTAATCTCGACACTGCAACTGCGGTTTGCGAATGAAGACGCCGCTGTCAGCATTGGGAGTCGCTCGAAATTCCAGTTTCAGAATGAAGTCATCACCGAATTCTTCGGTCGTCCAGAGTTGCTGGATACGACGACCTTCCGGTGGGGTCGTCACGACAAGCCGTCCGTTGATGGCGACATATCGCCCGTCGTCGCTGGCCGTTTTCCCGTCGAACGACACAGCCTCTTTGATCTCCACGAAGACCGGGGCATTGGGACGAGACTTCTTGGGTTTTCTGCGTGGCGGTGTTTTTCGAAAGCCCCAGCCGGTCAGGTCATGTCCGTTAAACAGACTTACGTAGCCAAGCTCAGGCTTAAAGTCGTCGGGTTCAGTGTCCAGATGTCCCAACGTCGCAAAGATGGGACGCAAAGCGGCCGCCCAGCGATCGTAACCTGCCGCGTTCAGATGCAGCAGATCGCGAAACCATTTCGGATCGGCGTCTCCCGATTCCTCCGCGAACAGAGTCCACGTGTCCACGACAGTAATTTGCGAATCACCTTTGACGGTCGCGTCGTACAGCTGGTTAACCTGCTGAATAATTTCTTTCGGGCGCTGCTTTTCCGCCGAACTGGGAAACATGCGACACAGTACGATCGGCGTCTTCGCATCATGCTGTTTGATCGCCCGAATGATCTTCTCAAAGTTTCGCCCGATCGCGTCGGCTTCGATACCCACTTCGATATCATTCGTCCCCAGCAGCAGGACGATGGCGCTCGGGTTCAGCGACAGTACGTCCTGCTGAAGTCGAATCAGCATTCCGCGAGTCGTATCGCCACCGATGCCGCGATTGGCCAGCTTCATCCCAGGGAACTTTTCCTTGAATTGCGCGCCCCACCCCTGAGTAATCGAGTCGCCCAGAAAGACGACGGACTTCTGGTCCTGCTGTACTCGGTTCGACCATGCCGCATGGAATCGAGCCCAATTCTTCACGTATCCGTCATAACGACGCAGCGCGCCTTCGCCGGGCAGACCGACCTCCGACGTTGGCAGCGCAAACTGATCATCAGCCGATGCCACACGGGAAAACACACTGATGATGAGAACGAACGCAGAGATCAGTCGAACAGGGTTGTTCATTAGTTTGAGCGGACCTTCGATGTTGTCCCGATACATTATGTAAGGGGACCTTGCCTAGCTGCGGCAGACGACACAAACCCGAAAATACCAACGAGGCAGATACGCGCCGATGTCTTCTCGATCACAAGTGCGTTAACCTAACTTAACAGCGTCACTTTTGCACGAACGACGGCAAACACAGGCTCCGATCCTCAAATTTTCTCTCCACAGCGTGTGCAGAAGAAGACACTGATCATGTGCAAAAGGCTCCCGAAATACAATTTCCTTCCCGATCCGGATCGCACCCCATGAAGACCGATACCGACTGGCGATTTTTCCCGGCAGCATTCATTGTCGTTTTCCACAGCTGTCTGGCTCAGGCCGCACCACCGAACATCATCCTGATTCTGACGGATGATCAGGGCTGGAGTCAGATGTCGGCGTCCATGGATCCGGGCATCCCGGAAGCTCAGTCGGCATATCTGGAAACGCCCAACATGGTCAGACTGATGCAGCGGGGCATGCGGTTCACCAACGGCTATTCACCGGCTCCGCTATGCACTCCCACTCGCCGAAGCATTCTGTGCGGGACATCGGCAGCTCGCAGCGGACCGGAATTCAAAAGCGACTGGGTGCCCAAGAATCACATGACAATCCCCAGGGCGTTGAAGGCCACCAACCCAAATTACCGTTGTGCTCACTTCGGCAAGTGGGGCGAACAAATGATCTCAACGCCGGAAGAATGTGGATACGATGTCAGCGACGGCATGACGGGAAACAACACGGGCGGCATGCCAAGGTCACTCGGAATAGAAAGTGGCAGCCACAGCGAAGGCCCCCCGCATTTCATCAACAACATCGACCCAAAACTGACGAAGTCGATCACCACCAAAGCGATCGATTTCATGCAGGAACAGCACGAAGACGAAAAACCATTTTATGTGCAGGTCAGCTATTATGCTCAACACCTTTCCGTCGTGACTCGCGAAAAGACCCTGGCAAAATATAAGGCCAGGGGAATTCCGGATCGAGGCTATACCGAGGCCTGGGCCGCAATGATGGAGGAACTGGACACCGGAATTGGTCGACTGATCGATGCCGTCGACAAATCAAATGTCACAGACAACACGTGGATCTTTTTCACCGCCGACAACGGTGGACGAGGCACGGTGCCCGGCGGAAACACATCACGACCTGCCACAAACATCCCTCTGACCGGCGCCAAACACAGTTTGTATGAAGGCGGCGTGCGAGTTCCTTTTGTGGTGAGTGGTCCCGGAGTCGAATCTGGTTCCGTCTGCCGCGTTCCAGTCGTCGGCTACGATTTCCTGCCCACGTTTCATGATCTGGCCGGCGGTCAGTCACCCAATACGTATGACGAAGTCGACGGTTTCAGTCTGAAGCCATTGCTGATGGATCCCGAGGCAGATTTGCCACAGCGAAAGGCGGGGGCCGTCATCTTTCATCGTCCTAATCGTTTGTTTTCCGCTGCCCGAAGTCAGACACATAAGCTGATGGTGCACTGGAAGCGTGATGGATCGATCAATCGACGCGAGTTATTCAATCTGACGAACACTCCCACCGAAGAAGGTCACAACATCGCCGCGAAACAAGCCGCGACAGCCGACCAACTGCAGCAACAGCTGTTGCAGTTTCTGCAAAGCGTAAATGCCGACAAACCACCAGCGAAGGCCAGACGACAGCGAAGGAAAAAATAAAAAGCAGGCCGAATCCAGGAGCTTCAGCGACGCAGATCCGGCATTACAATGGTCTGCCCCAAGGGGGTCGGGAGTCTTTTTCCGACGAGGTCCTGTCTGTTGTCATCATCGTAAAACCAAAAAAGACTCCCGCCCCTTTCGTTAACGCGGCAATGGGACAAATGACTATACTGCGATGTACCGGAACAGCGTTCCGCTCGGTCGCGAGGTGCTCCGGGTTTAGCTGTTCGTTCTCACCGCTGTCAAAAGTATCTATTTCGTGTTCGATGCGGCCAACATAACTGCGTCGCCAGTCTGGCTGAGACACGGCCTGCGTCTGGCAACAACGGCAGCTCTTCTGTTCGCAGCAATTGTCAGGCTTGATGCTAAGGACGACAGCCTCCTGGCCGACTGCCGACTCTATCTAACTGCTGAGGAAGACGCGCAGAAATCTGTGACAGTACGCATCGCCGGATTCAGTGGAGAAATTGATCCGGTGATCAGAGCTCTGACGCAGCCAGCAACGACGGTGCGGCAGGATGAGACAGGATTGCTGGCAAATCAGACGTTTACGAAACCACAGCTGCAGCCATCACGAGCGGATGACCTGCTGCACTATTTCGTTCCATCGGCCTACGCGCCTTCAAAGCCGTTCGGCTTGCTGATCTTTATGCACGGTGGCGGAAGAACAACGCCGCGAGATCATCCACGACACGTCGTCTCACACCCCGACGATGATGGGGAAAGCTATGGACTGCAGCCATATTTTACGGATTCCAAATTTATTATCGCCGCACCTTCGGCACCGTGGAAGGAAAAGACGGGGGCTCGGTGGAACGTACCATCCGCAGATAACTATATCCGTGACGTAATTCAGGAATGCAGTTACCGATTCAACATTAGTGCTGATCAGATTTTCCTGGGTGGCTACTCGATGGGAGGCTTCGGTGCGTTCCACTTGGGCCAGAGACTGAATGACCGGCTGGCAGGCGCCGTCGTGTTTTCCGGAGCATGGAAAACGACGCACTGGAAAGCATGGACGGGGCTGCCGGTGTTCATGCGACACGGAAAGAACGACGCGACCGCTCCGGGAACGGAAGGCCTGCGATCTCGCCCGCGATTCACCGATGTGTTTTACTCCAGATCCGCCCACCAGCGACTGACCGAGCTGTCGATCGACCATCTGTATGTGGAAGACGATGGCGGACACTCACTTCGAGGTGCCGCAGACGCCATGTCACAACTTCCGCGCTGAATGGAACAGTACACACGAGATCCCTTCGCGCCACATGTCGTCGCCGTCTCACGGCGCGGCTGGAAATCTTCCAGCGACACACCGACTCCGCACAGCCGCTGGGTCACCATCTCTGAAACCGGGGCTGATGAGATGACATATGACGCTGTCGAACTGAAAGGTCCATCGCCTTCGTTCAAAGAAACAGCAGAAGCCTTTGCTGCTCAGACCATACAGCTGGGCACAAGAAGCGTGGCAGCCGGACTGGTCGACGCAAGAATTGAAGGCGATAACCGCGTCGCCGTGCAGACAGAGAACGTCCGGCGATTTTCGCTATGGCTGCATCCATCGATGGTCGACTTTTTCAGGCCCGTTCGCGTTCTAGTCAACGGGCAAGAGAGTGAGCATAAAGTCACCGCAAGTCTTCTGGATGCACTTCGCAGCTATCAGCGGCGACATGATTGGCGACTGATCTATCACGCCGAGATTAAATTGACGGTGGATCAATGACCGGTGTGTGAACAAAACGCGGGACGGCCGTACACTGGACGCTGCGTTTCGGCAGATTGCAACCGTGTCGTTGTCAGCATGCTGTCACGACCGACCGTCATGGATTATGCTGTCCATCAATCCTAGGTGTGACGCTGCTGGCACGCAACAATCCAATCAATTCGGTCTCGCGAATTCACATCTGCTAAAGATGGTTTCAGAACTGAACAATACAAGCACGACGCACCAGCGAGTGAATCATACTCACGAAACATCCCAGGCAGCGACGCACTTGCTGGCGCTGCGTGCTGGTATTGAAACCGATTCTATGAGAATAGCGTTTTTCACGACTCTGGTGTTGGTTTTTGGACTGAACAGTTTGCTTCCGGCGTTGGAACAACAGCCGCCTAACATCGTTTTCATCCTAGCCGATGATCTTGGCTATGGAGACATTGGCTGTTATGGATCTGCTGTCAATCGGACTCCGCACCTGGATCGACTGGCTGCGGGTGGAATGCGGTTCACTGATTTTCACAGCAACGGACCGATGTGTTCTCCGACGCGAGCCGCTTTTCTGACGGGGTTATACCAGAGCCGTTTCGGTCGCCGCTTTGAATCAGCATTAAGCGGTTCTCGCCGTGATCCCGGTCTGCCGCTTAGCGCTGTCACCATCGCAGAAGTTCTGCAACAGGCAGGTTATTTCACAGGAATGTTTGGTAAGTGGCATCTTGGTTATGAAGCTCCCTGGCTGCCAACAAATCAGGGATTCGCAGAGTTCCGCGGACTGGTTTCCGGAGACGGCGATCATCACACGCAAATCGATCGTTCCGGTAACCAGGACTGGTGGAACGGGGAATCCGTCGCTATGCAAAAGGGCTACACGGCCGAACTCATCACTCAGCACAGCATCGACTTTATAGAACGTCACAAAGACGAACGTTTTTTTCTTTACGTCCCCCATCTGGCGATTCACTTTCCGTGGCAGGGACCAAACGATCCTCCGCATCGGAAACGTGGCATCAGTTATCACAAGGACAAATGGGGGGTGATTCCTGATCGCAGCAACGTACTCCCTCACGTCACCGCGATGATCGAGAGTCTGGACAGGAGTGTCGGCAGCATCGTGGCGACACTCGACAGGCTGGGTCTGAGCAAAAACACGCTGGTCGTATTCACGTCAGACAACGGCGGCTATCTGGATTACGCAGGTGGGTTTGAGAACATCTCCGATATGGGACAGCTACGCGGTGAGAAAGGTACGATCTATGAAGGCGGACACCGCGTTCCGGCGATTTTCTCGTGGCCCGAAACGATCAAACCGTCCGTCTGTCACCAAACAGCGATGACGTTCGATCTGTTTCCCACGTTAGCCGCACTGGCTGGAACAAATGCTAATGCTGCCATGCTGGATGGAAGTGATCTGAGCGAGACATTGTTCGACGGTGCAAACCTACCGGAACGGTCGTTATTCTGGCGAATGGGCTCCAGCAAAGCCGTACGCAAAGGCTCGTGGAAGCTATGCGTACAGGCAAAACGACCACCTGAGCTCTACAACCTCGCTACCGATGTGGGCGAACGAAAAAATCTCGCCGACAGGCGCCCCGAAGTTCTGAGTAATCTGAAGACTGCACTCGCTGAGTGGGAACTTGACGTCGAACACTGATCAGGACAACTTATGAAATACGTTTTCCCATTTCTGTGCTGGCTTGGCTGCGTTCTGTTGAACACCAGTCAGGCTGAAGCTGATCGCCCCAACGTGCTGTTCATCGCCGTTGACGACCTGCGGGTCGAACTGGGTTGTTACGGTAGTGCCCATGTGAAGTCGCCGAACATCGATCGGCTGGCGTCGCAGGGTACAGTGTTTGAACGAGCCTACTGCCAGCAGACAGTCTGCAATCCTTCGCGAGCATCACTGCTGACCGGAATGCGACCGGACACACTGCGAGTGTGGGATTTGCCCACTCATTTTCGTCAGAACAAACCGGATGCCGTCACGCTGCTACAACTTTTCAAACACAGTGGTTACCACGCTCAGTGTGTCGGTAAGATATTCCATAACTGGCGACAGGACGACTGGAAGGGCGATCCGGCGTCATGGAGTGTGCCGTCCGTGCTGCACTACAACAGTCACAGCAATGACAAGCCACTGGTCGACGGCGCAGTGCCGCCGAATCTGGCGTCGGGCGCAGGTGGCATTGAATGTCGAAATGTACCGGACAACGCCTACTTTGACGGACGCGTCGCTGAGACGGCCATTACGGCACTTCGCAAAGCCGGACAACGCGACCAATCGTTCTTCCTGGCCGTTGGTTTCTGGAAACCTCACACACCGTTCAACGCGCCGAAGAAGTACTGGGACCTCTACGAGCGGAAGGACGTTCCCGTTCCTGCACACATCACTCCACCAATCGATGTCCCCGACATTGCATTGACAAGTGCCCGTTATCGCGGTGGAGCCGATTCGGAAGTACTGCGCGAGATGCACCACGGCCATCTGGCAGCCATTAGTTATCTGGACGCGCAAATCGGACGAGTACTGGACGAACTGGACACACTCGGCCTGCGTAAGAATACGATCGTCGTGTTCTGGTCTGACCACGGCCTGCATCTGGGCGAACACGGCCTCACCCGCAAGACGACAGCCTTCGAACTCGACGCTCATGTCCCACTGATCATCGCGACACCTGACCATAAGCCTGGCCAGAGAACGGATGCTTTGGTTGAATTGCTCGACATCTACCCAACTCTGGCAGACCTCTGCGACTTGAGCGCACCTCGCGAAACCGAAGGCGTTCCGCTGACGCCTTTACTGCACGCCCCCACCGGAAACGTCAAACCCGTCGCCCTGACACAGACTCCGCGTCCGAACTACTTACGTGGCAAGCAGCCCACGTTCATGGGGTATTCAATCCGAACGCGCCGCTTCCGCTACACCGAATGGCGAGACTTCAGGACTGACAAGACGCAGGCTACGGAACTCTACGATCACGAAACTGATCCTCTGGAAACGGTGAATATCGCAGGGCACTCTTACCATGGTAAAACTATCGTTAGATTAGCGAAGCGACTTGAACAGACGCTCTCGGGCGGTGAACCGTCGGCAGCCACCCTGGAAACAGACGACCGACGGGCCGACTCTTTGTCCCGTCTGAACCTGTCTGACGCAAACGCAATTCAGTGACTGCTGAGCATAAAAGACAACTGCTAATCGTGCTTTCAAGCGTTAAGGTGCAGACGAAAGTGTTCCGTGTACAACTCGGCGACATCGACGCGCTGCTGGAAGACTGAGCCTATGCTCGCCGCCACCATGCAAAAAACATTTTCGCTTGCCGTGCTCACGGTGACTTTCATCGCGGTACACGGATCATTGGGTTTTGCAGCCGAACAGCCCAACATCGTGTGCATTATGGCCGATGATTTAGGCTACGGCGATCTCGGGTGCTATGGTCAGAAACTGATCGCGACGCCGCAAATCGACCGGCTTGCGTCCGAGGGCATGCGGTTTACGCAGGCCTATGCCGGCGGCCCCGTCTGCACGTCATCACGCAGCGTTCTGATGACGGGGCTGCACACCGGACACACGCCAGCTCGCGATAACGTCCCGCATTACGATTCGTATCTCGCTGAAGACGACGTGACCGTTGCCGAGATTCTGAGCGACGCCGGGTATCGATGCGGAGGAGTCGGCAAGTGGTCTCTGGGCGACGCAGGGACGGTTGGCCGAGCCACCAATCAAGGGTTCCACAACTGGTTTGGCTACCTGAACCAGGATCATGCTCACTACTACTTCCCCGAGTATCTAGATGACGACGACGGCCGTCTCGAACTACCTGGCAACACGACTTCAAGAACACATTACAGCCACGACCTGCTGACCGAACGGGCGTTGAAATTCATTCGGGAATCGCGTGACGCGCCGTTCTTTTTCTATGCCGCATTCGCGCTGCCTCATTTTTCCGCCAGAGAAGAAGACTCTGACGGACTGGCTGTGCCGTCAACTCAGCCGTATTCAGACCGCGACTGGGATGAAAAATCAAAGAAGTATGCGGCGATGGTTCACATGCTGGATCGAGACGTCGGCCGCATTATCGATCTGATTGAAGAGCTGGAACTCACTGAGAACACTCTCGTCATATTCACCAGTGACAACGGAGGACATGCAACTGTTTCCGCAAGGTTTCAGACCAGCGGACCACTGCGAGGTTTCAAGCGAGCACTCACAGAAGGTGGCATTCGAGTCCCTTTCATCGCACGCTGGCCGGGAATCGTTCCGACCGGCACCTCCAGCCCTGACGTCATCGCCTTTCAGGACATGCTGCCAACGTTTGCAGAGCTTGCAGGCGCCGACATCCCGAACAACCTGAAAATTGACGGCATATCGGTTGCTGCCACATTGAAGGGTGAGCAGTTGAACGCGACACGAAACCACCTGTACTGGGATTACGGACATTGCCGAGGGAAGCAGTACATCCAGGCCGTACGTGTAGGCGATTGGAAAGGCATCCGCAGCGCGAAGACAGGACGAATTCAGCTGTACGATCTCAGCCGAGACACCGCAGAAGCCAATGATGTCGCTCTGACCCGGCCGCGGATCGTCGACCAAATCCGGAAAATCATGGATGATGCCGTAAAATCGAATCCACGTTACAAGATTGGCACGGTCTATCGCGGCGGTCCGATCTGGAAGACAACGCCGTGAACACCACCCGTTGCACTGTCTGCCCAAATCGCACGCGTCCTGCGGAAACTGCATAAGAAATGCGGTTTCGAGCAGGCTGCAGCACCAGTAGAATGCGCCACGTCAGCACATTCATAGTTTGCGGCTGCCAATCTTCACAGTCTGCGCACCTCGTGGCCACGGATCGCAAATCCGTCGCTGCTCTTTAGACATTTCTTCTGATAATCTGCCTGGCCCTGCACATGCACTCCACAACCAACACGTCGCGCTGCTTTAAACGAACTGAGTGGCGGGCAGGAACACTTTCGAGTGTGCTTTCAGATCTTGTCAACGTCCTGAACGCCAAAAACGTCAGCGTCACCCTCAAGGATGGAAGGAGTGCCGCGACTGGCGACGGCCCTGAAACAGCAGCTGATGTGACCAGCCTCCCGGTCGGTCAGAGCGTTCTCACGGTTCAATATGTTCGCAACCCCGGTGACTCGGCCGACGTCAGTAACGTCGATATTCTGACCGTGGACATGTTGGGGGCTGATGTTGTTTCGGTTGTGATCAACGCTACTGAAACGCAATATCAGTTCGACATTCGCACAGGAAAACACAGTCTGGCAGAGGCAGCATTTGCGCTGCTGACTGAACGTTTGCAGCTGCAGGCAATCACATAGCCATTGGCATTGGACGCCGCCAGCAGCCAGATCGCGACAAGACGATTTCTATTCCGCAGATTTCGGGACAGTCAGCCAGTTCGAAATTGTCCGGGTCACAGTCTGTGCAGCGTCCTGCTGAACGAAATGGCCAGCATCAGGCAGCGTGACCAGCGTCAGGTCCTGTTCCAGCCACTGCCACGTGTCATTCAGAGCGCCTGGCAGCAGCGCCGTGTCTTTTAACCCGTGTATCATCAGCACAGGGCATTTGATCTTTCGCGGAGCATCCGTGGGTGCCTGATAGGGCTCTCGCGGATAATTGGCTTTGTAGTAGTTTAACATTCCTTCGAACGACGATCGTTGGAATGCTGCGACATACTTAGCTCTGGTGTCTTCGTCTTTAACCCAGAATGTCAGCCCTTCGGAGGTCAAACGTGATGCCGCGCCTGGCTGTTGAAAGCGGCGAGCATAGGCGGAAGCTTTCTGCTGATCCGGATTGTTAGCCAGTTCTCTTTGCAGACCATGCAGATGAGGCAGATTAAGAATGACAAGCCTGTCAGTCATTTCCGGCACGGCCATGGCGAACGACCACGCCACTGCTCCACCCCAGTCGTGCCCGACGATGACGGCTTTGTCGCGATTGAAGTGTCGGATCACGGCCTGCACGTCGCCAACCAGTTTGGGCATCGCATAACTTTCTACCCCTTCCGGCTGGTCGCTTTTGTTGTAACCGCGCTGATCTATGGCCACCACCTGGAAGTGCTTTGCCAGAGTCGGCATTTGTTTCCGCCACGTGTACCAATAGTCCGGGAAGCCATGAATCATCACCAGCAGCGGCCCGTCGCCCGCAGTGACATAGTGAATCTTCACATCGCCGGATTTCGCAAACCCGTGTTCGCCGATTTCGTCCGCCAGTGTGGGAACGGTCAACACCGCTGCATAAGCAAGGACAGCAAACATGCTGCGGCAACCGACAACTCTATTCATCTCATTTTTCCAGTAAGTAAGGCCGAGGCTTCATTTGAGACCGGGCTGAAGAGTCTCAGTTTGATTCTTCGCTGACACCGGCACCATCCTGGATGCAGTAGATGCGAGCGGAGGTTCGAATTAACAGTCTGTTGCCGACGACCGCCGGTGTAGCCATGGCCATGTCGTCGTCAGCGAGTGTGTTCTTATGCAGAATATCCAGTTCGTCACCTGACTTCATGACGTAGGTGACGCCGTCTTCGTTCAGGCAGAAGACTTTTCCGTCGTAGCCCCATGGCGAGGTTGTAAACGCCCTTCCCTGAGGAACGCGTTGTTTCTCGAACACTGGTTCGCCGCTTGTGGGATTGAAACAGGCGATGAACCCGAAGTCATAAAGCACATAAAGACGATCTTCGTAAATCAAAGTGGAAGGATTATACGGTCCCGCCATTTTCCGGCACCACGCGATGGAATCATTGGACGTCTCATCTTCCGCCAGTGAGATGTCGCCCGTCGCCCCGGGTTTGATGGCGTAGATCGGTCGACTTTTTCGGTCACCAACGTAGCCGGAACTAACGTACAGAAGTCCGTTGTGTTCAAACGGCATGGCAATCGTAATGCTGGACATACCTTTAAAATGCCAGAGCAACTCGCCGGCAAGACTGTATGAACGCACCTGTCCGGTACCCGGCGTCACGATTTCAACCTGGTGAGCATTCTTCCAGATGAACGGAGTCGCCCAATTGCTCTTTTCATCGCGCTGCATCCGCCAGACTTCATCGCCCGTCCCGCTGTCCAGAGCCAGCAGGAACGAGTCTTCGTCGTTGTCGTTGACAAGGTACAAACGATCCTCGTGCAGTACAGGAGACGCCGCCGTGCCCCAGCCGTTGCGAGTCTTGTGAGGTTCCAGACGTTTTTCCCAAAGTCGTTCACCTTCGAAATCGAAGCAGAAGACTCCAATATCTCCGAAGTAGGCGTAAACGCGTTCGCCGTCCGTGATCGGCGTTTCTGACGCATAACTGCTCTTCAGGTGAATCGCAGTCTGCGGCTTGCCCTCGTGAACCTGTTTCTGCCAGAGTATTTTTCCCGACTTCAGCTCCAGGCAGTACACGATCCATTGATGAACACTATCCGGCAGTTCAGGTCGGTCGCCGCCGAAGTAGAGTCCCTTTTTCGGTTCTTCTGTCGTCCCCGCATTAACCACGGACGTAACGAAAACTCGATCGCCCCAGACGATTGGTGAGGACCAGCCACGTCCGGGAAGATCGGTCTTCCATGCCACATTTTCTGTCGCCGACCATTTAACGGGCAGGCCTTCATTGTCTGAGACGCCTCGGGAATCCGCACCTCGAAATTGGGGCCAGTTGTTTTCCGCCGCCTGGGAGGCGTTGTCGAAAACTGCTCCCAATATGCAAAGTGCCAGCGCGATCCGAGTTCTGTGTCGCATCCTGAATTCTCCGGGGAATGAAAGTACTGCCAAATTTATCAGGCAATAATGTCCGTCACCACGTTACCGTAAACGTCCGTCAGACGGAAATCACGGCCGCCGTAATTAAACGTCAGTTTCGTGTGATCAAGGCCCAGCAGGTGCAGCATCGTGGCGTGCCAGTCGTGGATATGGACGGGGTTTTCGACAGCCTGATAGCCGAGTTCGTCGGTGGCTCCGTAGCTCAGACCGCTCTTAACTCCTCCACCCGCCATCCAGATGGTGTAACCCTTGTTATTGTGATCGCGGCCGGTACCGCTTTGAGCATATGGCGTGCGCCCGAATTCTCCTGCCCACACGACAAGCGTATCCTTAAGCATGTCACGTGCTTTCAAATCTGCAAGCAGAGCCGCAACAGGCTGATCGGTCGCTTCGCAGGATTCCGGCAAGGCTGTCTGCAATTGAAAGTGATGGTCCCAGCCGATTGGTGCCGTCAATTCAATGAATCGCACGGCTGCTTCGGCCATGCGGCGAGCCAACAGGCATTGACGTCCAAATCGATCCGTCGGCTGACCGGTGCCGACTCCGTATTGATTCAGCGTTGCCTCGGTTTCGGACGACAGATCGAGCAACTGCGGCACTTCGTCCTGCATGCGGAACGCTAACTCGAACGATTCGATAGCACCTTCGATCTCCCGGTGATAGATATCCCGCTTCAGCTTGTGAGCATTCAGATCGCGAATCAGGTCCAACTTTAGTCTCTGCTGCTCCGGACTCAGCAGAGCGTTCTCCATGTTTCGAAGTTGGGCCCCGGGCTCCTTATCGACACCCAGAAGCTTCGCATAGAATTCCGGGATCTGATTGGTGCCGATCTTAGTCGCCTGATAGACGGCAGGCAGAAACGCACTTCCATAGTTGCGAGCTCCACCGTTTTCCGATGGCGGATTCAGCGTGATAAAGCGAGGCAGGTTACTGTTTTCAGTACCCAGCCCATACAGCGACCATGCTCCCAGTGACGGTCGAGTAAACTGGAAGCTGCCGGTGTGCATCTGAATGAACGCCTGCGAATGATTCGGCAAATCCGTGTGCATGCTGTGGATAAAACACAGATCGTCAGCGTGCTTCGCCAGGTGCGGGCAGAGTGCCGAGAACCATAAACCGGAATCCCCGTGCTGTGCAAAATCAAAGGGTGATTCCATCAATCCTTTGTTTCCAGCCAGAACACTTTCTGCAGTCTTTCGTCCTTCGTAATCGGCGAGTGCTGGTTTGTGGTCAAACAGATCGACGTGTGACGGCCCGCCGTTCATAGAAAGAAAGATGACTCGCTTGGCGGTTGCGGGAAAATGAGTCGATTTCGGTGCGAGATTACTTCCCGACGACACGGCATCCCGTGCGGCGGCCTGCTGAGCAAGTCCGGCGAAGGCCAGATAGCCGAACCCGGAGGAAAGCGACTTCAGTGCGTCGCGTCGTGAAAATGAATTTTGCATGATAATTCGGCCTGAACGCGTATTCGATATGACTCACCGTGCAACGATCCGGGATCGTCATCACGAAGAAACACACTCTTCTTAATCCAGGTTTCTAAATTCGGCGGTGCACAACATCGCCTGGCAAAAGCTCAGCATCGTCAGGTCACGGTCAGCCTTGTCTGCTGGAATCGCTGAACCGTCCTGACTGAAAAACGCAAGTGAACCAGCTAATTCGTCAGCATCGGGTTCGCGGCCGAAACACAATTGAAATGTTCGCTGCACCAGTTCGTCGTCGTTCGACGATTCCCGTTCCAGTCGAACAGCCAGATTTCTCGCTCGGTCCTGCACAAAGGAACTGTTCATCAGATAAAATGCCTGTACGGGCACGTTGGTTGTTTCTCGATCGCCGGTGACGAAGCTGGGCTCAGCAAAATCGAACAGATTCAGCACGTCGGGCAGTCGATCACGAATCACCGGCAAATACACAGAGCGAAAGACGGAACCATCCAGATCCTTTGGCAGTTTTTTGTCGAGCCCGATCAGAGAAATGGGCCGATCGCCGATCATGGTCGCAACAAGAGACCCAACAGGTCGCGATTCGTCCAGTTCGTCAGACACAAACAGCATCGCGTCACGAATAGCCTCCGCCTCCAGGCAACGTTTCGGCATTCGCCATAGTAAACGATTTTCAGGATCCTGCTGAAAGACGTCCGCGTTGTACGTTGATGCCTGGCGGAAAGTTCGCGAAAGGACGAGTGAACGAACGAGCCGCTTCAGCGACCAGCCATCGTTAACAAAATCAATCGCCAGAGTATCCAGCAACTCCGGATGACTGGGAACGTCTCCCGTCGTGCCAAAGTTGTCGACAGTTGCGACCAGCCCGCTTCCGAACAGATGCATCCACACACGATTCACAAAGACCCTGGCAGTCAGTGGGTGTTTTTCAGTGGGCAGCCAGGCAGCCAGTTCCAACCGCCCGCTGTGTTGCACTGGAATTGATGGTACATCAGCAAGTGGAAGCACCTGCGGGAATGCTCGAGGAACCACTTCTCCTTCGCGGCCCAGCTCACCGCGAGCCAGCAGAGGCACGTCAACAACTTCTTCAGCATCAAGCACTCCCATGGCCAGCGGCAGTGCCTGGCCTTCTTCATCAAGAGTCTCCAGCTTGCCCTCGACCGGCCCTCGGCGCCATAAGTTGGCCAGAATTTCTTGCAAAGTGAATCGTTTCTTTGGCTCTTTGCCGGCGAACGCAGCTTTCTGTGATTCTTCAATTTCCAGGCGTTCCGCTTCCAACACAGCAAACTTCGCCTTCAGTTCTTCATATTTCTTCGGGGACAACGACGTGTGCAGAATCTTCTGGCCGGAAACACGCGGCAGCACCAGAGGATCGCCGCTTCTGTTGTTGGCAGGCGAAGTAAACGTGCCGAAAAAAGTTTCGGTACTGGCAAACACACCAGCCAGCCCGTAATAGTCCTCCATCGTGAAGGGATCGAATTTGTGATGATGACACCGAGCACAGGCAACGGAACTGGCCATGACCGCCCGCGTCATCGAATCGATCTGTTCGTCAACGATATCCGCCCTGAATTTTTTTCATTGTTCTCACCAAGGTTCTTTGTCCCGACGGCCAGAAATCCCGTCGCGGTCAGCAGTCGAGCTCGTTCTGCGTCGTCGTCGAACGGTAACAGGTCACCTGCAATCTGTTCGGTCAGAAATCGGTCGAAAGGAATGTCCGCATCGATTACGTAGTCGCGGTATCGCCAGGCATAGGGGAAGGAAATATTCGACTCGCCACCACTGGATTCGCCAAAACGTGCAACATCCAGCCAATGACGCCCCCATCGTTCACCGAACAGTGTTGATTGAAGCAGCCTGTCCACCTCCTTCTCCAGAGCCGCATCCATTCCGTGCTTCTGCTGCAGTGCAAGAAACCGATTAATGGCCGCAGGTGACGGTGGCAGTCCGACCAGGTCAAAGTGGAGCCGCCGCAGCAGTGTGCGAGGCGGCGCATCAGGTGATGGCTGTATACCCTTCTCGTTCAGCATCGCCAGGACAAACCGGTCGACATTGCGGCGGGGCCAGTCGACAGCGTCAACAACGGGAGGTTTCGAAACGGTCGGTGGTTGATACGCCCAGTGCTCTTTGGCACTGTCGAGCCCGGACATCGAATTGCTCACACCCGCATCAACATCACCGCGTGGATCGGCAGCCCCGGTTTCAATCCACTTTCTGAAGTCCGCGATACCGGAATCGGAAAGTTTCGCTCACTTTGGCGGCATCTTAAGATCCGGGTCAGCGTGCGAATTGCCGTCAACAACACACTGGCTTCCGGACGTTCGGGCACAATCGCAGCACCACGATCTCCTCCTTGACGAATCAAAGTTCGAAAATCCACCCGCAGTCCGCCCTCTGCTTTCGCCACCGAATGGCACTCGTAGCAGTGCTTAACCAGCGCCGGCCGGATCTTCGTTTCAAAGAAATCGCTTCCGGCGGGTTGTTGCGGATCAGAATCCGTACGCTCATCAGCCGTGGCAGACAGCACCATGCACGGCAGCAGGCAGAGACTAAATAATCGACTGATCATCGGAGCGGACATCGCGTTAGAAAAGGAATTGGCAAAGTTGCACATCAATAATATCAATTCATAGCGGAAACATCAGAAGGATTCTCACGTTTCCCTGACCACATGCTTCAGGTCGTCTGTTTTACCTGGTATTAATGGTTTCCGTTCCACGATAGTATATCCTTCGGAAACGCGGCCTTCTAACCGTCAGCGTTCGACGAATTCGTTCACGCTGACAAAAAGTGACTGGTAGTGAGACAGAATGGGTCGCTGCAACAAATGTTCAGTTTGGTTCGTGAAAGAATTTTCCACATGAAACCAGTCGAGCAGTTCGCTGGCCCACCACGCCGACAACTGCCGCGGAAGTATTCGGCGCCCTGGGCTGCGGCGTTGACTGTCATCGTGGCCTGTCTTGCAGTCAACAGACCGGCTGTCGCATCCGACACCCCGATTTTCCGGGAGCAACTACGACCGTTCCTTCAAAAGTACTGCATGGACTGCCACAAAGGCGCTGAAGCAGACGGCGGACTGGATCTTGCTGGTCTCAGTACGAATCTGACGGATGCGGAAGCCATGCGTCGCTGGGTGCTCATCCATGACCGTATATCGAACGGAGAGATGCCTCCGAAGGACGAGAGTCGGCCGGCCATTGCAGAATCGTCTGCAGCACTCGCGACGCTCGCGTCTGCGTTAACAAAAGCAGATCGAGCGCGCAACGACGTGGTTTTGCGACGACTTAACCGAAACGAATACGAAAACACCGTGCGTGATCTGTTCGACGTGCATGTTGATGTAAAGGCAAACCTGCCACAGGATGCGCCAATGTCCGGTTTCGACAATGTCGGCGAAGGACTGGCCGTTTCTGCGGAAGCGGCTCAGGCATATCTGGTCGCCGCGGACGTCACACTGGACGCAGTCTTCGGTCCGGCAAAGCCGCCGAAGCAAATCGACCATGAGACCAACCTGCTTGACCAGACGAATCACGATGGCACACCTCGCCTGACCAATCAGATCGGAAAAATGTTTCGTCAGACCGACGACGGCCTAGCCATTTTTCAGTCCAATTATTGTCCCACCAACCTGGTGAATCTGGCAAGACTGCGTCCACCGGCAGGCACCTATCGAGGCACGATTCGTGCACGAGCCATCCAAAGTGAAAATCCGGTAACGCTCCGAATTTATGGAGGCGATACGATCGTCGGCAGAAGCGAAAAGCACCTGGTGGGCTACTACGACATCCCGCCCGATGAATGGACAACGATCGAATTCACAGATCGGCTGGTCGAAGGTGGCGGAACTTATCAGCCAAAGTGCTACGGCACGCGCGATACTCGTAAAGACGCCGATACCTATCCGGAACCAGGCATCGAAATCGGCGACATCACCATCGAAGGCCCGCTGGAGCAGTGGCCTCCACGCAGCCGCGGCTTGTTGCTGCGGGACATCGATATAGAAACGGGCACGCTGGACGACGCAGAAGCGATCCTGCGTCGAATTCTGCCGAAGGCATTCCGGCGTCCAGCAGATGAAGCGGAAGTCCAGCCCTTTGTGACTCTCGCAGCGTCAGCGCTGCAGGATGGCCGACCGTTTGAGGACGCCCTGCGGCTGGGGTTGAAGGGAATACTGTGTTCTCCGGAATTTCTGTTTATGGACGAACCAGGCCGTGATTCCATCAGCCAGTATGCACTTGCATCGCGGTTATCGTACTTCCTGTGGTCGTCGCTGCCGGACCACGAACTGGTAACGCACGCGGACGATGGCACACTTGATAAACCGGACGTCCTGCGGGAACAGGTTGAACGACTGCTGAATGATCCAAAGGCAAACGCATTCACGACAAACTTCGTGGGGCAGTGGCTGGATCTGCGAGACATTGACTTCACTGAACCCGATATGAATCTTTATCCGGACTTCGATGAGTTGCTCAGGCTCTCAATGATCGAAGAAACGAACCAGTACTTCGGGGAGATCCTCAATCACGATCTCAGTCTGCTTAACTTCATCGATTCAGATTTCACGATTCTGAACGAACGTCTGGCAAGGCATTATGAAATCCCCGATGTTCAGGGCCAGAAGTTTCGTAAAATCACTTTGCCGGCCGACAGCGTCCGCGGTGGAGTGCTGACACAGGCCAGCGTGCTGAAAGTCACCGCCAACGGCACCAACACCTCACCTGTTCTGCGAGGAGTCTGGGTCATGGAAAATATTCTGGGATAAACGACTCCCCCGCCGCCTTCCAACGTCCCCGCCGTCGAACCCGATATTCGCGGGGCGACTACGCTGCGGGAACAGCTGGCCAGACACAGCAACGAAGAATCGTGCGCGGTATGTCATGACAGGATCGACCCCGCTGGATTCGCACTGGAAAACTTTGATGTGATCGGCGGATGGCGTGACAGGTATCGAACACTTGGCGAAGGTGAACACCCGGGATTCTCTCAACACCCCATCACTTTCGCATGGATCCGCTATCGCATGGGCCTTCCCGTGGATGCCACCGGAACAACGTCCGCAGGTCAATCGTTCGGTGACGTTAGAGAATTCAAACGACTGTTACTTGAACAGAAAAGCGGGGTCGCAACGGGACTAACAGAGAAACTGGTCACCTACGCACTCGGTCGCCGACTCGGGTTTTCGGACCGACTCGACATTCAAACAATCGTGAACAGCACAGCTCGCGATGACTACGGCTTCCGCACGTTGATTCACAAAATCGTGCAAAGCGAGATGTTTCGGAGACCTTAGAATGATCACACCTTCACGACGAACATTCCTTCGCGCCTCCGGCGTTGCGGTTGGTCTTCCGTTTCTGGATGCCCTGCAGCCGCGAGCATTCGCTGCGGATAGTGCTCCGCGCAGACGCATGGTTGCCGTCAACGTTGGGCTCGGCCTGCACGCGCAGAATATCATTCCCGCCACGGCCGGACGAGAATATGAACTACCGCCCTACCTGAAGACGGTCGAGGAATTTCGCAATCAGTTCACGTTCATCTCCGGCACGTCTCATCCGGACGTGGGCGGTGGACATCAGTCGGGAAAGTCGTTCCTGACAGCAGCCAAACATCCCAACAGCGCTGGGTTCAAGAATTCCATCTCGCTGGACCAATATGCGGCGGAACAACTGGGAACGGCAACACGGTTCAGCTCACTTGCCTTGACAATCTCCGGACCGGGGCTGTCGTGGTCGCGTTCGGGTGTGGAGATTCCCGCCGAAGTGCGACCCTCAAGAGTCTTTCAACAACTATTCCTTGAAGGAAAGCCCAGTGAAAAGGCGAAACAGGTTCAGCGACTGGAAGACGGACAAAGTGTCCTGGATGTTGTTCTGAGCAAAGCCGGCCGGATGAAGAAACGTTTGGGTGGCCGTGATCGTGACAAGATTGACCAGTACTTCAACGCGGTTCGCGAAGCAGAAAAGCGTCTGGTCAAAGCGCAGGCATGGGAAAAGCGTCCCCGGCCGAACGTTGACGTTGATCCACCGCGCGACGAACCGGATCGCAAAAAGATGATTGAACGCATTGGTCTGATGTACGACATGATGCATCTGGCCATCGAAACGGACTCCACACGATTCATTACGTTCTACGACACCGGCATGAACGCCGTGCCGGTCATTCAGGGCGTCGACACCGATTACCACATGCTTTCGCATCACGCAAAGGATCCGACAAAGATTGCTCAACTGACGATCGTCGAAACAGAAGTCATGAACGCTCTGGCGCGATTTCTGAGAAAGCTTGCCACTTCGCAGGAAGCAGGGTCGTCATTGCTGGACAATACGATGGTCCTGTTCGGTTCAAATCTCGGTAATGCCAGCAGTCACGACACTAAGAATATGCCCGTCATGCTGGCCGGAGGCGGGTTCCGACATGGCCAGCATCTGGCCTTCGACCAAACCAACAACTATCCGCTGCCCAGGCTGTATGTCTCAATGCTCCAGCGGCTCGGTCTGGAAACCGAATCGTTCGCATCGTCCACGGGAACTATGGACGGACTGGAATTTGTTTGACAACGATCAATTGCGGTTTCAAATCAACAAGGCAATTTCCTGAATGAGCAAGAGCCCCGAAAATATTCACGTTGCTGCGATCCACGCCCATCCGGATGACATCGAGATCCAGTGCGCCGGGACCTTACTGCGGCTGAAGAAACTTGGCTGTCGCATTTCCGTCGCTACGATGACACCCGGTGATTGTGGCAGTGCGGAACTGTCGCAAGACGAAATTGCGGCAGTCCGACGCTCTGAAGCTGCGGCAGCGGCGGTCGTGATGGAAGCTGAATACACGTGCCTTGAATTTCGGGACCTGTCCATCTGTTTCGACAACGACAGCCGACGTCGCATGACGGAATACCTGCGTCGTACGGCGCCGGACATAATCCTGACGGCACCTCCGGTCGACTACATGCATGACCACGAGATGACCAGCATGCTGGTGCGCGATGCCTGCTTTAACGCATCCGTCCCCAACTATAAGACTCGGCAGTGGGATCCGGCCGGCCCCATGCAGAAGATTCCCTACCTGTACTATGTTGACGCGATTGAAGGTTCCGATCATTTCGGCAACCGTCACCCCGTCGACTTTATCGTCGACGTGTCGGAACACTTTGAAACCAAGATTGAATCTCTCGCCTGTCATGCCAGTCAGCGTGAATGGCTGCGTCGACAACACGGCATGGATGAATATCTGGACGCCTGTCGACGCTGGAGCGAAAAGCGAGGAAAGGAGCGGGGGGTCGCGCACGGAGAGGGGTTCAGGCAATACAAAGGCCACCCTCACCCGACCGACAACCTGCTGCTGGAATTGCTCAAGACGTGAATTTCGCCGGAAATCACGACGAAAAACACTTCCGGACTTTGAAAAAGTGTCCGGAACGACCATCCTCAATTCGACGTGCCCGCCAGCAAAAGCTATGCTTAACGCTCGCGACCGCCTGAGTTCGCTCCGTTTGCCTGAACACCATCTTCAACTATTCGTTTGAGCCATGACAGAATCAGCCACTCCAGAGGACAAACCTCTGTTCACTCCTGTTGAAGTCCAGCAATTCGAAGCGGACGATGTCGTCGCAGGTTCTGCCATTGGCAAAATGCTGTCGCTGCTGTTCCTGTACACCGTTCTGGCAATGTCGTTTGTCGCGTGGTGGACATTCACCTCCGTGAGTGAAAATCACGGTTTGCCATCAGGTGGAGCAGTCCACACCGGGCACTAGCCGCAAAGACGGCAATCTCGACGCTGCGGCTCCATGCACAGAGTCCGACATTCCGTCACTGTGCGCCGAAAGAACACGACTCGGTGTATCATGGGTCAGAAGACACTCAAAGTTGCGATCAGCGGGACAGGCTTTGCGGGCGACTACACCGCCCGCACCTATTCCATGATGCCGCACAAGAACGGCGTTCAGGTTGAACTGGCCGGCGTTGTCTCGGGACGACTGGAAAACGCTGAACGTTTTGCTGAAGAACACAACATTCAGCACGCATACACCACGCACCAGGAAATGCTGGGTAACGCACAGCCCGACATCGACAACATCTGCTGTGCCAACTTCGCTCATGGCCCATACAGCATGGAAGCCGCCAGCGCTGGCGTTCCGGTGATCGTGCTGGAGAAACCACCCGTCATCTGGCCCGGATATCCGGAAGGTCGAACGGCGGACGCCGGTACACGAAAACGTGAGACCATGGCATACCTCACGGAAGTTCTTGACGCGGTACGAACAGGTGGTTCGAAACTTCTGTACGCGGAAGACTTCGTCTACTTCGACGGCATCAAGGGAATCGTAGAGTTATTGATCGAAGCTCGCAGCAACGGCAAGGGCAAAGTCCTGTACCAGAGAGGCGTCTGTGCTCATCAGGGTTCACATGCACCAGCTTACGACACTCCGTCCAAATCGGGCGGTGGGGCGCTGTTTAACAAAGCCTGTCATCCACTGGGCCCCACGTTGTATCTGAAACAGGTGGAAGGCATCCTGCGGGGCACCGGCCCAATTCGCCCGGTGCGAGTATCCGCTGCGGCGATGCAGATACTGAAGCATCAACCCGAAAGCAGCGGTGAGCACTTTCGAGTCATGCAGAACGTCGATGACTTCGGCAGAATCACAGTCGTGTTCGAGGACGAAACGATCGCAGAAGTCATCGGACACGACCTGAGCATCAGCGGCATTCGCAACGAGTTCTCGGTCATCACGGACTTTGCGCAGTATGATCTGCGAGTTAACCCGAACAACGAAAACGAGCTATTCCTGCCCGATGCCGCACACGCCGGCAAAATTCTTGTGCGTGAAAAACTGCCGACGTCGCAGGGAACCAGTTTCCCGCGGCCGAATCAGTTCTACTCACACGGCTACGTCAGCGAAATGAGCGACGCCGTCGACTGCGTGCTGCAATCGGATCGTTATCCACAGTCAGGGGCAATGATGGCGTGGGACACCATGGCCGTGCTGATGGCGTCGTACGAAAGCTCAGATGCAGGCAGCACATTCGTGGATATCGCGGAATATACGGTTGACGGCCGTAATTTCGCCTCAGCCGAAATTCCTGACCCTCGCAGGTTCGGCAGCGTCTTTCAACGGGTATGAAACTGACAGCCGCCCCAACCCGGTCGTGAAGTAGTCAACGTTGCCAGCGCGCCGCGATTTCTGGCAGCGTGCACGATTGAGAATTCGCCGCATTTTTCCGTTGCCAGGCAAGGCAAGGCTGCAATCGGCAGATTCTGCCGATGCTCCACGTGCAGTCAGCATCCGGCCCCGGACTTCATATTGAGGCGTTTGCCGGAATCGGTTATTGCTACGGTACTCGGGACTCTTCTGTCGAAGCGTCTCCCCTCTCTCATAAAGCAATTTCATTGCTCATCACTACTCTCTCCCTGTCATAATTCCTGCTCACTCTCTGCAGTCGATTGGCTCAATCACTCAGACTCCTCCAATCGCCACTCACCCCAAAAGAGGCGGTTCCAGGTATAGCTCCATGAGAAGCAATCTTTATTCGTCGCCACATCGACCGCAGTCCGACGGAAGAGCCTTTGCGCTTCTGCGCGCAGTGGCTGTACTGCTGACAACGATCGTTGGCGTCGCTATTCCGCTATGCGCGCAAGAACTTCCGGAAGCTGTGGTCGCGATTCGAATCGAAGGAAACGAAACAATTCCGCAGGACGCCATCCGGGCAAATATCACCACGCAACCGGGGCGGAACATCACGAATCGGCAGGTTCGTGAAGACAAGAGAAACCTGATGAGTACGCGTTGGTTTTACAACGTCAACGAGCGTTTCGAACCAACGGATGACGGTGTCGTCCTGATCTTTACGGTGCACGAACGTCCCATCGTTCGGCGTGTCGAATATCGGGGCATCAACAAACTGAAACTCAAAGAACTCGCATCGTGGACGAATCTGAAAAAGGGCAGTCCCTTCGACCATATGGCAAACCGCGACGCCGTCCATCGCATCGAACAGGAATACAGGGAACGCGGCTTCAATCATATAAAGGTAACACTCGAAACGGGCGGCGATCCGTCGGACCGGGACGTCATCTTTCGAATTAACGAAGGTCCCAAGGTCCGTGTGCAGCATCGGGAATTTCAGTTTAAAGGTCCGCAACAATCCGGCGATATAACGTCGCTCTTTTCGGGACGCAAGTCGCAGGATGGTACTGTCGGGCTTTCGCCTTCTGCCGGTCGCCTGAGAACAAAGCTGGAAACCAAAGAAGCCCTGTTCGGTTTGTTTGGAGGGTTGTTCAAACCAGAAACCATGCAGCAGGACATCGCCAGCCTAAAGCAGTACTACCGCAGCCTGGGATTCTTTGACGTTGAAGTCGAAGCCAAACCGCTGTTTTCATCCGATCGTTCCAGCGTAAAGATTCTGTACACGATCAACGAGGGCATTCCATTCAAGATCCGAAACATCACAGTGAACGGCAATAATGTTATTCCCGGCAAACAGCTGCGACAGAATGCGCAGTTGCGACCAGGCCAATATTTTAATTCGCTGCCATTGTCGAAAGACGTTCAGCAAATGCTGGATCAGTACGGTGACCGCGGTCATTACTTCGCGTCGGTGGTTCCAGTGCCGCAGTTTACTGAAAAAGCAGGTGAGCTGGATCTGGTCTTCGAAATCGATGAAGACCGCCCCCGATATGTCAGAAACATCAACCCAACTCTGCAGGGCGACCATCCGCATACCATGGAAGTCGTCCCACTGAATCAATTTCAGATGGAGCCTGGCGATCTGGCTAATCCGAAGCTGATCCGTCGAGGTCGCAGCCGCATCAACGGAAGCGGGCTGTTTGAAGGCGTTCAGGTCGAGGTTATCCCCGTTGATCCGAACCAGACAATGCCGGCGTCCATGTCTCGCACCATTCGCGGGCAGTCAGGAGCAGGATATACGCCGGCCTGGACACAACTGTTTGATGTCTCAAAACCGATCACCCGATCAACGAAAGCGCCTGGGGGACATACATTCCCGTCACCCGCCAAGGCACCTGAGCAGTCGCGGACGTCCGTGAAGGCCGTAAACCAGCAGGTGTCCCTGCTGCACGATCCAGACATGCCATCGGTGGTCAAGTATCGAACCACTCAGCCAACGGAAATGTTTTACCGGCCGCAGTCGTCGTTACTGGTATCTTCCTTCGCGTCAACAACGCACGACGATATCGTCGTGCGAGGGCAAAGCCCGCAGGGCGACTTCTACCCGGATCCAGGTCGGGGCAATGCGATGCTGGAAGGCAGTCCTTACAACAATCAGTTCGAAGCACTGCCACCTGGCTGGGTCGACATCAACATTGATGCCGCTGAGGGCCGTACCGGACGTCTGATGTTCGGTGCGGGCGTAAACAGCGATGCCGGGATCGTTGGCTCGTTTGTCTGGGACGAACGCAACTTCAACCTGTTTGCACCTCCCAGAACATTCGCCGATATCATCGAAGGGCGCGCGTGGCGAGGTGGTGGACAGAGATTTCGCGCTGAGGCAGCACCGGGGGATCAGGTCAGCCGCTATGCCCTGAGCTGGACGGATCCCTACTTCCTATACACCGACTACAGCCTGAGCCTCAGCGGGTTCTACTTTAACCGTTTCTATCCGGACTGGGACGAAACCCGCCTTGGCGGTCGCGTCGCCCTCGGCAAGCAGCTCACCCCTGAATGGTCTATCAACGGCGCGCTTCGTCTGGAAGACGTGGAAATCACCCGCGTCACCATTCCGACGCCTCCCGCACTGGCCAGTGTGGTGGGAAACAACTTCCTGTCCACCTTCCGAACCTCTGTGTCTCACGATACACGTGACTCAACATTGATGCCTGGAGAAGGACATTTCGTCGATCTGGCCTATGAACAGGCCTTCGGAGATTTCAACTATCCGCGTTTTGACACGGAAATGCGGCAATACATCACCATGCACAGCCGGCCGGACGGCAGTGGACGACAGGTGATGACTTTTGCCGGAAACCTGGGCTGGAGCGGAGACAGTACGCCGGTCTTCGAACGCTACTTCGCCGGCGGCTTTCAGTCGTTCCGCGGATTTGCCTTTCGTGGTGTCACTCCACGAGTCGGCGGCGTCGCCGTTGGTGGCACGTGGCAGATGCTTGGTACAGTGGAATATCGTGTTCCCGTCACGGCCGACGACATGATCAACGTCGTCGCGTTCAGCGATGTCGGTACAGTCGAGCCTGACGTGTCCATTGACAACTTTCGAGTCACCGTCGGTGTCGGCCTGAGAGTGGTCGTACCTGCGATGGGCCCCGTCCCGCTGGCCTTCGACTTTGGCTTCCCGATCAAAAGCAGCCCCTTCGACGACGAACGAATCTTCAGCTTCTACGTTGGTATCAACCGGTAACAACGTATATCGAAGGCCTGCCACTGTAAGATTCTCAGACCAGACCGTTGATTCATTGTCTTTTTCTTCCAGGCACAGTTTCACGGAACTACGTCACTTCAGCCTGGTGTTCCGTGCGCTGCGAAGGAAGGGTCTTTGAATACTCGGTTGCATCAAAAAGACGAAGTCACCGAAACGCTGAAACAGAACGCAGCTGAATTGGGGTTTCAGCATCTTGGCATCGCTCCAGCCATTTCCCCGCCCGGATACCATCCCCTGCTGGAATGGATCGCCAGCGGACACGCGGCAGATATGAACTGGATCGCACGGCGAAAAGACGCCTACCGACACCCGGACGGAGTTCTTCCCAACACACGCAGCGTCATTGTCGCTGCGATGAACTACCACAACCACAGCCCTCAGCCGCAATCCGCTCGTATCTCGCGCTATGCATGGGGTTCTGAAGACTATCACACCCTTCTGCGTCGGCGGCTGAAGAAACTGGCGGTGCTGCTTCGCACGACGTGGCCGACCGAACGCACTCGAGTTGTCGTCGACACAGCGCCGCTGATGGAACGCGATTTCGCCAGACTGGCAGGGGTCGGCTGGGTCGGCAAAAACACTATGCTGATCAGTCGCAACATCGGCAGCTGGTTTTTTCTTGGTGCCATTCTGACAACTGCCGAACTGGTCTACGACCAGCCTTTTGATAGTGACTACTGCGGAACATGCACAAAGTGCCTGCAGGCCTGTCCCACCGACGCATTCCCGGAACCGCACGTGCTGGATTCCAATCGGTGCATCAGCTACCTGACGATCGAACGACGAGACAAATCGATTGACGAAAATCTCAGGACTGGAATCGGCGACTGGCTGTTTGGCTGTGACATCTGTCAGGAAGTATGTCCCTGGAATCGATTCGCTCCAAACAACAGCGACACGGCATTCGAGCCGCGTGAAGACCTGATCGCCCCGGACCTGGTGCAGCTGCTTTCGATGGACAACGATATATTCAAGCAGCAGTTTTCCGGCACGCCGCTGGAACGAACGGGCCGCGACGTCATCGTTCGGAACGCCGCGATCGTCGCCGGCAACCAGCGCTGTGCCAACGCGATTCCTCAGCTCACCCGACTTCTGGACGACGGGTCGGACCTCGTTCGTGAAGCTGCAGGCTGGGCAATCGAACAGATCAGCACGAATTCTGTACAGTGAACAAATATTGCCACGTTCTGGAGCCCTGGGGAAATATGTTTGCCCCAGCAACGAACAGCTGGCTGCATAGGCCTACGGTGACGGACGGGACTACTGAAACAGAAGAATTGACGTGATGGCAGAAGACGAAGACAGACACCTTGACAATCACAGGCACGAACAGTTGCCAAAGTCCTCAGTCTTCCGGTGCCTGCTGGCGTTCGCATGCAGTCATGTTGCAGCACCGTACGCGGCGGCACGAGTCACGATTCAGTGTCTACTGACAGGTACGATCCATCTCGCATTTGCGTTGTTTGCCGGCATCGTGATCATTGTCGGCGCTGTGCTGGCATATCGTCAGTTGGTCGATCAGCCGCTACGACGTAAAAGGCTGTTCGGCCTGACCGGCATTGTGCTTTGGGTCGTGATGGCATTCGTGCAGCTGGCGATCGTCGCAGATTCGACTGTCCCTGTAATCATTCTCGGAAGTCTGTGGGCAGTCGGAACGGTGTGGGTTGCGTGGTCTGTCTGGGCGTTCAGTTTCTTTCGCGCAGGCGGCGTGGCCGTTGGTTCCGGCATCGTCGGACTGGGGCTCGTTTTACTGTGGAGTTTGATTGATGTCACGGGACTTACGGGTGATGCCAAGGTTGAATTCGCGTGGCGCAGAGACAGAGATTCGCTCACGGAGTCACCAGCAACCGTGTCGGGAACGGTATCGACAATCGGATCAGTGGTCTGGCCGGGATATCTCGGCAGCAAACGCGACGGCCAGGTTTCCGACGTTGATGTGAACGACGACTGGGCCTCGCATCCGCCCCGGGAATTATGGAGAAAGAGCTGCGGGCACGGCTGGGGTTCTTTTGCGGCAACGGAAACCACGCTGTTCGGGCAGGAACAATTAGACGACACCGATTGTGTGACCGCCCGTGACTTGAACACCGGTGACGTAATCTGGACAGCATCCGATTATCGCCCTGGATTTAAGAGTGGCATGGGAGGGCATGGCCCACGCGCGACGCCGACCCTGCACGTGACCACCGACGGGGACACAACAAACGTTGCTTTGTTTTCGATCGGCCCCACGGGACTGCTGAGCTGTCTGGATGCCAACGATGGCCGGGGCATCTGGCAAACAGACGTGACGGCCCTTTTTCCCGGTGACAATCTTTCTCACGGCGTTTGCGGTTCGCCACTTGTCGTCGACAACACGGTCGTGGTCTGTCCACCCGCACCACAGGGGCCGTGCCTCGCGGCATTCGACATGGCGGACGGAAAGCTTGTATGGCAATGTAAGTCTGACTGGAGAGCAAGCTACGCGTCGCCCTGTCTGCTGACTATCTGCGATCACCCTCAGATCGTACTGCATGCTGGCCCGGGAGTACTGGCAGTGGATCCAGCAGACGGTCGAGTGCTGTGGAAATTCGCATGGACAAACGAGTGGGACAACAATGCAACGCAACCACAGCGACTGTCGGAACACCCTGACGACTTGCTAATTGCGACCGGTTATCGCGGCGGAGCCGTTCGTCTGTCGTTTAGTGTGGACGGTGAGGGACACGTGCGGCCACAGGAAATCTGGAAGACATCGTCGACTATGAGGACGAAGTTCTGCAACTTCGCCCAATTCGGCAACGTACTGGTCGGACTGGACAATGGTATTCTGTGTGGTGTCGACGCAGAGACCGGCACGCGACTCTGGAAAAACGGACGTTACGGTCACGGGCAGATGCTGACGGTCGGTGAGCATTTGATGGTGATGGAAGAACGAGGTCGCTTGCACCTGTTAAGACCAGATGCCACGGGACATCACCCACTCGGCAATGTGGCCGCGCTCGACAGAAAGACGTGGAACCACCCTGTTCTTGTCGACAGTCGCCTGATCCTGCGGAACGATCAGGAAATCGTCTGTCTGCAACTGTCATCGAGTGATTCGGATGCGCCGACGACTGCACCGCATCAATAACGACCTGACACAATCATCCGGGCCTCTATTTGTCCAGGTCTCGAATCGTTCAACGCGATATCTGTTCGTCATTGAATCGACGGATGAGTGGCTCAAGTTTTGAGCCCAGGCTCTGCCGCACCCAGCGTTCAGTCAATTCGCCATGTTCCGTATCGGTAAGCTGCCAGTCAATGTCCGACGCATGCAGCAATGTGGCGAGGTGCTGCAGAATGACGGCGGCAGAAACTGAGACATTGAAACTCTCAGTAAATCCAAACATCGGGATGTGGATCAAGTCGTCGGATTCTGAGATCGCCTCATCGCTGACACCAATCTGCTCTGCACCAAACACAATCGCCGTTTTTTGATCAAACGGCACCTGCGATAACGGGAGACTGTCCTGCCGCGGCGACGTGGACAGGACGCGAAACCCATTTTCCTTCAGGTGACGGATGCAGTCCACTGAGATATTCGACGGTGGCCGATCCGATGAATCCGGCTCCGATCGGTAGTTGTGAACCGTCAACCACTTGCTGGCCCCCAGTGCGACTTCGGGATTCGGAGCAAAACTGTTCAGCGACTCAATGACATGCACATCCTGGATGCCCAGGCAGTCGCAGGTCCGCAGGACGGCGCTGGCGTTGTGTTCGTGATAGACATTTTCCAGCACGACCGTCAGATGACGCGTGCGGAACTTCACAACATCGTTAAAGCGCTGGAGACGGTCGTCTGTCAGACATTGCTTTAGATATTCAGAAAGAGCCTGAGACATCGCTCCGCGGTCATGCAGCCTTCAGAATGGTTGCCGATTGATCAGCCGCGTCAGGGCGATGAACGAACAGGTCCTGCGATGGAAACGGTATCGTAAAGCCACATTCGTCAAATGTCAGCTTTATCCGCTCAGTCAGATCAAAACGAACAGCCCAGTATTCGTGACTGGAAACCCACGGACGCACCACAAAGTTGACACTGCTGTCGCCAAGTTCAGAGACAGCGACAATGGGTTCGGGATCAGTCAGCACCCGAGCGTCTTCTGTCAATAGATCCTGCAACACCTTTTTCACAGCTTTCAGGTCGTCGTTATAACCGCACCCCACGACCAGATCGATTCGTCGCTGTGGTTCTGCGGAATAGTTCTTGATGGTACCGTCCGTCATCTTCGAATTCGGCACAATGATCCTGACGTTGTCGAGAGTCAGCAGGATTGTGTTGCAAATCTGAATTTCGACAACTGTACCGGTAAGGGATTCGATTTCCACAACATCACCAACTCGAAACGGTTTGAAGAAAACCAGCATGACTCCGGCCGCCAGATTGCCCAGCGATCGCTGCAAGGCAAAACCAATCGCGAACCCGGTGGCCGCAAGAACTGCTGTAAGCCCTGTCGTGTCGACGCCCAGAGCCTGCACTGCAGCGACGCAGACCAGAGTGAACAACAGCATGTAGATCAGGTTGTTCAGGAACCCCAACAGTGTTTCATCAACCTTCGCCTTTCTGGCACCTCGTATGAGCGCACCGGTCACCGCCCTCGCCAGCCACTTGCCGATCATAAAAACGGCGATCGCATACAGCAGTTTGGGTGCGTACTGGATTATCTGAACGATCAGCCAACTGAACGTCAGGTGAGAGTGCAGCCAATTCAATGACGCGTCGATCAGACTTTGCTTCTGTCCTGCCTCTGGAGCAAGCGTCTGAGCCAGCATAATTACATGAAGTGCGTTCATCGCAGTAGATTCCGTTCATCGTGCGTCACGTCTGGAAGAATGCGAAATTTACGCCATCTCGACGATCCGGTAAACAGGTGTTGCGACACGGGTCAGAGGCAAAAACGCTTATATTCAGGACTTCAGACCTTCGTCGTACAGCCTGGCAACCATGTCCCGAATTTCAGCCGCACTGGATGTAACGTCGTTGTCCAGTAATCGCTGATGCTGTTCAGCAGTCAGCGCCTTGCCATAAACGACGGTCACCTTGACCGGACGAATAAACCACGCATTTCTTGGCATCGCTCTGTCTGCGCCGATAACTGCGACAGGATAGACAGGCACGTCGACTCGCCGAATGAGCGATAGGAAACCTGGACGAAACTCCTTGGGAGCACCAGAAGACCGGGTTCCTTCCGGATAGATGCCAACAAGGAACCCCTGTTTAAGCCGGTCGATCGCCGTACGAATACTACTGCCCCGGAAAGCCGTCCGGCTGATCGGAATGACGTGCGTTTTGCGACAGATCCAACCGATGAACGGCAGTTTGAACAGGGAATCTCGTGCCAGGTAGGCCAGCGGGCGAGTCAATCGCACGCCGACGAATAACGGGTCAAGAAAACTCTGATGATTTACGACGAAGATACCGCCCTTTGTGTTGTCGATATTTTCTCGCCCAATCACAACGGTACGACACCACAGTCGAAACGGCAGGTAGAGAAGAGCATGAATCAGCAACCAAAGGACTGTGCGGCGCGGTATCGCCTGCGGTGGCAAATCAGCTTCGTTTGCCGTACCGGGCTGTTCGGATTCGGAAGTCATGTTAATTGAAGGATGTTTGTTTAGATCGCCGGCACTGACGGTACTACAACGCTGCCAGAATACGTTCCACAACCTGATCCGTGTCGGCAAAGTCCTCGAACAGGTGATCGGGATTGTGGGACTCGAGTTCACGTGAGGAATAAACGCCCGTCGCTACGGCGATGCATTTCGCTCCAATCGCCTGCGCACACTGAATGTCGGCTGGCGTGTCACCGATGACCATCGTATCGCTGCCGTCCACGACACGGTCGAATTCCGTGGACGCGACATTAATCGCTGCCTGCGCAACATCGTTCCGATCAGCATCGTGGTCACCAAAGCCACCGAATTGAAAGAAGTGGTCGAGTTCATAATGACGCAACTTGATCCACGCTCCCTCAGCGTAGTTTCCGGTGAGCAATGACAACGTCACATGACTGTGCAGCGCCAGTTGCTCCAACAGTTCGCGGATTCTTGGTAGTAGCAGTCCCGGCGAATCCTTCAGACTCATGGGTAGCTGGGCAAGATACGCCTCTCGAAAACGAGCGCGGTTTTCGGAGGTATTGTCAAAGTTGTAGCGCTGAAGGATTTCGTCTGTGATCCCGCGATCGGTACGCCCGGCCGTCAGAACTCCTTCGAATGGAAACTCAATCTGAAACTCTGCGGTGAGCGCCCTTTCCATGGCTCGCTGCCCTGCCCCGCCGGTGTTCAGCAGTGTCCCGTCAATGTCGAAGAAAATTATTTTTTCGGTCATTAGTCGTTAGTAAGGGGGAATTAATGCAGCCAGGTCGCCAACTTGCAGCCATTACCGGTAAAACTGCCTGAGAATCGTGAAAACTCCTGAGGTTCAGGCTGTTCTCCCGCTATTTTCACCGATATTGTACCGAACCCTCGATTAAGCGCATATTCAACGATTTGCTGGAAACGCGGGATCGCACCCGGCGGTTGACCGGGACCAGCATTCAGATACGACGTTTCACATGAAATTTGCCCCGAATTCCCGGGCATCCTATTTTACTTCAGAAACACAGAACAATGGCCAAGACGCAAAGAAAATTGACAAAAGCTAATCACGGACGTCGGCCCGCCAGTTCCAAGGCCCGCAAATTGAAGCGACGACACGTGAAGCTGTCGCGCTGATCGTTTCGGCCAATCGCGGCTGAGAATGTCGGTTCCAGGCTAGTGCATCCCAATGCCCGTTTCGTTCGAAACGGGCATTTTCGTTGGAAGACAGAATCGTACTCCGCTCGACCGTCTGTGTAGGGTCGCCATACTTCGGCCGCGCTGCTATTGAGCTTCGCTGAATGGCAGCAGCAATTGCCGTCAACGTTGATTTGAAGGCATTGAAGGGTCGCACACGCCGCGTTTGTGTTGCGTCCCCGATTCGTCTTCGGCGCCAAGTCCCGACTTCAGCGCCAAACCCAAAAACGACCAGAGGTTGCGCACATGATTGGCAAGGTTGGCGAACTGACGATCCACGACAAACTCTCGCGGATTGCGGCAAATCTCTGGTGGAGCTGGGATCCGGAGCTGGTCGAGGTCTTTCGACTGATCGACACGGATCGATTTGCGCAGTTGCACAACAATCCGGTGCAGTTGCTGGCAGAATACACTCCCGAATTACTTGAACAACGAGCTCGCGAAGCCGTTCTTCACTCACGGATTCACTGGGCATATCGTCGTTTCGTCGAATACACCACCTGTGAATCTACGTGGGGTTCGACGCACTGCGGAATTCTGGGGCAGGCACCCGTAGCCTATTTTTCTGCGGAATTCGGTCTGCATGAATCACTGCCCATATATTCCGGCGGACTTGGTGTGCTTGCAGGCGATCATTTGAAGAGCGCGTCAGACCTGGGCATTCCGCTGGTCGGTATCGGATTGTTCTATCACGAAGGCTATTTCGCACAAGCCATCGATAAAGAAGGCTGGCAGAAGGAAAAGTATCCCCGTCTGCCTCTGGAATCGCTTCCGCTGACTCAAGTAAAAAATGACAGCGGTCCAATCATCGTTTCCGTTGAAACGCGACAAGGGACCATTTTTGCAAGGGTGATGCACCTGGCAGTGGGCCGCATCAATCTGTATCTGATGGACACGGACATCGAACAGAATTCGGAGGAGGATCGAAAGCTGACGGCTCGTCTATATGGCGGCGACCAGCGAACTCGCATCCGCCAGGAACTGCTGCTGGGAGTTGGCGGCCTGCGAGCGTTGAAAGCCATAGGCATCGTGCCGAACGTAATTCATATGAACGAGGGCCATTCCGCGTTCGCACCTCTGGAAGCGATTCGCGAACGAATGCACGATGACGCGCTTTCCTTCACTGAGGCATTGACGCAAACATCCAGCCGGTGTGTGTTTACAACACATACGCCGGTGGCTGCCGGACACGACCGATTCGATTCCGGTCTGGCCGAAGAACACATCGGGCCACTGGCGGATTCCATCGGACTGGATCATCACGGGCTGATGGCCCTGGGACGTGTCGACCCGCAAAACGATTCGGAATCGTTTTGTATGACTGTCCTGGCGATGAAAATGTGTCGCATAGCAAATGGCGTGTCCAGCCTGCACGGAGTCGTCAGTCGCCAGATGTGGGCCGGCCTGTGGCCGTGGCGAAGCGCTGAAGAAATTCCGATTGGACACATCACAAACGGAGTACACGTTCCGACGTGGCTGGCAGCGCAGATGCGGGCGTTATACGACCGCGTTCTTCCCGAAGACTGGTTCCTGCGATCAGGTGAACCGGAAGTCTGGAGCGGCTTTGAAAGCGTGACGCCCGGTGAAGTGTGGGAAACTCACCAGTCGCTGAAAAATCGCATGATCACGTACGCCCGGCGAGAAGCCGTCGAACAGGCGACTCGTCGGGGGGACGACAGATCCGTAATTGAGGACATGAAAAGTGTGCTTGACCCGGAAGCACTGACAATCGGGTTCGCTCGCCGATTTGCCCCGTACAAGCGAGCCGACCTGATTCTCAAAGATCTCGAACTGCTGGAACGGCTCATCACGGACGTTGATCGCCCCGTTCAGTTTATTTTTGCAGGAAAGTCTCATCCGGCTGACGAAAATGGCAAACGGCTGTTGCAGCGCATCTTTAAGCTGACACACGAAGCTCCGTTCCGCGGACGAATTCTGGTGCTCGAAAATTACAGCATTGCGATGGGCCGACAACTTGTCCAGGGTGTCGACGTGTGGCTGAACAACCCGCGTCGACCGCTGGAGGCGTCCGGAACCAGCGGGCAGAAGGTCGTTCTGAACGGTGGCCTGAACTGCTCAGTGCTTGATGGCTGGTGGGCTGAAGCCTACGACGGCAAAAACGGTTTCGCCATCGGCAACGGTCGAACTCATTCTGATCAGACCGTCCAGGACGAACGCGACGGTGAAGACTTGTATCGCGTCCTGACTGAAGAAGTCATTCCGCTGTACTTCCAGCGCGACGCGGATGATCTGCCGCAGGGGTGGATTGCCCAGATGAAACGAGCGATCAGAACACTTGGCTGGCGATTTAACGCAGACCGCATGGTGATGGACTATGCATCAAACACATATATTCCAGCCGCTGGCGGACTAAGCTGTTCAATCGTGTCCATGCCGTAAATCACGTCACGTGTATTGCTGAAGCAATCACTGGATACGGACACGTAATTCGTGAGTGTCAGCTCAAATGGGCGGGCGGTCCCGCCCTACGCTGTTCCGCCGTATTGCTGACGATAATCCTGAATCTTCTCAAACAGTTCATCCGTCACGACGACGTTGCCATCTACCTTTCTTCCATGCAGGAAGTCGGCAACTTCACAAATCGTGACGATCGCGAAGGTCGGCATCGAAAACTCGTCACGCAGTTCGGTTAACGCGTTCCTTTCGCCCTGCCCTCGTTCCATTCGATCAACGGACACGACCAGACCGGCCAGCTGAACTTCAGCCGCAGCCTGCAGCACTGGCACGGTTTCACGAATCGATGTGCCAGCGGTCGTCACGTCTTCCACAATGAGGACCCGTTCTCCAGCTGTCGGCTGATGCCCGACCAGAGTACCGCCTTCACCGTGCGTCTTTGCTTCCTTGCGATTGAAACAGAACGGGACGTCGGTGCCACGACTGCTGAGTTCCATGGCAATGGCGACTGCCAGCGGAATACCCTTATACGCAGGCCCAAACAGGAAGTCGAAAGAGACATCCTGAGCCTGGATGGCGTCGGCGTAAAAGCCCGCCAGCCGGTTCATCTGCTCACCCGTCCGGTAGCGACCTGTGTTAATAAAGAACGGAGTCTTACGGCCACTTTTGGTGGTAAAGTCGCCAAAGGTCAGCACGTTGGCCCGCACCATGAATTCAACAAAATTCTGTTTATAAGTTTCCAATGCAATTGTCCGTCAATGTTTGGCCAGGGCGGTAATTGTTTAGGTCAATTCGAGAGAAACAGGGATTCCAGCGATAACAGCGGCCCGAAAAGAAGGCCGACTGACCTTCCCTGGGTTTCTCGTCTCTGAGTGTTCGATTCCGAGTATTGCACTGGAAAGAAAGTTTCCCATTCTTCATGGAAGGCACTCCCCCCCAAAAGGAACGTGTTTTATGGCGAACCGGCCCCGACTTCAATTACCCCAGACCAACGTTCCCGACGATCGCTAAAGACAACCCAATCGTTTCGTCGATGAGGGACCTCGGTGAGCGGTCCGGCTACACAGAACGAATCGGCAGATTCTGCAGTTGGCGCTCCATTTTGTGTTACTCGACTCTCCAGAGTCGAGTCTGTGCCATTTCGATGACCTCGCGAACCTGAGGTCATGACAATCACGCTCGACTCTGGAGGGTCGGCTGCAGTTTTTGAAGACGGGGCGGATGTCAAAAAGCGGACATTCAGATCAATTACGACTGGGATTCATGGCGGCTGTAGAAGTCGAGGGCCGAGGGTGCGTCGGTGGCCTGCTGGTGACAAATCACAACGGTCGCCCGCTGGAGTTCCAGTGCACGACGCCCGTCAAACCTGACAGAACTCAGGAGATTCTATACGGCAGAATGCTGAGACCCTGGTTGCTGGGTGAACTCATTGGCAAAACGCTGCTTGACCGCGTTTCGATCAAACCTGAATTGATTGTGACCAGCGATCCCGATCTGCTGGAACTGCGAAACCACACTCAAACGCCCGTCGCCTGCACGGCCGATCAACCGTCGAGGGTCGACGCTGCACGACATGGTACGGACAATACGGCTGAACTCGGCGGACGCCACCTGCAATTTCATGACAGCCATCTTGATGACAGCAGCTTCGTCATAAAACAGCTGCATCTGATTCCCGGGCAGGCAGATCTGGAGGAACCGCTGGAGCGGGTTCAGGAAGCGTTGAACGAGACGATCAAAACGGTGCTGACACGATGAGCCATAGCCGATCGTCCTCAGCGATTTCGGAGCAAAGCAAACGAGTGCCCCTCGAGCACAAATCGTCTGAGCCGGAAACGCCAGTGGACCGCAGCAAGACGGACAAAACCTCAGAGCTGCGCAGCACTGACCATTCCACGCCGCCTGACGTGCACAACGTTGACCTGTGCAAATCAGTTGATGTCGCCAGTGCCGGATTCAACCCGGCATTGAAGCGAGAACCGCACATCGATACTGTTTCGATTCCCGTCGAACAGCGCCTGGATTTCGTTCCTTCGTGGAAGCCGCGTCGCATTCGCGTGAAGTGCATCGGCCTGACGCTGCCGGAAGGTGCCGCGTTTCAACCGCCGGAAGAAAAGAATGAGACAACATCCGACGGCACCGAACTCAAGGTAATCGGCCCCAAAAAAACAGCGGCTGGCGATGGCGGTGGCAGCGAAAAACCACAGCGGACTCGAATCAAGCCGCCCCCAAATGCACTGTCACTGCAGGACCGCCTATTCTACCTGCTGCAACCGCCACTCGAATCGTGGCTGGCGGGGCAGGAACTGATTATGCCGTTCGAACCCTTTCCCTACCAATACGAAGGTATTGCGTGGATGTTCGCTCGGCACTCTGCATTACTGGCCGACGAGATGGGACTAGGCAAAACGATGCAGACAATCACCGGCATCCGATTGCTGCTCCGCAGCGGCCAGGTCAATCGCATCCTGCTGATCTGTCCGAAGCCTCTTATTCCCAACTGGCAGCGAGAATTCCAGACATGGGCAGAAGAATTACCTATCGTGACAATTGAAGGCAGCGGGGCTCGCCGCCGCATGCTGTGGACGATGCCGGGTGTACCGATTCTGATCACAAACTATGAATCAATGACCCGGGACCTGCCCGAGTTTCCGGAAGACGAACAACCAAATTTTGATTTGCTTGTACTGGACGAAGCCCAACGCATCAAGAACCGAGACTCCCGTACAGCCCAGGCGGCTCGAAGTATCAATCGTCGGCGCAGCTGGGCGCTGACTGGTACGCCTATCGAAAATCGTCCGGAAGAACTGGCTTCGCTGTTCGAGTTCATGGAAGTGATTCCTGCACGAGCCTCACCGGACCTCAGGCAGCTGGCAGCATTGGCGAATGAACACATCCTGCGTCGGACCAAAGATCTGGTCATGAAGGATATGCCGCCACGCATCGACCGCGATGCCGAACTCGAACTCACACAGGCACAACAGTACGCATACACGACCGCAGAGAAAGAGGGAATCATTCAGCTGAATGAACTCGGCGATTCCATCAGCGTTCAGCACGTCTTCGAATTGGTTCTGCGACTAAAACAAATCACAAACTACGACCCGCTCACAAACGAAAGCGCGAAGCTGGAACGGCTGGTCGCGGACATGGAAGAAATTGCCGCCAGTGGCAGCAAGGCTATTCTGTTCAGTCAGTGGACGAAGACAATCGACTGGCTGGCCGAACGACTACAGCAGTTCAACCCGCTGGTATACCACGGTGGCGTTCCTACAAAAAAACGCGAACCGATTCTGGCTAAGTTCAAGGAAGATCCGGACGCACACATCATCCTGATGAGTTACGGTACCGGAGCCGTCGGATTGAACCTTCAGTTTGCCCACTACGTTTTTCTATACGATCGCTGGTGGAATCCGGCGATTGAAGACCAGGCGATTAATCGAGCTCATCGGATTGGCGTTTCTGCGCCGGTAATCGTCACGCGTTTTATCTGCAAAGACACCATCGAAGAACGCATTGACCGAGTGCTGCGTGAGAAACGAGAACTGGCAGAAGCGATTCTTGGCGATGGCGACAATGAAAACGTCTCACTGGGGCTTGATGCTTCAGAGATCTTCGGGCTGTTCGATTTAAAAAAACGCACTGACAAAGGCCAGGCCAGGTCGATCGGCCCTGCCCGACCGGACGCAGCGTAGGGAAGTCTACCGACGTCCATGCAAAACAGGACGAAGGGACCGCGGACCGAGCCCCCGCGGATATCCCGCTCTTCGTCAATCTGCATCGGCCAAAGCGGCGATGCGCTGAGCAATCCTGTCACCAGAAACGAGACACGCTCTGTGCTAGGGCGAATCAGCTGTGATTTCGGTGAGTTAACAGGGTCCGCACTTTGCGACTCGACGCACAGACAACTAGAATTCTTCGCTTCTGAACCCGTCACGTTTTACCACGCGGCCTGTGCCGCCGCATGAACTGCAATTGACCAATGTTTCAACCTGTTTCCGACAGCAATTTTGTTCCCGGCGAACACCTCGTCCTCAACTTCTGGACTCAGCACAACACATTCCGCCGACTGCGTGAAAAAAACCGCGGTCACAAGCGGTGGAGTTTTCTGGACGGGCCCATCACCGCCAATAATCCGATGGGCGTGCATCACGCGTGGGGCCGAACCTACAAAGACACGTACCAGCGGTTCTTTGCGATGACCGGCCACGACCAGCGTTACCAGAACGGCTTCGACTGTCAGGGATTGTGGGTTGAAGTCGAGGTCGAGAAGCAGTTGGGACTCGGCACGAAAACCGCTGTCAACGACTACGGCATCGACAATTTCGTGAACGAATGCAAACGGCGAGTCCTGCGATTTGCGGCGCGACAGACGGAACAGTCGCAACGACTTGGCTACTGGATGGACTGGGACGACCCCGATCAGCTGCGTACATTGGCCGAACATCTGGGCACAGATACCGAAGTCTCCTTCACCGCGCCCAGTGGGAAAACGGAAACTGCCAGCTCGCATCAACTGGTGGAAAAACTCGGCAACCCGGAATGGGGTGGCAGCTACTTCACATTCAGCACAGAGAACAACGAAACCATCTGGGACTTCCTGAAGAAGTGTTTCGATCGAGGAAAAATCTACCAGGGTCACGACGTGATGCCGTGGTCGGGTCGAGGCGGTAGTGCATACTCACAGATGGAAATCGCCGAAGGCCGCAAACTGACGACGCATAAGTCGGTGTTCGTTCGCTTTCCGCTGAAAGACCGCGACAACGAATTCCTGCTGATCTGGACAACGACTCCCTGGACGCTGACCAGTAACGTCGGCGCCGCCATCAACACAGATCTGGATTACGTCAGAATCAAGGCGAATAAGGACGACGCCGTATACTATTTCGCCAAAGACAATCTAAATTTTCAGCGACTGGCAACAGAATTCAAAGACGGCTTCGGGCGACCGGAATGGAAGTGGCCGGATGGCGTCGGCAAGCTGAAAACAATCGCTCAGATATTCAAGGAACAGGGCGGCTTCGAAGAACTCGGAACTGTCAAGGGAGCCGATCTGGTCGGTTGGGAGTACGAAGGTCCATTCGACGACCTGCCCGCTCAGCAGATGGATGGCGGTTTTCCCGTCGACGAAAATAATCTCAGCGTCAATGGTGCTGGCTGGCATCAGGTCATCGACGGCGGTCGCGATTCACGCGGCGCAGCGCACGTGGTGGCCGGCGAAGGGACAGGCATCGTTCACATGGCTCCAGGCTGTGGTGACGTGGACCACAAAATCGGTGCGTCAATCGGCATGCCCATCATCGCACCGCTGAAGGAAGACGGCACCTACGGCGAAGTGTTCGGCGAATTCTCCGGCAAGGAAGCCATTGCACCGGAAACAGCAGAACTGGTGTTCGCAAAGCTGAAGGAAAAAGGCCTGCTGGTCGCTGTCGAAACTTATCCACACGTATACCCGCACTGCTGGCGAACGGGCGACGAACTGGTCTTTCGACTTGTCGACGAGTGGTTCATCAACATGGACTGGCGGGACGAGATCAAAGACGTGACTCGCCAGATTCGCTGGCTGCCGGACAGTATCGACGGACAAAACCGCGAAGTCGAGTGGCTGTCCAACATGAGCGACTGGATGATTTCCAAGAAACGCTTCTGGGGACTTGCTCTGCCGGTATGGGTCGACGAAGAAACCGGCGACTTTGAAGTGATGGGTTCACTGGCGGAACTGAAGGAACGCGCAGTTGAAGGCTGGGACGAATTTGAAGGTCACACTCCTCACCGGCCGTGGATCGATAAGGTTAAGATCCAAAATCCAAAGACCGGCAATGTGATGACTCGCATCGAAGACGTGGGCAATCCCTGGCTGGATGCGGGGATCGTGCCGTTCAGCACGATGAACTTCAATAAACGCTACAGCACCGACAAACTGAATTGGGCCGACTGGTATCCAGTTGACCTGGTCACCGAATGCTTCCCGGGTCAGTTCCGCAACTGGTTCTATTCGTTGCTGTCGCTGTCCACGATGATGCGATTCGACCCGACAGGAAAACGCGCGGCTGAAGAAAAACAGCCCTTCCGAACGCTGCTGGGACATCGTCTTGTTCAGAACGAACAGGGTAAGCCAATGCACAAATCAGACGGCTCAGCCATCTGGTTTGAAGAAGCGGCTGAACAACTGGGCGTGGATACAATGCGGTGGATGTATCTGGCTCAGAATCCCGCAACGGACCTGAGGTTCGGCACTCGGCATGCTGATCAGCCAGTCACACTGAATACGCCGGAAGGCCCGATCAGCGAAACGAAAGAAGGCGTTCCCACGGCGACAATAACCAGCGGCCCGGCCGATGAAATGCGTCGTCAGATTCTGATCCCACTGTGGAACTGCTACAAGTTCTTCGTTGACTACGCCATTGCGGATGGATTTGAGCCTTCTGATGCCCTGCGTCAGCGAGTTGCCCACAGCAACCATCAACCAGAAAGCGACGGCTACACAGCCATCGCAGAGCGTCCGGAAATCGATCGTTGGGTACTGTCCAACCTGCAGTCGCTGGTGGAGACCGCTCACCGGGATTTTTCAGACTACAACGTCGCCGGTTTCTGTGAGGCGGCTGCTCAGTTTATTGATGACCTGAGTAACTGGTACATCCGCCGCAATCGTCGACGTTTCTGGCGCAGCAAGGACGCCAGCGACACCGATAAAACCGCCGCCTACGAGACACTCTACGAAGTATTGGTAACGCTGTGTCAGCTACTGGCGCCGTGTATCCCGTTTCTGACGGAACGAATGTATCAGAACCTTGTCTCTGGCGCTGACATGTCCACCTCAGGCGCCCTGCCGGATTCGACGGACCTGCCGGGCAGCGTCCACCTGTGTGACTACCCAACGGCCGACGAAACGCTGCTGGATGAAGCGCTGAACAAACGTATGGCCGCCGCGCAGCTGGTGGTCAAACTGGGGCATAAACTGAGAGAGGAAAACACGCTGCGAGTACGTCAGCCGCTGGCCGAACTGCAATTCGCCGCCGCCGACACGGACACCGCCGCTGCCATTGCTCAGCTGACGGACGTCATCAGTGAAGAATTGAATATCGAGCAGGTGACTCAGAGAGATAACCTCGACGCCCTTGTCGGATACAGCTACAAGCCAAACCTGAAGACACTGGGCCCAAAGTACGGCAAGTTGCTGGGTGTGCTGCGAACAAAATTGCCGGAACTCGGTGACGCCGTACTGGGCCCACTGCGTCGCGGCGAAGACGTATCGATCAACATCGACGGCAACCAGATCCACCTGACAACTACAGACGTGCTCATCAGCACGGAACAGGCAGATGACTGGGTATGCAGAGACGATTCCGGAATTCAGATCGCCATCAGCACAGTGCTGACCGATACATTGGTCCGCAAAGGCATGTCTCGGGACTTTGTCCGCCACGTCCAGCAGCTTCGAAAAGATGCCGACTTAAACATCCAGGACCGTATTCGCATCGAATACCACTCCGAAGATAACGTTGTCCAGGCGATGGTCGCCGAATGGGGCAAATACATTTGTGGAGAAACTCTGGCGGATGCAATTGTCTTCACCCCGGCATCGCAGGCAGACGCGAAGGATGTCCGCGTCGGCGACGTGTCGACGACAATCTGGATCACCACCGGCCTTTGACGGGTGAACCTTCGTTCCTAAGGGAAGCAACAGGGGCACCATAGCAGCAAGTCGACTGCTGGCGCAACGGTTGCATCGAAGTGTGTTCATGCTCAAACTGGCGAACAAGGCAACTAAATTCTTCGCCGGAGCACAACATGGCGCTGTTTTCGTCGACTCAGATATCGTGGAACGAACCGTGGTTTTTCTTAGTCCGCATTCGCACGGCGCGCAGTTGGATGCCACGCATGGCAACGGCTTTTGTTGTCATGGCCGTTATGTTTCTGGCCACGTATTTCTTCGACAACGGACGGTTCGCACTTGTCGAAGCGGCTTTGCTAAGCCTCGTCTGCGGACTGGTAGTCCTGCTGCTTCTTGACAAGGGCAATGTTCAACGGGAGGTGAGCGTCCAGAAGGACTGCATTGTCGTCAACAGCGCCATGGGCAGGACATGGCACTCCGTCTTCAAGCTCGAGGACATCGAAGCCGTTGAGTTGATGCGAGCCGATGAATGGAGCTATTCCGTCAATGGCATGGTGATTGATCATGGCGATGAAGGATTCCTGGTAGCCGTGCCGCCAAAAGTGTCTCTGGAGACTTTGGCAAATATTCTGTACCGCCTGGACCTTGCCGTCAGTCTGTCTGACTGGGAACCCCCGGAAGGCGATCCTCGCACCAAGGTAAAGGATGATCTTCAGCTGGATGCAGAACGAGCGGTCGGAGTCATCGATACGAAAGCTCTTGAAGGAGAAGAGAAGAAGCTCGTATCCCCGGTGCAGATTGGAATACAGCTCGTCATCGGATTGGGTCCATTGTTGCTTGGGCTGATCGGGGCTGTGGTGGCCGGTATTTATCTGTACCGGCACTTGAACGAATTGGACATTGTGAACAGATCACTGATTGGTGGCGGCGCTTTTGCCGGTCTGGTCGCCGGTTTTCTGTACCTGATCAAGATCGGTCTGTTTGTGAGTTCTGCGTATGCAATCAAGGTGGGCAGAGCATCGATGCAGAGCCGAGTGGATCCACTGTTCAGTGGACTGGAAGATGATCTGGTCGCCCTCGATTTGTACGGTCCGGAAAAGTGGACCAAACCAGGCATGGAAGATGATTTCGGCTTTCTGCAGATCGATCGAGATCTACGCCTGCTATGGTTCGAAGGAAACACGAACCGGTGGACCCTGCCCTTCAGCGCTCTCACGTCATGTCGGATCGAAGAAGCGATTATGGGGAGCGAAGGCAATGAAAATGCGGAAAGACGTTATTTCGTGGTACTGTCAGCGCGTCAGGAAGGTGAAGAAGAAGACTGGGAAAACGGCCTGATCTATGTTCGAACCGAAATCGGGAATGACAGCCACGAACGTCGATACGACCGATCGCGATTGCTGTTCACTCAACTGTCTGATGCCATCGGCGGTTGAGGCCGAAGTGATACTGACGACAGCGGGGCACGCTGTGAGTCTGTCAGTAGGAACCGGTGTTCTCACGCAGGGGAGATGGCGGCTGTCATCAAAAGCTGATCAGTTCGGCGTTCTTCGCATGATTGTTTCGGCAACGTGATATTTCTGCCACGCAGCTTTCCAGAACGGCCTGAATCCTTGTTTCGCTTGGCGAAAGACAGGGCCATGTTTCATCCAGACGACAAGGCACGTTCCCAAAAACAGAAATCGCTGTGCAGCACAGGTCATGTAGCATCTCACCGGCGATCGTCGTGACCTCAAGATCGCCAGCCGTTCGCACTGGAACTGCACGTGCGGCGTTTCGTCCTGAATGATCTGATCGCAGAGACGTTTCAGCACAATAGAGTTCGTGGCTGCCTGAAGTGCAGGATAGTACACCTCTGCAATAATTTCGGCCGTCACCAGGACGGCAATCGAAAGTTCCAGTCCCGCGCCTCGTCGAAGAAACCGAAACACGCTGTCCGGCCATGCGGCCTTCAATGTGGAAATTCCGTTCAGGTCGAGGAATCGTGCGAGATCGCGAGCATGCCTTTGTTCCTCTCTGATAAACAGTTTAATGGCATCGAAATATTCGGGATCGCAGGTCTCTTCCGAGTGCAACTTTGCACAATGAATCAGGTGCTTTCCTTCAGAACTTTCACCAAGCTGAAACCCCTGAACCGACGCTGATATCGCCTTAACTTCCTGGTCTGATAACTCGCTGCCGAGTTGCCAGGGAACATCCAGCAACTGCTGCGTGTTGCGAGTGAAATAGTCCAGCCATTCACGTGACCTCAATTCGGGAATCAGCGGTTGCGAGTCCGCCGAGACCTCAGCGCGCTCAGTCAATTCCATCGTCGGCTCCTTAAACTTCCGAATGACTTCGGGACACTGAAGTTTTACAAAGCAACTGAACTGGCCGTTGGATCAAATGACATCATTGCCGACACAACGCACTCAACACGCCCCACAAGTCTGGACGATTACGTGCGAATGCCGCATAAAACTACGATTTCCTGATCAGGATTACCGATCAATCGAAGCGTGTGATAGACTTCACAGGTTGATTAGTGGTCACCCTCCGGCGGATCTTCGCCACGAAACGTTCCCCGCCTTCAGTCCTTTGGAATTCTCGCCATGCTTTCGATCTCTGGACATCACGCATCCGGGTGCGCCAGCAAACTCTGCGACGGTGTATCTCGCCGCGACATACTTCGAGCCGGCACGCTGGCCGTTGGCGGACTGACACTGCCAAAGTTGTTGCAGGCCGAGCAGGCAGCCGGAATTCGGGATTCAAAAAAAGCCGTCATCATGATCTACATGTGTGGTGCTCCCGGGCATCAGGACATGTATGACCTGAAGATGGACGCTCCGGCAGAAATCCGTGGATCGTTCAGGCCGATTTCCACCAACGTGCCGGGAATCGAAATCTGCGAACACATGCCTCGTCTGGCTGGCATCATGGATAAGTGCGTGCCGCTGCGAAGTATGTACGGCTCGCCCAGTGGTGCTCACGATTCGTTCATCTGCTACACCGGTCGAAAAGTGCCCAATCAACCGGCTGGCGGCTGGCCATCAGTCGGCAGCGTCGCATCAAAAGTGCTGGGTGCTCGAAACGATGCTGTGCCGCCGTTTGTCGGTCTGTCGCCAAATGCGGGGCATCCGCCGTACGGTTCTCCTGGTCATCCTGGATTTCTGGGCGTTGCTCATTCCGCGTTCCGACCATCAGGCCCCGCGCAGAACGACATGAAGCTGCAGGGCATCGACACATCACGGCTCGACAATCGTAAAACGCTGCTGACCAGCGTGGATAGCCTGCGCCGCGATATCGATGCCAGCGGAACACTGGAAGGGCTGGACACTCTGACTCAGCAGGCCTTCGACATTCTCACATCAACTTCTCTGGCCGATGCCCTGGACATATCTAACGAACCTGCCGAGATACGCGAACGCTATGGGAAGGGCGACCCGAAGCGGTATGGCGACGGAGCCCCGCGGAATCTCGAACACTTCCTGATGGCACGTCGATTGGTGGAAGCCGGTTGCCGAGTCGTCACGCTGAACTTCGGTCGTTGGGATTTCCACAGTAATAACTTCAACGGAATGAAGGACACTCACCTGCCACAGTTCGATCAGGGTCTTTCGGCGTTGATTGAAGACCTGCACAATCGAGGCATGGCAGACGACGTAGCGGTCGTGGCATGGGGAGAATTCGGTCGTACGCCTCGTATCAACAAGGACGCCGGTCGAGACCACTGGCCCCAGGTCGGCGGCGGTCTGCTTGCCGGAGGCGGATTCCGCACAGGTCAGGTCATCGGAGCCACCGACCGCCTTGGCGGAGAAATCGCCGACCGTCCGGTGCATTTCTCCGAAGTCATCGCCATGCTGTATCGGCACATCGGTATTGATCCCGAGGCCCAGAAACTGATCGACCTTACCGGTCGGCCGCAGTACCTGCTGGAGAATACCGCTCCAATGCCGGAACTGCTCTGACCCGGCAGAACCTCAGTGCGTGTGTCGACACCACGAGCCACGTATTTTTCACGAAAACCGAGTCTACATTCTTAGCCACGACTCCGGAACAGGGTCGCGTTCATTGTCGTCCACAAACCACTTCCGAGGTGCGACGACCCTCTTGTGCGGTAGCGGATTAAGCCACGCCCCCCACCAGGAAAATGAACTATTTGCAATCACGTGATCGCGACAGGCACTCATCAGCCGAAGATCTTCATAAGCGGTATCACCGGCGTTGCATCGCACGATGTGCAACTTGCCGGGAACCTTGATTTCTTTCTCAACCCAATCAGGATCATCAGAGAACGCAAAGAACTCCACATCCGAACCCGCCAGATCTCGAATCCGCGTGGACGCTGCCGTATAGTACTCCGGTGAACAGGACGCATAGATCGACTGATTTTTTGTTACGGACACATAGTCGCCGCGACGAATGTGCATCGAAACCGCGTTCACAGACTGAATGCGATTCAACCAGTCGACATTGGGCGCACTGGCGGCAGTTGCAACCGTCAGCTCCTGACGAATTTGCTCGGCAAAATCACAGAAATACGTTTCGTTCTGCCAGTAGCCGTGCAGAACTGCGTTGGCGGGAACGACCATCTGTTCGCATCGGAACTGCAGTCCCTTTTCCGTGACCAGGCGTTTCCGGGCGTCGCGTCCGACTTTCCAGAGAAGGTAGCGAAACTTCGCCGACCTGTCCGGCGGCAACTCAGCGTTGCTCCCCACTCGTGCCGCGATGTTGTATCGATGTAACTCGTAGCTCCTGAGTGAATCGACTGCCAGTAGTCTGATGTCCAGCACTAAATCAACGTCGTTACGGAGTGAAGCGGCCCGACCAGCCGCATACTGAAACAGTTGATTTCCCAGCCCACCCGTAAGCCTGCTCGTAACGAATCCCCGTGCAGCGACTTCCATCTCACGCGCGTTGTCCTCAGCCACCTCAGGCAGACTCAGAGTCGAAGGAACGGCAACCATTCGTTTTTTGCTCCGTCGTTGGGAGTATCGATACAGAATTCACGATTGCCTTAAAGTCTCGTTCAATGTCAACAGGAGGACTCAAATTCGGCATGGAACTGGTTCATGATCTGGTGTGCTGTGTACTGCTTCAGTTCGCCTTTGCAGCGTCGTCAACAAGGACACCGTACAACCCCGACCTCAAACGGATGCAGCAAGCACGTATGTTCCATGCTCGTGCCCCGGCTGAAGTCGTGGTTAAGATATTCCCCGCGGGCAGACCTGGCATAGTAAACCAAAGTGTTGCCAAAGCCGTATTTGCTTCCTGTTGAGCTTACAAACTCCGGCCATCGGACGAGGATCGACGGAATCGTTTACATCCGACACCAGAACCATTAGTCCTGATCAAAGGTGACAGATTCGCTGAGATACCAGTCATCGAAACCGCTGAAGTTTTTAAAGACTCGGCGATACCCCTGACCGCTGAGCAGTCGAAAGATGCCTTCGCGATTTTCGGTAAAGTTGTGTTCCACTGTAATTACTCTGGGGCAATAGCGGCTGTAGTCCACTTTTTCCAGAATCGACAACTCACTGCCTTCTGTGTCAATCGACAGGTAGTCAAATTCACGGGGAGCATCGTATTTTGCCAGCAGATCGTTCAGGCTGATTGTGGAAACCTCGTACGTCGTCGACTGCCTCCCACTTCGTTTTCTGGCATGGCCATCGTCGTTCGAAAAGAGGTTGATCGTTGACAGTTCTCTGGAGTCAACTTCATTGAATCGCAGTTTTTCACCCGTCGTCGTCCAGACACAGTCGGTCTCGACCGACGCATTTGGCCTGTTACGACGAAGTTGTTCGTGCCACCCGCGAGCCGGCTCGGCACAGATGCCTTTCCAGCCATAGTGCGTCTCAAGCATGTAACTGTTTGAAAGTTCCACTCCGTCTGTCGCACCGAATTCGCAAAAGAAACCGGAGTGTTTTTCGCCAAGAACGTACTGAACGAACAAGTCCTGAAATATCTGCGAGTAGGACAGACCCACGTGTTGCAGGCAATGCTGCAGAAACCGCGTTTGGCCGTCTCCGGCGAGATTTCGGACATCATTTCGGACGTCCACAAGTCTTCGCATCAGCTGAACGTTGGCAGAATACTTCTCCGGCCAAACGGAGGGGAAGATGTCAAACCCGATCAATTTCGTTGATAGTTGCCGAGCAGCAGAACCCATGATCAATCTCTATTTACTATTCTTGTGTAACGGTGCAGAGCAACCGAGACAGCTATGCCGCGTCCTGAATCCGAGACCAGTTCTCCCAGACGAATTCGTAACACCATGTTTCGGTATGAGACGGGGCAAGTTGCTGCCGTAACTCATTTCTTTGTCGATTAGCGTCCGCGACAAAATCGTGGAATTGTACCTGCAGATTTTGAACCTGTTGAATCAGCCGGGATTCGATCAGGCGACCGAGCAGCGGATATTCCCCGCCTTCAATATTAACCTTCATCAGATCCACCTGTTCGATGCCGAGTTCTTCCCAAACAGATCCGACATCTCGGATCTGTGCTGAGACAGATCCCACCGTGCCGCTATCACGGCAGAAGCTCGAAGCATCATCGGACTCGCTGAGAGACAGCCGTTCGTCGCGAGCACCGAGGCCGTAATCAAGAACACTAACGCGAGGCTCGTCTGCAAATCGTTGACGACACTGTTCAGCAAAACCGGGCATTGGCTCAAACACGAAGACGCGGCAGCCAAACCGATCCAGCATCGCCTGCGCAAAATCGCCTTGATATCCACCCACGTCCAGAACAACGCTGGTCTCATCCAGCGAATAATCCTGCCGTAAGGTGGCGTCACCTCGATCACGTTTCCATTGTCGGACAGCGACCAGGAACGGATCCTTCAGGATCGTCCGTCGATAAAACTTGGTGACCGGCTTTACTAACAATTCAGACAACACTGTGGACATCCATGCCTCCGTCACTTCTCGTGATCGACTCCAAACCGATGTTCACCTGCAGAACGCCGGGCGATTCTCCAACGATACCAGGCGCGGTTTACTTCGCGTGACAATTTCCTGAGCTCTAACCGACGGATCTTGCCGGCACCAATGGTGCTGCCTCCCAGATCAGCGGTCATATCCGAGATACCAGAGGGCTCAATTGCCCGCAGACGTACGCCGGTAATCCAATGCATCTGTAGAAATGTATCGACGGGACGGTCAAACACCTGCGTCAAATCAAGCAGCCTAGCTGCTGCGTCACGGGTCACCCACTGGCCCGACGTCCGCAATGGCGTTACCTGAGGACACACGATGGTAATGTTATCGTCCACAGAAGAACGTGAAGACCGCCGCGGCAGTGGACGCACAGGGAACTGGAAGAAATCTCCGGGTGAACTTTTGTGTTTGACGCACTCAATCGCATTGTGAATCAACGTCTGGTCAATACACACGTCATCTTCCAGCACCAGTGCCGCGTCCAGGTTTCGTTCGACAATCTGAGTCCACGCGTTTCGGTGACTTAGAAAACACCCGATTTCACCGGCATTCAAACTGAACGGATAGAGCGGCCGATGGCGATTGTGTTGATAGGCGGACGCAATATCTGCATCAGACAGCAGGCTTCCGTCGACGGCGGGAAGAATCTCCGCGGGCAAAGGCAGCTGCGACAGGAGTTCGCCCGCATGAGCAAATCGCTCCGCTGAACGCTCCAGACTGATGATGAATGCACAGTACGCCATGTCCGACACGGAAAAATCTTCCGAAAATGTTCTCTTGAGACAAATGGATGAAGGCTTCGTGACAATCTATTCAACGCCAGATGCAAGCGTGACGTTCTATTACCACCCCCGCAATTCTGCGCCAAGATGGACTTCTGAGCCGTTACGGTGACGTGACACCAACGTCCCACGCTCCGGAATCAAAACTGGCCTTCGCGCAGGCCCCGATATTTGAGACATGGGGGCTACACAGCCGGCGCTAAAACTCAGACCGCATGTACTCGACGCCGTGTGGCTACAGGAGACCATCATGAAACAATTGAATCGCATCATTCAGAAGTTCCCGTTCTACCACCGGCTGAGAAACTGGGCGGTAAAGAGAAGACAGGAAACCAAACTTATCGAATGGGAAAGAAACGGCAGGCCCGTTCCTCCCCCGCATATCGTCAAGCAACGAGCATTGCGAGAGCACGGCAGCAAGTATGGCCTGAAAATTCTGTGCGAAACGGGAACATATCGCGGAGATATGGTCGAAGCGATGATGCACGATTTCGATCAGATTTTTTCCATTGAATTGAGTCAGGAGCTGTTCGAACGCGCAAAATCCCGGTTTGACGGTCAGGACAAAGTGATCCTGATCCAGGGCGACAGCGGAGTTGAGCTGAAGGGCGTGGTGGATCGCATCGATCAACCAGCGTTGTTCTGGCTGGATGGCCATTATTCGGCAGGCACAACGGCCAGAGGCGACCTCGACACACCCATCTTCGAAGAATTGCGACATGTCTTGGATTCCCCGATTCGAGGAAATGTGATTGTCATTGACGATGCACGGTGCTTCGGAACCGACCCGGGCTATCCTACCATTGAAGCGCTCAGCGATTTCGTCAAATCCCGCCGGCCGGAATCAGAGCTTGCAGTCGCAGGCGACAGCATCAGAATCACGCCTAAAGAGCAGCAACAGACGGCAGCAGCCTGAGTACGCTGCGGAAGCCTGTGCATTCCCATTAACCTTACGGCTTCGCTGCTGACGAACTGGACACAGGCCTGACTGAAATCGAACGCGACCTGGCAGGCAGGGCCACCGTGCGAGCAGAGGTGTGTTCTGCGCTAAATGCTGTCGCAACTTCAGCGGCCACGAATGACCGACCAGTTTGACACATATGTTCATTCGGATACAGGTGCCACGAAAAATCCGCCGGAGCCAGTGCCTCGCTGAGGTTCAGAACGACTCCACCTGATGATTGTACAGCGCGACAAATCACGTTGCAGTTCCGTTGGATCCACTGTGCAAATTCACCTGGGATCGCCTGTTGCCCCGTACGAATATCCACCGGCGTGATATAGAAAACGGCCTGTACCTGATGGTCGTGACACTTTTCAGCAATTCGCCGCAGCGCTTTCAGCTTGGGGTGGGAGACCTGCAGTGGATACATGTAGTGCAGGATAAATTTATTGCGGGTAAGTTCCGGCGTCGGAATATCATACTTGGGTCCGGTAAAGTCACACACCCTCCCAACGTGGTCGTCCTTGAAGTAGACCGGCGTGTTCATAAACTCATGAGGACTGACGCCTGTTGTCGTTGACAGGCCCAGCATTTTCATAGGCGCAAACAATCCCTGTTTCCAGGGACGTTTGGAAACTTCAAGTTGAGCGATCAGGTCAGGGAACTGATATTGAGGGCGTTTGTGCCATTCCGGTGAGAAGGATCTCAGGTTGATCGGAATGACAAGCTTCGAGGGCACTGATTCCTGTCGAATCATGGCGTCCAGAAATGCGTCATAGATTTGTGCATGCCAGGAACCGTTGTCCAGCGCACAGACGGATTCGCCAGCCATGTAGTCTTCCAGAATTCCTGCAATTGGCCTTCTATCCACATCCTCATCGTCAATCCACCGATTTGTGCTGTCGCAGAAATAAACGACGTCCGGCTGTTCAGCAAGAACGTGAACAAATTTCCGCATATGCTTGGACCGCGTCAGGTGTGGCAACACAGTCAATTGCAAAATGACAACTGTCACCAGAATGGACGCAGCCCGTCTCGCAAATCTGAACACCTGTTTTTCACGGACGGCATTTCACGACTCCGGTCCATCGACCCGTATCCCGGGTGTAACGAACGCTGTTCAAAACTGAAAATAGATGAACGGTTGAGCTTTCGACGCCCCAAGATTCAAGACGGCCAGCAGTAGCGCAACGTATGAAGTCCACCTAAGCGACGGTGACTGTGACCAAAAGCGATATACGCGTTCAGACTGCTCCGTGGTTGAGACACCCTGAATCCATTCCATCAGCAGGATCAGCCCGAAAGCCGTCACAAAGTAGCCTTTGGAAAGTCCCAGTTCGAACGGCGCCTGTCTCAGCCAGTCGGTCTCAAACAACAGGTGCCAACTGGTGCCCAATCGAGCGACAATTGCAGTCGCGTTGTCGAGCGACTCAGCCCGGAAGAAGATCCAGGCGAGTAGCCGTCGACAGCCGCGTCCGAAGCGGAGACAGCAGGATACTTAAAACAAGAAACGATCCATGCAGCGCTCCCCAAATTACGAATGTCCAGCTTGCGCCGTGCCAAAGTCCGCTGACCAGAAATACAATCATCAGATTCGTCAGCCACCGCCGTTGCCCGACACGATTCCCCCCCAATGGAACGTAAACGTAATCGCGAAACCATGTCGACAGTGAAATGTGCCAGCGTTTCCAGAATTCTGCGAGGCTTCGAGCCGCATATGGGCGGTCGAAATTGGTCATCAGATCGTACCCGAGTACTCGGGCGGTCCCGATTGCCACATCTGAGTACCCGGAAAAATCACAGTAGATCTGAAACGCAAAAAAACAGTGGCCAGTACATAATGTGGCCCGGTCAGCGACTCGGGCTGCTGGTAAACGGCCTGAACAAATACCGCAAGGTGATCCGCGATAACAATCTTCTTGAACAGGCCCCATCCCATCAAACGGAGCCCTGAACAAACTCGATCGTAGTCGAAGGAATTTTCACGTGTCAGCTGCGGCAGAAAATGAGTGGCCCGTTCGATCGGGCCCGCGACAAGCTGAGGAAAGAAACTGACATACAATGCGTAACGCCCAAAGTGACGTTCAGGCTGCAAGTCACCACGAAAGACGTCGATTGAGTAGCTAAGCGTCTGAAACGTATAAAATGAAATCCCTATCGGTAAAATCAATTGTGAAACAGGCAGCGAAAGTGACCCACCCATGAACTCTGCCAATCCCCCGACTGAGTCAGCGAAAAGGTTGAAGTACTTGAACAGGAACAGGACACCGAGATTTGCGGACAGACTCAGGGCCAACATCAGACGTCGTCGAGCCTGCCGTGAACTCGACGCGATCGCGATGCCGAGAAAGTAATCGACGACTGTAGACCCCAACAGCAGCAGTCCGTAGGCCGGAATGGCGACCATGTAGAACGTGTAGCTGGCGATCAATAGCAGCGCCCACCGAAACCGATAGGGCATCAGGAAGTAAAGAGTCGCAACAACCGGAAAAAAAATGGCAAACTGCCACGAGTTAAACAGCATCTCGCAGTTCCGTCTGACGAAAACGATGCGGACGACCAACCGGTTTGCTGCCGGAGAACCCCAGCATCCAACATCGTGCCCGCGGGGCTCGACGAAGAAGTTAACGTCGTATCAAAAAGGCAGCAATATTAGTCTTACCGGGTGATTCTGAATCTCCCTATGCGGCATCGGCCCACATCGACTGGTACACGTCAACAATGCAGCGAGCTTCGGATTCAGCAGAAAATCGTTTCCTGACCTGTGCAGCCCCGAATTCGCCCATTTCCCGCAGACGTTGGGGAGATAACATCACGCGTTCCAGAGTAGCTACCAGTGCGGGCAGGTCGTCGCACGGCACTAGGTCACCGTTCTCGCCCGGAACGATCGCCGTTGGGTAGCAGCATGTGCTACTGGCAACCGCAGGCACCCCGGAAGCCAGAGCTTCCAGAGGAACGAGCCCAAATCCTTCGTATCTCGCAGGTGCAACGCACAACGACATGGCGGCATGAAATTCCGGCATTCGATCGTATTCAATTTCGCCCATCCACAGGATCCGTTCCTCCAGTCCCGCGGCCGCAATTTTCTGTCTTAATCCCTGCTGAAACGACTCAAACTCAAGCGAAGCGCGGCCGGCAATGCAGGCCGTAAACTCGGGAAATCGCGGCAAGAGCTGAATCATGGCATCAACAAAGAGGTCTGTCCCCTTTTCCGGTCGAATGCGGCCGCAAATCCCGATCGCGTAGGTCCCGGGAATCATGAATTCCTTCATCGCCGACTTCTTTTCCTCACAGGGATGAAATCGATCACAGTCGACGCCGTGAGGAATTGTGGCCACAACATTGTCAACAAATCCAGCAGCTTCCTCACTGGTCGCGATAATTGCATCCATGGCTGACAGTAGCTTTCGTGGAAACCACGAATGCCGGCGCAGAGCACACGACGTCATCACCAGTTTTAGTCGACAACGAAAAATGTACTTAAAGATCAGCCCCCACAGCATTTCGTTGTTGCGTCGCACATGCCAGATGCGAAACGGTTTCCCCTGAGGTGGGCGCATACACATTCTGAACGCCTGCCACAGCCCAATAGATTCAACAGCAGCGTGTGGATGCTGTGACACCAGTACCAGCGGTTCTTCTGATGCAATATACGGAATCAACGTCCGAACAGTTGCACCGACACCGGTGATCCGCCGGTGAAGGTCTGTCACGACAAGATTCAGATCTTCGCGATCCGACATTTCAGCACCATGTGTTGCAGGAAACTTGCGAAGAATGACTAGGCTGCGCGCACGCCAGCGTCGTATTGTGTTGAATCCGATGAAGAAGAGAACACACCATCCGCCTGCTGGAGAGAGCGTGCCGCTCTGCCAAAAAAGTCCAGGTACTGCATGGCAAGAATTCGATTCTGTTCAAGAAAGGTAAGTCGCGCGGCATAGTCTTCCGCAGAGAACTGTTGAACAGCACGTCGCACTTCATGAGCCGAAGCACAGCAGATCATGCCTCGAGCATCGAAAAAGTGCTCAATATCCGGCGCTCCCCAATAGATAGGCAGACTGCGACATAGAAAACTATCGATCAGCTTCTCTGTGAAATAACCCGGTTCCCGAGAGTTTTCGATGACGACCGACGAGAAATATGGCTGGTGTCCATCACATTTGTCCTCCAACGGCTGATAACCTCGCCCCAGAGCATCAAGGTCCGTTGAATGTTCAGCTGCCCATTCAACGATTTCGTGTCTCAGGCGATGACCGCGCGTGTCCCGCTTGGACGAGGCGATCAAAGAAACGCGTTTGGTTTTCTCAACGATCGGCTGTTCCGCAGTCTTCAACATAGAACCGCCATGGGCAACGAAACGAGCGTTCGGCAATTGACACAGCAGACCGGTATTGTGGGTGACAATATGCTGATATCGTGAGGACAGCATTCGCACGCCGTGATAGAGGCGCCTCTGAATTGCCGGCGGTTCGGCCAGCGCGATTGAGATCCGACAACGCAGGCCATCTGTACGCATCGTCAGCGCTCTGGAACTGGCAATCACCAGGATATAGTCCTGAGGCCCCAGATCAGCCAGGCTGTGCCCCTCAGGGCGATCCATCAGTGGCCACTCGACATCGTCGAACGACATCGAGGCCAGCCGAAAAAAGTGCCGACCGGGTTGCCCATAGGGGAGAAATGCAACGGACATTGACGATCTCCCACTGTGGGTGGGCGTGCAGGATGAAGACACATTTCAAAAACGCGGTTCTTCACTCGGAGTCCGGCGTTCTGAAACAGATGACAGTTCATTTTATGGTCTCATTCTAATGCGGCTCAGAATACGTCACAAGATCGTGTCGTCAGACCAACTCACGACGTTTAAGGAGCGTCTTCGGGTGCCGTTTCTCCGAATGATTGCTTCTGAGCCATTCCCTGGAAACATAAATCCGCGAGGATTCCACACGAATCACTGCTTCCCGGTCGTTGCTCGAAGTCGCCTTGCCGGATTCACAAGCACGTGCTGGTGGGCTCTGCCGTAATCGATATTGCCACTTTAAGCGTCCTCCGGTAGCCTCGGCCGTAACTGCCGACTTCTCAAGCAGAACATCGTGGCAATTGTATTCGAGCAGCCGCTTGGACCAGAATCTGTTGCTCCAGCCAGTCGCCGCAGCCAAACGTAAGTGACGGAGAGATGTCTTTCAAAAAACCTCAGAGCGACGAAGGGCTGATGCGTCCCAGGTTTCTGTCGCTGCCCTTCATATATCTGATCCTGCTGACAATAAGCTGCGGGACACTGTTAGTGGCCGGCGGAACTACACCGCCGGATCTGAAGTTTGCGTCGAGCGAACTGGAACTCGCCATACTTCCGGAAACGGTGCCGAAATACCAAACCTCGTTCGTGGAGCCGGAAGATGGGGCGCCATCTGTCCACGCAGCAACCATTACGCGGCTCAGTGACGGCCAGTTGCTTGCGGCGTGGTTTGGTGGTACTCGCGAAGGAGCCAAAGACGTCAGCATCTACTGTTCAAGGCGTCCGCAGCAATCTCAGCAATGGTCAGCGCCAACAATTATCGCATCCCGCCAACAAACGAGCCGAGATCTGAGTCGTTACATCAGGAAACTGGGGAATCCAGTTCTGTTCACTGGTAACGACGGTCGTGTCTGGCTGTTCTACGTCACCGTTTCGGTAGGAGGCTGGTCCGGCAGCAGCATAACGGCGATGCATTCCGATGACCTGGGACAAACATGGTCAGCCGCGCGCAGGCTGGTGACGTCTCCCTTTCTGAACGTCAGCACACTTGTAAAGGGAAGAGGAGTGCAGTGTGAGTCCGGACACTTTTTGCTGCCCGTGTACCACGAGTTCGTCAGAAAATTCGGTGAAGTGCTGACGGTCGACCGAGACGGAAAAATCGTCAACAAGACCCGCCTCACAGCCCACAATGGAGCCATCCAGCCGTGGCTCGTACCCATCGACGAACAGCGTTCAAGAGCGTTCTATCGCAACTCAGGAGGCTCAACGCATGCCATGCTGAGCAACGATCTAACCGACATTTTTGCTGCAGTTCGTGGCACGGCGGAACCAACCGACATGCCGAACCCAAACTCAGCGGTCGCCGTCGTCCGCAGACACACCGGCGGTTTTCTGATGGTTTGCAATCCAGCCACGGAAGGCAGAAACCAGCTCAGTCTTGCCGTGTCGGCAGATGGTCAGGTCTGGAAACAGATTCACGACATTGAACTCTCGGTACGTTCGGATGAGTTTTCATACCCTTATCTGATCAAAGGAAGCCCGGGCAACTATCACCTGGTTTATACATGGAAACGAACAAAAATCCGGCACGTCGCATTTAACGAGCAATGGCTGGGAGATCAGCAGTGAGTATTCGCTTCTGGATCTGGTCGCACCTTTCCTTCGTTCTGCTGATCACGGGAGTTTTCTGTCCGCTGTTCCGCGGACGATGCAGCGTGGTCACCCAAACGGTGGGCGGCTTTGCCATCGTCGGACTGTCCGTCTTCCCACTTCAGCACGTTGATTTATCAGGATTGGTGCTGGGACATGTCGGTGTGCTTAGCGCATCAACGATAATACTGCTTATGCAGTATCTTTCGTGCCAGTCAGGGCTGACAAATCGACGGAGTGAAGCAGAGAATCTGATATTAAACGTAGTGTGGCTTCTGGTCGGCGGCGTCATGTATGCGTCGACATTCGGATTTTTCGAAGTGGACATCTACGCCCTAGGTTACCAGCCCCGAATGCCATGGGTCGTTCTGGCCGCATCCGGGCTTGCGGCGCTGGCACGACACTGGCTGCTGGCGGTATGCCTCGCCACCGCGGTGCTCGCCCATCAATCGCGACTCTGTGAATCCCCGAACCTGTGGGATTGCATTATTGATCCGTGGCTCTTCTTCGCGGCCATCTTTCAGCTGCTATGGTCGGCCATTCACCGAAAACAGTCGGGCAAAACGCCCGTATCAGTTGGCCGCTAGCCTGTCGCAGGACCGGTACACCTGAAAAATTATCGATATTGTGCAGTTTCGCAGTTTCTGTCAGATTCCCTAACACTTACCAACTGCATCTGCGGCAGAAAACACTCGAATTCCTGTCAGAACATTGTCGTTTCTGGTTCGCAGGGATAAGAGACTGCTACGCATCCACCGTGGCTCTAACGACACATATCCAACATGGGCACTCTCGTACGTATCGGCGGCATCCTCTGGCCGTATCGCAAACGGATTCTGATGTCAGGCGTCTGCGCGGTGCTGATTTCCGCGCTATGGTCGTTGAACCTGTCCATCACCTATCCCATCGTCCGTGTGCTGTTCGAAAACGACAGCCTGCACGCCTATGTCGACACAGAGATTGTTGGCATCGAGACCCAGATTGAAAAACTCTCGGAAGTACTGAGCGAGGCCGACGAATCCGACGTTTCCCACCGTGCCAATTTGCAGAATAAGCTCAACGACGCATCTCAACAATTACTCTTTAAGCAGCGACTCAAGACGTGGGTACTTCCGTGGATTCCGTCGAACAAGTTCAAGACGATTCTGGCGATTCTGTCAGTGGTCGTTTGCGCAACGGTGCTTAAAGGTGCGTTTCAGTACGCTCAGGAACTTCTTGTCGGAAGCGTGGCGTATGCGTCGTCTAACGACATCCGGCGTGAAACGTTCCAGCATGTCATGGATCTGGATTACCAGTCCGTGCAATCACTCGGAAGTGCTCAGTTGACATCACGTCTGACAAACGATGTCAGCATTCTGAGCGACGGCATTCGCTTATCCGGTTCGCTTCTGGTACGGGAACCATTAAAGGCGATGTGCTGCATCATGACCGCGATGCTGTTTAACTGGCGACTGACGTGCATTTCCATGCTGATTCTGCCGTTGATCGGAATTGTGTTCTACCGAGCAGGACGGGTCCTCCGACGTGTGGCCACCAGCACGATGGAAACAATGGGCAACATCTATCACCGTGTGTCCGAAACATTCGAATCGACGCGAGTGGTCATAGCATTCAATGGCCAGTTGCATCATCGTGAGCAGCTGATTTCCGCAAACAAGGACTTCTACGACACATCAATGAAACTGATACGCGTCGGTGCACTGATGAGACCGGCCACAGAACTGCTTGCGATCATTGGCTTTATTGGCATCCTTGTTCCTGGTGCCTACCTGGTCCTGAACAACACCGATAAAATTGCGGGAGTCAAGCTGGCATCAGGCCCCCTGGGCATCGCCGAACTGACAACGCTGTATGTTCTGATGGCCGGCGTTCTGGACCCGGTCCGCAAGCTTTCGAGCGTCTTTCCCGTTATGAAACGTGCCTCTGCCGCAGCGGACCGAATCTTCGCCATCGCTGACCAGGTCACACACGTTCCAGAGACAGAAACGCCGGTTGCTCCAGTAACTCATTCGAAGAATATCTATTTTGATAACATCTCGTTTCGATATGAAAACAGCGAAGAGACCTATCTGGACCAACCCTCGACACTTCAGGAAGTAAGTCTCAAAATCAACTTTGGTGATGTCGTCGCAGTTGTGGGCGGAAACGGTTCCGGCAAGTCCACGTTGATCAGTCTGCTGCCACGGTTAATTGACCCGGCAAAAGGCGCCGTCACAATCGATGGAGTTGACATCAGGGATATGGCGATCAAGGACCTGCGACAGCAGATTGGACTGGTAACTCAGGACACCATGCTGTTCGACGACACGATCTACAACAACGTGCTGTATGGAAACCCACAGGCAACGGCCACTGAAATCGAGGAAGCAATTAAGCAGGCACATGCGGCTGAATTCATCTCGCTGCTGCCACAGGGGCTCAGCACGCGAGTCGGCTCCAAAGGCCAAAAACTGTCCGGTGGACAGAAGCAACGCATTTCCCTCGCCCGGGCTATCGTAAGAAATCCATCAATCCTGATCCTGGACGAAGCAACTTCTGCAATTGATGCAGAAAGTGAAGCCGTTATTTATGAAGTACTGCGGGAATTCTCCAAAGGTCGCACGGTCTTCATCATTTCACACGTTATCAGCCAACAGTTCGTGGATTTGATTGATCGAGTTGTTGTTCTGGAGACCGGGCAGATTATCGCCGACGGCACTCACAGTGATCTCATCGCAAGTAGTCCCGAGTATGCCAGACTCGTGCAGCCCGACGTCGTCAGTAAAGCCGCGTAGCCGGCGGCCAACGTGTCCGTTCCATGGCAATTGGGCATAGACCTGCGCTTTGCATGCCTGCACTGCGATGGACACGACGCAGCTGCGTCTGAACGACGGAGGACGGGGTACTCTCGTCGATCGACATTCCGTCTGCCTCTTCAAATTTTCCGTTCAGCGCCGTACACTGTTTATGCCCCCTCGGTCAGCAGATACAGCTGCCGACAACATGGGCAATGACGCATGCCGGCGTTCCATGTACAAACGCTGGTTCAAGCTGACCGGGGAAGACGATTTGAGGACGGTTTGACCGAATGTCGCAATTGACCTTCCAGCATATGATTCTCAACGTCACGGTCCTGTCCGCGACGATGCTCAGCGGAATCGCAGACGAACGGACCGATCTGTTTGAGAGCGTGATCCGCCCGATTTTGGTCGAACAATGCTCTGCCTGTCACGGCGATAAGAAACAGAGCGGTGAACTTCGAGTCGATTCGCTGAAGGCATTGCTGCGGGGCGGAGACACCGGGCCAGCGATTGTCCCGGGACAATCGCACCGAAGTCTGCTCATGCAAGCCGTCGTCCGCAGCGAAGACCTGGCCATGCCTCCCGACAAGCCTCTGACGAAACCTCAGATTGACGCGCTGCAGAAATGGATTGACAGCGGAGCAGTATGGCCCAAAAGCACGGCGCAGCTGGAATCGATGACGGATCGTTCCGCGAAAACTCATTGGGCGTTTCAGCCCGTTCACAAACCAGAAGTTCCCCATCACAAGGACGCCTGGGGCACCACACCGATTGACGCGTTTATCCTTCGGGCATTGAAAGCGAACAGTCTCAGTCATGCACCTCAGGCAGATCGCCGGACGCTGCTACGGAGGGCCAGCTACGCGGTCACTGGCTTGCCACCATCACCGGAAGCCGTCGCAGCATTCGCGAGCGATCAGCGCCCCGACAGCTGGCAGCAAGCCGTTGACAATCTGCTGAATTCTCAGCGCTATGGCGAACATCAGGCACGACACTGGCTGGACGTCGCCCGATACGCAGACACGAAAGGTTATGTCTACGGCCGCGAGGAACGCTTTTGGGTACACGCATGGACATATCGTGACTGGATTATCAACGCGTTTAACTCCGACATGCCCTATGATCGATTTCTATTGCTGCAGCTGGCCGCCGACCAGGTCGAAGACCGGGCAGAAGGCGACCTGGCGGCCATGGGATTCCTAACGCTGGGTCGACGATTTCTGGGATTGAAGCACGACATCATCGACGACCGCATTGACGTCGTCTGCCGTGGCACCATGGGGCTGACTGTCAGTTGCGCGCGGTGCCATGACCACAAGTACGATCCGATTCCGACGGCAGACTACTATTCGCTGTACGGTGTCTTCGACAGCTGTGCCGAAGAGTTAGTGCCCCTCAGCCATGAGCCGGTTGCCGACAAAGCATTCGCTGATGAACTGGCCAAAAGAGTGAAGACTCTTGTGAACACCCGACAGAAGCGGTGCGAAGAAACGTCAACACGGATTCGTAACCGCGTTGGCGACTACCTGCTGGCGCAGACCGAACTGCATAAATATCCGCCGGCCGGATTTGACCAGATCATCGCTGCAGACGATCTGCATCCACGAATCGTGTCACGATGGCAAACATGGCTGTACAACGCAAAACGCCGCAAGGATCCCGTGTTTCGTGCATGGCACGAATTCGCACAAATCCCTGCTGAAACCTTTTCCGCGAACTCGGCATCGGTCGCCCGGGAACTGTCGGAACTGAACGACGGACAACTCAATCCGCTGGTGGCCGCGGCATTTGCCACGGCGCCAGGGTCGTTTCTCGAGGTCGTTGACCGATACGCAGCACTGTTATCAACCGTCGACGCCGATTGGAAAGCGCTGACGCAATCTGCAGTGGGTCGCCAACGGCCCTTGCCACGATCTCTTGAGAATGCAGCCGAAGAACAACTGAGGCAGGTGATATACGGCGTGGGTTCGCCATGCGTCATTGCCGAAGAACATATTGCAAATACAGAAACACTGTTCAGTTCCGGAAACGTAAACGAGTTGTGGAAGCAACAGGGCGAAGTCGACCGCTGGATTATCCAGGCAAAATACGACGTTCCGTACGCGATGACACTCATTGATCGTGCTGCTCCGTCAGAGCCGCGAATATTTCGTCGAGGCAACCCAGCCAGTCCGGGGGCGCCGGTGTCTCGGCGATTTCTTTCTTTGTTCTCGCCCGACTCAGAAACGCCGTTCACCATCGGGAGCGGGCGACGGGAACTGGCCGACGCAATCATCGACCCCAATAATCCCCTGACAGCACGTGTCATGGTCAACCGAGTATGGACTCATATTTTTGGCGAAGGACTTGTCACGACGGCCAGCGACTTTGGACTACGTGCTGAACGCCCGTCGCACCCGGAGTTGCTGGACTGGCTGACATCGTGGTTTATGGAAAACGACTGGAGTCTGAAGAAGCTGCATCGACTTCTGCTGACATCCGCCGTGTTTCAGCAGACTGCACGTGGCCTTGACCCAAATGCCGTCCAGGCCGCTCAACAGATTGACCCAGATAACAGACTGTTGTGGCACATGACACCACGTCGCCTGACTTTTGAAGAATCTCGTGACTCATTATTGCAGGCAGCTGAGGATTTGCAGACAGAGATGGGAGGCAAGTCCTTCGATCTGTTCAGCAAAGGCAGTCAGGTTCCACGACGCACGGTTTACGGCACGATCGACCGACAGTTTCTACCCGGCACGCTGCGGATGTTCGACTTTGCAAATCCGGATCTGCACATTGCTCGGCGGTCCGAGACTACAGTTCCGCAACAGGCGCTGTTCTTTATGAATCATGAAATGGTGCTGGAGCAGGTACGCGTGCTGGCGGCAAAGTCGGCGAAAAAGGACGACTCGACGGCACGCATGACTCACCTGTTCCAACGCATCCTGCAGCGTGCCCCAACCTCGGCTGAGCTTCAGGATGCCATGCAACTGGTAACTTCTACTGAGGAAACAACCAACGAGCGCGAGTCACCAACAGTTGCTGACTGGAGCTACGGGTATGGCGAAGTCAATGAATCCGATCATCAGATCGTCGATTTCAAACCGGTGCCACATTTCACGGGAACCGCCTGGCAGGGTGGTAACAAATGGCCGGACGCAAAACTTGGCTGGGTCAACCTGACCGCCACAGGAGGCCATCCTGGAAACACTCGAAAGCACGCCTGTGTCCGCCGCTGGACGGCCCCCCGTGACATGACTGTCAGAATCACTTCAAGACTCACCCACGAACCGGCTGCCGGAGACGGAATTCGGGTGTTCGTGCTGGCGTCAGAACACCGAGGCCTGCATTCCGTCAAAGCTCATCAGCAGACAGTCGACCTGAACACGGACGCCGTATCAGTGAAGACGGGTGACGCAGTCGACTTTGTTGTGGACATCGACAAAGTGCTGAACAATGACCAGTTCCTCTGGCAGATCTCAATCGCCGACATTAACGAGACAGCCACCGGTCATTCACACTGGAATTCCCAGACTGATTTCGCACGTAACACGGTGCAGAAGCTTTCCGCATGGGAACAGCTGGCACATTTATTGTTGTGCACCAACGAATTCATGTTTGTAGACTGAACCAACAGGCGGTAACCGAGGCACATTGTTCCGGCGAATGGTAATACAACTCCACATCATCCCATGACTCAACCACAAACAAGCCAACTGACTTCTCCTCTGCCAGGCACCGAAGTGTCTCGACGGTCGCTACTGCAACGCTCGGCGCTTGGGATTGGTTCACTGGGACTGATCAACGCTCTGCAATCCGAGCAAACGGCCGCTGCAGAGCAACGGGCGCTGGAGACATCACTCAGCGCAAGATCAACCCATTTTGTTCCGCGAGCCAAACGAGTGATTCAATTCTTCCTGAACGGTGGACCGTCTCACGTCGACACGTTCGATCCGAAACCGATCCTGAAGAAGTACTCCGGCCGTACGGTCTCTGATAATCCCGCCACTGAACGCAAGACGGGAGCGGCACTGCCATCGCCATTTCGCTTTCGCAAATACGGACAGTCGGGAACTGAAGTCAGCGAATTGTTTCAGCAGACGGCAGCGCACATTGATGACATCGCTGTGATTCGGTCCATGTACGCAGAAGTGCCGAATCACGAGCCTTCACTCATGCTGATGAATTGCGGGGATTCCGTGCAGACGCGGCCCAGCTTTGGAGCGTGGACACTGTACGGACTGGGAACCGAGAATCAGAACCTGCCGGGATTCGTAGCAATGTGTCCGGGAGGACTGCCGATTAAGGATACTGAAAACTGGCAGGCGGGATTTCTGCCAGGTTCGTTTCAGGGCAGTTACGTTGATTCGCAACACAAGGAACTGAATCGACTGATTGAAAATATTGAACACCCGCATATTTCACGACAGGCCCAACGCAGACAACTTGATCTGTTGGCGAAATGGAATGCGGCCCACAAAGCGGACCGCTACGACGACCGATTGGATGCCAGAATTCAATCGTACGAACTCGCCTTTCGAATGCAGCAGGATGCCGCTGAAGCCTTCGACATTTCCAAGGAACCGAAACACATTCACGACATGTACGGCACGAGTGTTCACGGTCGACAGACACTGATTGCCCGACGACTGCTCGATCGTGGGGTGCGTTTCGTACAGTTGTGGCACGGAGCCGGTCAGCCGTGGGATAACCACAGTGAAATCGAAGCCAACCACCGGAAACTCGCAGGTCAGATCGACCAGCCGATCGCCGCCCTTCTGACTGATCTGAAGCAGAGCGGGATGCTGGATGACACCCTGGTCCTGTGGGGCGGGGAATTCGGGCGTACGCCGACCGTCGAATTGGCCACTAACGGTAAACCCATTAACGGACGCGACCACAATCACTATGGCTTCAGCGTGTGGCTCGCCGGTGGCGGTATCAAGGGCGGCACAGTATACGGAGCCACGGATGAAATCGGTTTCAAAGCTGAAGAGAAACCCACCAGCGTGCATGATCTGCACGCTACGATGCTGTATGCCCTCGGCCTGAAGCATGAACAGCTGACATTCCGCTATGCCGGACGCGATTTCCGTCTGACCGACGTTCACGGCAAAGTGATTCATGAAATCCTGCGATGATGCGGCGGATGTCTTTCTTCCTGTTCCGTGGCGCCCCGTGGCAAACGGTTCAAGTAGCGGAGATCATGACTGCCGAAAGTAGCTGGCCGCATTGCGGGGCTGAGATTTCTTTTTCCAATACGAACCAGTCCCCGGCTTCTGCAACTGCAGTGCATCACGCCGCATGAGCCGAAACACGACACCCATCGGCAGGAAGACAAACAGATATACCGAAAACAGGATAACCTCGGCCATGACGATTCCGATCGGAATCGCGGCAACCGACAACCCGATAAATAACGGCTTGACAGCTTTGGGTATCAGAAATGCCACCACGCCAACCACACCGCCAATGCCTGCCATCGTGCCGATGACTGGTGTCGACGCGCGCCAAATCACGGCCAACAGCGGCAACGCGACAACAGAAATACCACCGAACTGTCTCAGCTGACGATCCGTCGGCTTCCAGTTGATCTCGACTAAGGGCATGTTTAATTGTTTCTAACAGCGCTGCTGGATTCGATTGACTGGGAAATGAGAGCGGGGCGAATAGTTTCCGAGCGGCAGCTCGACTCGGCTGGCGGGCCGCCCCGCCTCAGTCAAGCTGAAACTGTTTCAAATGTTCTTCGCGCTGAGCTTCATTCATTTGATTTGCCTGATGAGTTTTCCTGATAACGTGGTGCCCGATAACCAGCACGTCCATGTCGGTCATCTGGAAGCAACGGAAGGCGTCTTCAGGAGTACAGACAATAGGTTCGCTGCGGACATTAAAGCTTGTATTGATCATCACAGGACAACCGGTCTTTTCATAGAACTGTGTCATCATCTGGTGCAGCAGTGGATTCCGGTCTGCTCCCACCGTTTGAATTCGCGCCGAAAAATCCACGTGCGTAATTGCCGGCATGGAGGACCGGACATAGTTCAGCTTCTCAATGCCAAAGCTCTGTTCGTAATCGTCCGGCAGTTCGTGACGATGTGCTTCCAGAACATCCGCCACGATCAGCATGTACGGTGACTCCTGTCCATTCTGCAGATCAAAGTAGTCGTGAACGTGTTCCTTCAACACGATTGGTGCAAACGGCCGAAATGATTCCCGAAACTTGATCTTCAGGTTCATTACGGACTGCATCTTCTGGCTGCGAGCATCACCAATGATGCTGCGAGCGCCCAGTGCACGCGGCCCGAATTCCATCCGTCCCTGAAACCAGCCAATGACATTTTCGCTGTCAATCAGGTCAGCGACCTGTTCACACAGCTCATGATCTGTCGCACACGTCTCAAATTCCGCATCGACGGACTTCAGAAATTCAGCGACCGTTTCGTCATCATACGATGGACCAAGATACGATCCTTTCTGAACGTCCGACTGCCGTGAGTGTCTGGGACGTTCCAGCAACTGGTGCCAGATAAACATGGCCGTGCCCAGGGCCCCGCCAGCGTCGCCGGCAGCAGGCTGAATCCAAATATCGTCGAACGGGCTTTCCCGCAGCAAACATCCGTTGCCAACACAGTTCAGAGCGACGCCGCCCGCCATCACCAGGTTCTTCTCGCCCGTTGTTTCGTGCAGATGCTGAGCCGACTTCAGCATCACTTCCTCCGTCACCGCCTGCACGGACGCAGCCAGATCCATTTCCCGCTGAGTCAACTCCGATTCCGGCTGACGTGGCGGTCCCCCAAAAAGTTTGTGGAACCGGTCAGACGTCATCGTCAGCCCCTGACAATAGTTGAAGTAGCTCATGTCCATGTGGAATGAACCGTCTTCCTTCAGCTCCATCACGTGGTCCAGTATCAGACTACGGAACCTCGGCTCTCCGTAAGGCGCAAGTCCCATGATCTTGTATTCACCGCTGTTTACTCGAAAACCGGTGTAGTACGTGAAAGCCGAGTAGAGCAGGCCCAGCGAATGGGGAAAACGCAGTTCGTCCGTCAGTTCAATGCGGTTGCCTTTCCCAACACCCATGCAGGAGGTCGACCATTCGCCGACACCGTCCAGCGTCATGATCGCGGCGGATTCAAACGGCGAAGGAAAGAATGCGCTGGCGGCATGAGATTCGTGATGATCGGTGAATACGATGTTCCCATCGTACTCGCCGCCCAGTCCTTTACGTATCTCCCTGGGCAAATGCAGCTTCTGCTTCAGCCACAGCGGAATGGCCTGGCGAAATGATCGATACCCCCGAGGGACGTATGCCAGATAAGTTTCCAGCAGTCGCTCAAACTTGGTGAACGGCTTGTCATAGAAGCCAACGTAATCCAGCTCCTTCGCGGCAACACCCGACTGCTGCAGACAAAAGTCGATCGCGTGGATCGGAAACTCGAAGTCATGTTTTTTGCGAGTAAACCGTTCCTCCTGTGCCGCAGCCACGATCTCGCCATCAACGACCAACGCCGCGGCCGAATCATGATAGAAAGCAGAAATACCGAGAATAGCGGTCATAGAATTCCTGTGGCCACCTGGAGAACTTAACGACATGGGCAGACAAACCGCGGCATTCTGCAACAGTTGATTTCACTCAGATGAAAAGCATCGCCAATATGGCGAACCAAAGACAGATCATCATTCGCTGAACGGAAATGTAGGTAAACTGCGGCCAGGAGACTATATCAGCCAATCATTAACGAGACGTTTGCGGCAGGTACCATGACTCCTACATGCCAGCAGTGTATCCGTCAGCCACGTTCTTTTCCGCTGCCGCGTACGTTTCTGTGTTTCCACGCTTCCACAATCTGACCAATCGTTTCTGTCAGACTCTGAGAGATATCCCAGCCAGGATAATGCTGCCGCATTTTTGACAGGTTGCTGTAGTAGCAAATGTGATCACCAATGCGATTTTCGTCGACGTACGTGTAAACCTGCTTCCGGCCGCTGAACGACTCCGCGATTTCGAAGGCTTCCAGAATCGAGCAACTGTTGTCCCGTCCACCGCCGATGTTATAGACCTCAGCCACACGTGGCGCGTCGACAAAGGCATGAATGAATCGAGCAACGTCTTCGCTGTGGATATTATCCCGGACCTGTTTGCCCTTGTAGCCGAAGAACTTGTATTCCCGTCCTTCCAAATTGCACTTTACCAGGTAACTCAGGAAACCGTGCAGTTCCACGCCGCTGTGATTGGGCCCGGTCAGACAACCGCCGCGCAGACAGCACGTTGGCATGTTGAAGTAGCGGCCATACTCCTGCACCATCACATCTGCTGCCACTTTTGAAGCTCCGAACAGCGAATGCTTGGACTGGTCAATGGAAAACTCTTCCGGGATACCGTCAGCATATGTGTCGTCGTCGTAGTCCCAGCGAGTCTCCAGTTCTTTCAGGGCGATCGTGTTAGGGCGATCGCCGTAGACCTTGTTGGTCGACATATGAGCAAATGGCGACTCGGGACATGTCTGCCTGGCCGCCTCCAGCAGGTTCAATGTGCCAACGGCATTAGTGTCGAAGTCGTCGAACGGAATCGCGGCAGCACGGTCGTGACTGGGTTGAGCCGCCGTGTGCACGATCGCGTCCGGCTGAATCGTCTTCATCAGATCCAGCACACCGTCGCGGTTGCGGATGTCGATTTCGTGGTGTGCAAATCCGTCGATTCGATCGGTAAGTCGCTGTTGATTCCAGCGAGTGTCCCCCTGCGGACCGAAAAAGACGGCTCGCTGATTGTTGTCGACGCCATGAATCTTCCATCCGGCCGTCGCAAAGTAGATGCAGACTTCTGACCCGATCAGACCGGACGAACCTGTAACAAGTAGTTTTTTCATGTTATCTTCGTCGGCTCGGGGCTGCTATTTCGAGAACCCAATCCAGTCAGACTGACTTTCCGCAAACGTCGCAATTTCCGTCAGAATCTGTTGTACCGAAGTTGCGGGTTCCCAACCCCATTCCTGAGCAGCCATCGAAGAGTCCAGCACCACCCATGGCAGGTCAAAAGGTCTCGGAGTCGCGTCCGCCCCGATGGCTCGATGGCCCCAGCGGTCCGCACACCAGTGACTGAGCTGGGCGAGAGACATCGCTGACTTAACACCACCAGAAACGTTGACGACCGGAGACCGGTCACTGTTTGTTTCGGTACATTGCTTCAACAGCAACGGAACAAGATCTCGAGGATGCAGGCAATCTCGAACCTGGTACCCATGACCACCAAAGCCAATGTACTTCAACGAACGCTGTTCTTTCCAGCTGTGCAGCCAGAACGCGAAAATCCCCTGATCGGCCTTACCGAACTGCCCCGCTCCCGCCATGACGCCGCAGCGATTGATCCAGACAGGAAAGTCAAAGGTCAGGCCATATTCCAGAGCCAGCAGTTCCGATGACAACTTTGTCGCGCCGTAGAGCGAAACCGGAGGAGTCGTCGAAAACTGCTCACTGATTCCCTGATCGGTAAGCCCGGCCGGTAGTGACCCGTGCTGGGGCTGAAAGGCTTCTTCGTGTGGTGTCACATTCAATGCAGCCAGCGGCGGAATCGAATACACTCGGCTGGTGCTCAGCAATACGAACCCGGCTTTGTGCTGCTTACAGTATTCCAGCAGATTGACGGTTCCCAGCAGGTTGTAGTCAATCAATTGACGACTGCTCGATTTGCCGTCCACACCGGCCAGCACACTTGGATTGGCAGCAGCGTCAATCACCCAGTCAACAGCACCAACGGCATCCAGGTCGGTGGCCAGCCGAATATCGCCGTAAACAACTTCGATCTCCCGGGCAGCCAGACGTTCTTTATTGTGCCAACTGCCACTGCGCGAAAGATTGTCGATACCGACAATCTGCAGATCCGCGGCGGATGAGTGCTCACGCAGCTGAAGGGCAGTCTCACTGCCGACAAAACCGCAAATGCCAGTGATGCAGAATCTTCAAGAGGTATCACTCACTTGCTTGAGATCAGAATCAACCATCAGCTGAACAAGCTGTCGGAAATCGATGCTGCGTTCCCATCCCAGAACCTTTTCCGCCCTGGCAGGATTGCCCAGCAACTGACATGCGTCCGCCGGGCGATTGAAGCGTTCGTCAATCCTGACATGATCCTGCCAATTCAGCCCAACGTGTGTGAACGCAGTGTCCAGTAAGTCCCGTATCGTATGTGATACGCCGGTGGCTAGCACAAGGTCATCCGGGGCATCCTGTTGCAGCATCAGCCACATCGCATGAACAAAATCCTTCGCATACCCCCAATCACGAGCCGCATCCAGATCGCCCAGCGACACGCTGTTCTGCTGGCCGGACTTGATTCGAGCAGCGGCCAGCGACACCTTGCGTGTCACGAAGTTTTCGCCACGACGAGGTGATTCGTGGTTGTAGCAGATGGCGTTGCAGAAAAAGAGACCGTGCGCTTCCCGGTAGATCTTGGTCATCTGCGTGGCAAAGGCCTTTGCGCAACCGTACGGAGAGTTGGGGTCAATCCGCGTCGTTTCATCCTGCGGACTGACAGCGGGCGTACCAAATATTTCGCGGCTGCTGGCGTGCAAAAAACGTGGGGGTTGCGGCTGATCACGCAGAATCTCCATGATTCTCAACGTGCCAATCGCGGTCATATCACACGTACTCTCAGGGATTTCAAAACTGAGCCCCACGTGTGACTGCCCGGCCAGATGGTAAAACTCCGTCGGCTGCACTTTGGAGACGACTCGCCGAATCGTCGTTGGGTCATCCAAATCAGCGTAATGCAGGAACAGTCGCTGATCGTAGACCTCCGAATCGGCGTACAAATGCCTCAGTCGTGAGCGTTCCATGGTGCTGGAACGCCGTACAAGGCCATGAACTGCATATCCTTTATCCAGGAGCAGTTCCGTCAGATACGAACCGTCCTGCCCGGTGATCCCGGTGATAAGCGCGATGCGAGACAAAGTTAGCAGTCTTCAATTTTCAGCCAGCAGTGGGCGATGTCAGATCATTTTCCCGCGATGCCATGAACGCCACTTGCGTCCGCATATGGCCTGTACGTTAAGCATCCTGACTGCTCAGGATCACCGCCTCCTGCCGGGCCATTTCCAGATCGTTTTCGACCATTAGCTGCGCCAATTCCCCCAGAGAAGTCGTTGCCGACCATCCGAGTTTTTCATTAGCTTTTGATGGATCCCCAAGCAGTAAATTTACTTCTGCGGGGCGAAAATAGCGAGGATCAACTTCAATGTAGTCCGCCGGGGCCAAATCCAACTGTTCAAAAACCAGGTCAGCGAATTTCTGAACAGTCTGAGTTTCTCCCGTTGCCAGCACGAAATCTTCCGGCACATCATGCTGCATCATTCGCCACATGCCTTCGACATAATCTTTGGCATACCCCCAGTCGCGTTTGGCTTCGAGATTTCCGAGAAACAACTTGTCCTGCAGGCCCAGCTTAATGCGGGTTGCAGCACGTGTAATCTTGCGAGTTACAAACGTCTCACCACGACGAGGACTTTCGTGATTAAAAAGAATGCCATTCACGGCAAACATGTCGTACGACTCTCGATAGTTGACTGTCTGATGAAATGCGTACACCTTGGCACACGCATACGGACTTTGCGGACGAAACGGCGTCAATTCTGTCTGCGGAGTCTCAAGCACATCACCAAACATTTCACTGGATGAGGCTTGATAAACTTTTGTGGTTTTCCGCTTGTTCAATTGCCGGGCCGCTTCCAGAACGTTCAACGATCCGCCGCCCGTTGACTGAAACGTGTACGCTGGCTGGTCAAATGAAACGCGAACGTGACTCTGAGCACCAAGGTTATAAATCTCATCCGGTTCGATATCCAGGACCAGATTAGTGATACTTTGACCGTCCGTCAGATCCCCGTAGTGCAGGAACAGCTGGGCATCAATATTGTGAGGATCCTTGTAAATATGATCGATTCGCTCCGTACCGAAGGTACTGGAACGCCGCACAACCCCATGAACTTCGTAACCCTTTTCGATCAGCAGTTCTGCCAGATACGACCCGTCCTGCCCTGTGATTCCGGTAATCAGTGCTTTTTTTGCCATCGGTAGCGTTTCTTGGTCCTGTAGGTGCCGTTCTCATACAGCTCGAAGAGTGTCGCTCTTTCCTTCACGAAGAAACGAATCGTAGGCACTTTTCAAGCCATCTAAAAGACCGATTTTTGGCGTCCAGCCAGTGTCCCGAATTCGGCTGATATCTGAGAGTTTTCTCATCGTTCCGTCAGGTTTGCTCGGATCCGTATCGATCGTTCCGGTGAAGCCAACGGTGTCAGCAATTGCCCGGGCCAGTCCCAGAATGCTGATCTCGTCACCGCTGCCGATGTTTACCATGTCCGGCGGGTCATCAAGTGACAGCAAATGTGTAATTCCGGCAGCAAGGTCATCTACGTGCAGAAACTCACGCAGCGGATTACCACTCCCCCATATTGTGACCGACTTCGCCCCCGACTCCCTGGCTTCGTGGAACCGTCGAATAAGTGCGGGCAGAACGTGGCTATGCTCCGGATGATAGTTGTCACAAGGACCGTAAAGATTGGTTGGCATCGCGGAATGGAACAACACGCCGTATTGTTTTCGATAGAACTCGCACAGCTTCAACCCTGCAATTTTGGCCACAGCATACGCTTCGTTGGTCGTCTCAAGCGGGGAAGTCATCAGCGCATCTTCGGGAATCGGCTGCGGTGCCATTCGAGGGTAAATACAGGTGCTGCCCAGAAACAAAAACCGCTTCGTGCCATGCCGCCAGGCAGCGTGAACGGCATTGGTCGCCATCGCCAGATTCTGATAAATGAATTCTGCCGGATAGGTGCTGTTGGCATGAATGCCTCCAACCCTGGCGGCTGCGAAAATGACCACGTCTGGTTTTTGTTCCGAAAAAAGATCATTCACGGAAGACTGCGAAATCAAATCGACTTCGTCACTCGTGCGCAGTACCAGGTCATGGCAACCACGTTCCCTGAGGCGTCGAACAACGGCTGAGCCGACCATTCCCCTGTGTCCGGCAACGTAGATTCTGGAATCAATATTCATATCATTTAGTCACGAACGGACGTCGGCAATACGAAGGACTATGAGGCTGGACCGGCGCTGCCTGGCACCGGTCAGTCAGTACGAATTGGACCGATGAAGGTTACCAATCATAATTCAGGAACATCCATGCAAAAGACTCACTCGAATAAGGCAATTCTTATGCGGACGTACAAACAAGGGTGATCCTGATCCTTGATTGGAAGACAACATTCGCCCATACCGCCAGATTCGTCAATGGACAAACCCGCAGTCAATGCCCTGAAGCGGCACATTGCGTCAGAATTCTCTGAACACGTGTGTGGGCCAGGGACTGAGTCGCGTGCCATTGTGTGGCCGAACGCGTTGACGGGCGTTTCGATCAGGTAAACGTCTCTCCGGCCGGAGCCAGGAGAATTGCGAACCGATACCACCGTGTACACAATCGCATGTTGCACACAGGCTGTTTTTTTAACATCTTACAGAACGCGAGTGACCACATTAAATCGACTGGCGCAGCAGGCAATCGAATATGGTCGTTCCGCGGCAGTCGTAACGCCTTGCAGAAAGCACCCTGACGTCAGCGCGGCCGAATTTCTCACCGGCTCAGAGCTATGTCCGATTCCGCTCTCAGACAGACCACTGTCCAATGGCCGTGATTAGTGTCATTACCCCCGTGGCTGAAACCAGCCACGAGAGATTACGAAATGCTCCCATTTCCCGAACAGCCGCAAGCCACCCTCCGCAACTTGCGATGACCGCACTCATGATCAGCACAAACACGACCGACGGTTGAAAGTCCGCGGGACTCAGCGACAGCAGCATGAAAACAAGCGAGACCACCGCGGCGGCCGCCGCGACAGGAGAAATCCATTGAAGCAGCATTGTTTCCCGACGTGTTAACCGTGCTGCTCGGGAGAGTCCCAACTGGTGCAGCGCATCACCTGCATCGTCGGCAATATCCAACCGTCCGCACAACCCCGCAAGGTGCAGCGTACGGCGAGTTTCTTCCGACGGCGCAAAAATGACCATGCGGCCCCCGCTGGCAACAATTCGCTTCCAGATCCGGATGATCGCTGTCACCACTGCGCTGTTCGTATTGCTCAGTGAAGAAAGATTCAATAGCACAGCTTGAGACTTTGAACGAATCAACTGACCAATCAGCTCCCGCAGCACGGGCTCCGAAGTCGACCACGCCCCGGCGGCAAACTCGTCCCCGATGCTGACATGCACATAATCATCGGTCTCGCTGCACGAATAAACACCTCGTAACACTGGCATAGAGATTCTCCCGAAGAATATCACGCTGGAGGGGTTGCGACAGCTCGGATGGTTCCGGCTGTTGGCAGTCTTTTGTCACGCGGCGGCGCAAAACAGGATCCGTCTTGCTGCAGGCTGTTCGCTGTATCCGGTCCCTGGCCAGATTCGGCCTGAAGTGTTCCATCGCCAGGGAAAGAAACATGATGGACTTTGGACTTATCGGCCCTGTTCCCGAGCGACTTGGCGCGAACATGCGAGTTCCGGGGTAAATTTTCTCGGGGCGAAGATTTTGATGGCCGTGTCGAGACTGCCGGACGTCGGCTCACCGCTTCCAGAAAACCACCGATATTCCGGAGATTTCACCGGACAAATGTGTTTTCCGGTTTTGCCGTTCTGAAGAAGCAGACGGTCAGCGCCTGACGTGGCATAGAAGAATCGTCTGATGCGAACGTCAGGTTCGTATGGGAACGATAGACGCCATGAACAATCATCACCACCGCCGGATGGAAGCATATCGTCCTGCGCCAACTCCTGGTTGACCGCTTCGCATTTGCCTGAGTTCTTTGGTCCAGTGTTAATGAGAGTCAGGTTTGCAGGGACGTGTACTGCTGGAACGGAGGCTGAGGCGTAGCCGAAGTGAAAGCAGTGCACGTTTACGAAAATTCCGCCGGGGTCATGTACTGCTGCAGAAGCATGCTCCCAAAGCTGCCGTGCTGATACTGACCTGCACCGTAGCTGTATGTGCAACAGGCTGATAAACGGATAGCGCAGTCAGACAAACCGAAGACTGAAGGAACGGAACATTGTTGCCGACAGGGTGCCACGATCACTGAACGTCGGCAGGCAACGCCGCTTCGCGCGCCTCGGCTGTTCGCTTCTCCGAATCTGCGTTCGATACGGTATTAGCGATGATTGTTGACCACACTACTGATATCGATCAGACATAACTGCCGACCGTTCGTTCCGTCAACGGCATCGATACACACCGTACGGCCGTCACGACTGAGTCGGGGATGGGTGTCGACTCGCCATTCTCCTGCGTACGCCTTTGGCAAATGAAAATCGGCAAGATCGATTCGTTTGTCGGTGGCCACATGATA